>JBLNEM010000432.1:0-11182 GCA_050262655.1 Mycobacterium leprae | reverse complement strand
ACCGACTACAACAACGCTACCGGGGAGACCACTGTCACTACGTGGGAAGTCCGGGAGGCCGAAGGGCTGTTGGAGGCGGTCCAGACCGAAAGCAAACGTCTATAGCGGCAGGCAGTCAGCAACCATTGCTGACTGCCGCTCTTTTCTATGTAACCCTCTTGCCTTTCACCGGGATCAAAGATAGTATATTAGATGGTCATCAAATATGCCGACGAGCATACCGATCAAATGGAGTGACGCTTATGCCCGAGACTTCCGAGCAACAGCCCTCAAAGCTGTTCTTCCTGACCTCGCCGGTCCTGGAGACCGTCTTTGCCCTGAACGCTCTGGCCCACCCCGAACGGCGCCAGTTTCTGGCGGGCTGGGCGGCCGAGGTGGAGGAGCAGCTAACCGCTGCGGAGCAGAAGTGGCTGGCCCAACTGCGCAAGCTGCCAGAGCTGTTTCACGAGGGGGACCTCGTGGTGCAGCATCGGTGCTTCCATGACCTCACAAAGCTCACCACCCTGATCGGGCAGATGTCCCCCGATGCCTATGCTGCCTTCCTCTTGGGCGAAGTCGTGACCCCGGAGCGGGTGAAGGACCTGCGCTCTGCCAGCAACGGCGCGGCTGAACTGCGCAGCCAGTATCCCTGGCTTTGGAACGGCGATGAGGCGGTGCTGGCCACCATCGTCTACGAGGCAGAACAGTTGAAGGAGGCCACGGTCGGGTTGCTGCCGCGCGTCTGGGCACTGGGAGTCGAGCCCATGCTGCCCCGGCTGGAACCGCTGTGGGAAGAGACCATCGCACAGGCCGAGACAGAAGCGCAGGGCAAGGATCCCAAGGCCTTCACGGTCGGCGTTTTTGGCAAGCCCTTCGGTCGCCGGTATGGGCCGGAATACGTTTTTCCGCAGTATGGCTGCGTCCCGACCTTCTTCTTCTCGCCGATGCGAGTCGCTCTGTTTGAGCCATCCATGGCGGTGGTGACCTTGGATTGCCGCCTGGGACCCTGGACCAACATGATTGCGCGGGACCGGGTGGTGGAGGGACTGCGGGCCATCGCCGAACCGAGCAGGCTGGAGATTCTGCGGGTGCTCGCCATGGATAAGGGGTTCAACGGCTGGGTTGCCGGTCGGTTGAAGCTGAACCCGGCGACTGTCACCCATCACATGAACCTGCTGCGCCAGGCTGGCCTCCTCAAGGAAGTGGAGGGACCGCCGGGCGCCGCCAAGTACTACCGGACAGATCGGGAGGCTCTGCAGCGGCTGGTAAAGCTGCTGCAGGACTTTGTGGACAGCAATATCGAGCCAGACTGGGAAGGAGCGAAACGCTAGTGACTGATGCAATCCGAGTCGAAGGGCTGGAACGGGAATACCGATCCGAAACGGGCTGGTTCCGCAGGCAGCAGAAAGTCGTCAAGGCGGTCAATGGACTGACTTTCAGCGTGGGCCGGGGGGAGATCTTCGGTCTGCTGGGTCCCAACGGCGCCGGCAAGACGACCACCATCAAGATGATGACCACGCTCTTGCTGCCCACCGCAGGGACGGTCGAGGTGCTGGGGCTGGATGCGGTCCGGCAGCATGAACAACTGCGGGCACGGATCGGGGTCATCTTTGGTGGCGAACGGAGCCTCTACTGGCGGCTTTCGGCCCGGGAGAATCTGCAGTACTTCGCCGACATGTACCGGGTGCCCCGGGCCCGGCAGCGGGTTCTCATTCCCGAACTGCTGGAGCGGGCCGGCCTCGCCGCTGTCGCCGATCGCCGGGTAGAGACCTTCTCCAAGGGCATGAAGCAGCGGCTCACCATCGTGCGGGGGCTGGTCAACGACCCGGAGGTGCTCTTCCTGGATGAACCCACCATCGGGCTGGACCCGGTAGGCGCCCAGGAACTGCGCCAACTGGTGGCCAGTCTGGCCGAGAGGGGTACAACCATCGTGTTGACCACCCACTACATGGCGGAGGCTGAACTGCTCTGCGGCCGGATCGGCATCGTCCAGAAGGGCCAGATGGTCGCCCTGGACACGCCGTCCGCACTCAAGCGGCTGGCGGTTGGTTTTCAGGTGGTGGAGGCTGCCGTTCAGGGAGTCACCGCCAGGGAGATCGAACTGGTGCGCTCCCTGCCGGGCGCTGGCCAGTTGGAGCAGGCGACCCTTGGCGCCCGTCTGATCTTGCAGATCCCGACCGAAGAGCCTGAGGCGATCAGCGCCGGGCTGCGGAGCACCCTGGGGAACGGATTGGTTGACTTGCGGGTCCGGGACGCCACGCTGGAAGATGCATACCTGAAGCTGGTGGGGGGGAAGGCCTCGTGACAGACCTCATCGCCATCCTCACAAACGCCAGGGTCCAGATCGGCAACTCGATGGCCCGGACGATGATGAAGAACGTAGTCTTCGTTTCGCCGTTACTCAACGTGTTGGTCGCCTACTACATATTCCATCGCTCCGGGCAGCCCAACTTCGGCGAGCAGGTGGTGGTTGGCTCCGGGCTCATGACCCTCTGGGGCACGATCCTTTGGTCCAGCGCCACCGACATCGGCCGGGAGCGCTGGATGGGTACCCTGGAAGTGCTGCTGATCGCTCCGGTACGCTTCCCGATCACGCTGCTGGGCAAGATTCTGGGCAATACGTTGCTGGCCGTGCTGTCGGTGCTGCTCTCCTGGGTCTACAGTGCAGGTCTGCTGGGTGTACGCATGACGGTGGCTTCACCCTGGCTGCTGCTGGTCACCTTCGCAATCGCCATCTTCGCCTTTGTCGGTTTCTCGCTGATGCTGGCCTTACTCTTCACGCTCTCCCGCAACGCCAACGCCATCGCCAATGGCCTGGGGTATCCGCTTTACGTGGTTTCCGGTCTACTCTTTCCCCTGACCATGCTGCCGGTCTGGGCGCTGCCCTTCGGCCTGATTCTGCCTCTGGCCTGGGCTCGGGAGGCGCTGCGCTGGGCGATCACCGGACCGGTGGCTGCACCGACCCTGCTTACCGGCAGTTGGGGCGTGGCGATCATTGGGCTGCTGGCTGTGGGGATCACCTACTTCGTCGCCGCTTTCTGGCTCTACCGCTATGTGTTCGACCGGAAACTGAGGCAGTTGGGCCAGTTGGGGGTGTCGTAGCATGACCGAAGCACTTGGCGCCTATGGGCGCATCGCAAAGCTTGCCTTCCTGGAAAGCTACGCGACCATGACGCCGCTCTCCTATGCGCTGTTCCTGCTGATCCGACCGGTGACGCAGGTGATCTTCTTTGGGCTGGTGGCCTGGTTTGCCACGGGCAGTTCCGATGTGACCTTCCAACTTGTCGGCAACGCCGTGCAGGTGTGTGCCCTCTCCAGCCTGTATACCGTCTCTGACGTGATGGTGAACGAACGGGCCAACGGCACGCTGGCCCTTGTAACCCTGGCCGCCCGTGACCGGTTCATGGTCTTCGGCGGCCGCCTCCTGGTGGTCGGGATGCATGGTCTGCTGACCAGTGCGGTGGCCCTGGCGATCGGGGCCGCCGTCTTCCACGCCGACCTCAGTCAGGTCCACTGGGGTGCGCTCTTCCTGGCACTGATGGTCACGGTCATCGCTACCTCTTCCCTGGGCGTCGCCCTGGGCAGTATCGGCCTGGTGTTGACCAACCTGAACCTGGTGGGCAACATCGTGGTGGGCGGCATGATGGCGATCTGTGGGATCCAGTTTTCGGTTACCGTGTTGCCCCGGTGGTTGCAGCTGGTGGCTTACGCCCTGCCGATGACGCGGGGGGCCAGCGCTGCACGCCTGGCCTTTGCCGGGGGAGGGCCCGGTATGGGGGCGCTGCTGCTGGGCGAACTGGCCGTGGGCGCCGTCTGGCTGGTAGTGGGCTACGGACTCTTTCACTTCCTGGAGCGGCAGGCGCGGGTGCATGGGACGCTGGATCTGTACTAGGCAGGATGAAGAAGCCCCCTTCGAGCCCTGGTGGGCTCGGAGGAGGCTTCTCATGATGTGGATGGGGGGGCGCACCAACCAGTTCCTGGTTATCTTGGCGCGGCTTCTGTACACCACCCCCGCCGCAGTGATAAAATACCCCTGTCCCCTGGACAGGGCTTCCTGCCAGTACACTACGAAACTAACGACATTGTGAGATGTATATGCTTATGGCAAAGGCTTACTGGGTTACCGGTACCGCTCTCCTGCTTGCAGCGGCCACAACGGTTCTGGCCGGGTGCGGCCCCAAGGCGACGCCGCCGAAGACTCCGCCGGCTGTTACCGTTCCCTCCACTCCGGCTCCTTCTCAGCCCACCGTGCCGACACAGCCTACTACCCCGGCCCCGAGCACGCCGAGTACTTCTTCAACGGCGGCCGGCGCTAGCCAAAGCACAACTACAGGGGGTACCCCCGTGAAAGTCGTAGCAAACCCGGCCGATATCGGCGTTCTGGTGAATAAGGTCTACATGCTGCCCGAAGGCTACACGCCCGGCCCGCTGGTGGAGCCGAATGTACCCTTCATCTTCTCTGGGCACGACGAGAAGCGGGAGATGCGCCAGGACGCTGCTCAGGCGCTGGAAGTCATGTTCGCCGCAGCCGCCAAGGATGGCATCAAACTGGCCGGTGTTTCCGGTTACCGTTCGCACACGACCCAGACGGGGTTGTACAACGTATACCTGAAGCAGTATGGTCAGGCCTGGGTCGATCAGTACAGTGCCGTGCCGGGGCACAGCGAGCATGAGACCGGCCTCGCCATGGACATCTCTGGCATTGACGGCAAGTGCGCCGCCGACGACTGCTTTGCCAACACACCCGAGGCGAACTGGCTCGCGGCCAATGCATCCAAGTATGGGTTTATTCTTCGCTATCCCGAAGGGAAAGAAGCGATCACGGGTTACCACTACGAGGCCTGGCATTATCGTTATGTGGGAAACCCCATGGCCAGCGCGATCGCTGCCAAGAATGAGACGCTGGAAGAGTACTACGGAGCCAAGGGGCAGTAGCCATAGGCATAACAACGAGACCGAGCAGGGATTGCCCTGCTCGGTTTGTTCCATTTTGCGTGATCCCGGGGCGAAACTTGTCGAACGTATGTTCTTGACCCGAGGACTCTGTTTGGTAAAATAAGGGTGAGCGGTAGGGGAGACTCGAGCCTCCGAAAGGAAGTGAGAGCCGCCATGCTGCCTCGGTGGGTATGGAAAGTGATACTTACCGTGCTCTTAACCGAGTTGGTCCGGTTCCTTCTCAGCCGTCTTTTCAGCTAGGGACCGCTCCGAACGTCCCGGACTTCGCTTCGGGCTTCCGTAGCAGCTCCCCGCCGCTCACCCTCTTAGGGTACCCCGTCCCTTCGCCCGGCAATACGAGAAACCGGGCAGGGGAATCCCCTGCCCGGCTGCATTCGGCTGTAAGCTTTAGCCCGCCTCTTCCAGGTTCCCGCTGAACTGGCTGTTGTACAGGTCGGCGTAGAAGCCGCCCTTGGCCAGCAGTTCGTGGTGGTTGCCCTGTTCGATCACGGCGCCGTTATTCATCACCAGGATCGTGTCGGCGTCCCGGATGGTGGAGAGCCGGTGGGCGATCACGAAGCTGGTGCGGCCCTTCATCAGTTCCAGCATCGCCTTTTGGATCAGCTGCTCGGTACGGGTGTCGACCGAACTGGTGGCTTCGTCCAGGATCAGAATGGCCGGGTCGGCCAGGATCGCCCGGGCGATGGTCAGAAGCTGCTTCTGGCCCTGGGAGATGTTCGAGGCTTCCTCGTTCAGCACGGTGTCATAGCCGTCCGGCAGCGTGCGAATGAAGTGGTCGGCGTGTGCCGCCTTGGCTGCCCGCACGACCTCCTCCATGCTGGCGCCTTCACGACCGTAGGCAATGTTCTCCTTGATCGTGCCGTTGAAGAGCCAGGTGTCCTGCAGCACCATGCCAAACAGGGTGCGCAGGTGGCCACGCTTCAGGTTGCGGGTATCGAAGCCGTCCACCGTAATGGCGCCGCCGTTGATCTCGTAGAAGCGCATCAGCAGGTTGACCAGCGTGGTCTTGCCGGCGCCGGTGGGACCGACGATGGCGATGCTCTGGCCCGGCTTGGCGGAAAGGTTCATGTCCTCGATCAGGCTGACGCCTTCCTTGTAGCCGAACTTCACGTGGTCGAAGTGCACTTCGCCGTTGGGCTGGGCGATCTCCGTGGCGTCCGCGGCGTCGGCCAGTTCCTCAGCCTCGTCCAGAATCTCGAAGACGCGCTCGGCCGAGGCCATGGTAGACTGCAGAATGTTGGCGATGTTGGCGGTCTGGACGATCGGCATGGTGAACTGCCGCATGTAGGCGATGAACGCCTGAATGTCGCCCACCTCGATCTTCTTTTTGGTGACCATGATGCCACCCACCACGCAGACCAGCACATAGCCAATGTTGTTCACAAAGCTCATCAGCGGCATGATGATGCCGGAGACGAACTGCGCCCGCCAGGCGGCGTCAAAGAGACGGTTGTTGATGGCCGTGAACTCGGCAACGGAGTCGGCCTCCTTGCCGAAGACCTTGACCACCTTGTGCCCGGTGTACATCTCTTCTACGTGGCCGTTGAGTTCTCCCAACTCTTTCTGCTGCGCCGCGAAGTTCTTCTGCGACCGCTTGGCGATATTCATCGTAACCAACATGGAGAGCGGCAGGGTGAGCAGGGCGATCAGGGTCATCCACGGGCTGATCGTCAGCATCATGATGAGAATGCCGATGATCGTGACCACCGAGGTGATCAGCTGGGTCATGCTCTGCTGCAGCGTGCTGGCGATGTTATCGATATCGTTGGTCATCCGGCTCAGCACTTCGCCGGTGGTGCGGGAGTCAAAGTACTTGAGCGGCAGGCGGTTCAGCTTGGCGAACACGTCGTTGCGCATGTCGTAGACGATCTTCTGCGATACGCTGGCCATGATCAGCTGCTGCGCGTAGTTGAACAGGGCGCTGATCAGGTAGAGTCCGATCAGCCAGGCCACGATGTGACCGATATAATCCCAGTCCACCTTGGCACCGGGCACATGCATCATCTTCATCATGATGCCCTGGAACAGCTTCGTGGTCGCCTTGCCCATGATCTTGGGGCCGACAATGCTGAAGACGGTGCCGAAAATCGCCGTAATCAGAACAGCCAGCAGTTGCATCTGGCGAGCCCGCATGTAGCGAAGCAGTCGCTTCGCCGTGCCCTTGAAGTCCTTGGCCTTTTCGCCTGAGCCGCCGAAACCGTGCCCTCCGCCGGGGCCAAAGCCTGCGCGGGGACCGTTACCCCTGCCCGGGCCCATGCCACGCTCTTTGTTTTCTGCACTCATGCCAGTTCCTCCTCAGAGAGCTGCGAGGACACGATCTCATGGTAGACCGGGCAGCTGCTCATCAATTCTTTGTGCGTACCGATGCCGACGATCTCGCCGTCGTCCAGCACGACGATCCGATCGGCGTCCATCACCGTCGCGACACGCTGGGCCACGATCAGCACGGTCGCATCCCTGGTCTCTTTGCGGAGCGCTGCCCGCAGCCGGGCGTCGGTCTTGAAGTCCAAGGCCGAGAAGCTGTCGTCGAAGACATAGATCTCTGGCTGGCGCACCAGGGCACGGGCGATGGAGAGCCGCTGCTTCTGGCCGCCCGACACGTTCGTGCCGCCCTGGGCGATCGGCGAGTCGAAGCCTTCCTTCATGTTGCCGATGAACTCGGTGGCCTGGGCCACTTCGGCCGCATGCCGAATCTCCTCGTCCGTCGCGTCATCCTTGCCGTAGCGGATATTCTCGGTGATCGTGCCCGAGAAAAGGACGGCCTTCTGCGGCACGAAGCCGATCTTGGTGCGCAGTTCCTGCTGGGTCATCTCCCGCAAATCGACGCCATCCACCAGAATGCTCCCGCTGTCGATATCGTAGAAGCGGGGAATCAGGCTGATCAGGGTCGACTTGCCCGAACCGGTGCCACCAATAATGGCCGTTACTTCACCGGGGGCAGCACTGAAGGTAATACCGCGGAGCGCAGGCTCTTCGGCGCCAGGGTAGCTGAAGGTCACGTTCTGGAATTCCACATACCCCCGCTGACCATCGGTCCGCTTGGGCTGGGCAGGGTCCACAATCTCCGGCTCGGTCTCCAGCACTTCGTTGATGCGCAGAGCCGAAGCCTCAGCACGGGGGATCATGATGAACATCATCGAGAGCATGACCATGGCGAACATGATCTGGAAGGCGTACTGAATGAAGGCCATCATGTCGCCCACCTGCATGTGGCCGGCGTCGATGCGCTTACCGCCATACCAGACGATGGCGACCGAGGTGAAATTCATCACCAACATCATAAAGGGCTGCATGATCGCCATGATCTGGTTGACCTTGATGGCCGTGCCGGTCAGGTCACGGTTGGCCTCGGTGAAGCGGACACTCTCATGGGTGGTGCGGTTGAAGGCACGGATGACCCGGATGCCGGTCAGGTTCTCCCGGACGACCCGGTTGACGGTGTCCAGCTTGACCTGCATCGCCTTAAACAGCGGAATGCCCTTGCTGGCCAGCACGCCAATCAGGATACCCAGTACCGGAATGGAGACGCCCAGTACCCAGGTGAGCTGCCCATCCTTCCGAACGGCCATGATCAGGCCACCGACGGCCACCATCGGGGCGTAGATCATCATGCGCAGCATGATCATCAGGACCATCTGCACCTGCGTGATGTCGTTGGTGGTGCGGGTAATCATCGTTGCGGTGCCAATCTTGTCGAACTCGTGCAGCGAGAAGGACTCCGCACGGGTGAAGACCTTCTGCCGCAGGTCACGGCCGAAACCCATCGCGGTGCGAGAGGCCAAATAGCTTGCCACCACGGCCAGCAACGAACTGCAGCTGGCCACCAGCAGCATCCAACCACCGGTGCGGTAAATGTAATCGACGTCGTTCTTGACGATGCCGACGTTCACGATGTCGGACATCAGGTTGGGCAAGTAGAGGTCGGCCATCGCCTGGCCGAAGAGCAGGACCAGGATTGCCAGAACGGCCAGTGTAAAGGGCTTAAGGAACCGGAATAGCTTGAGCAACCATCGTCATCTCCAATCAATATGGGGTGGTCAAATAGACTACGGCAAGGAATACTGCGATGGCGGTTACTCCTTCTCGGCCTCGCTACGGGACTGCTCCAGGGCTGTCAGCAGGATCTGAAGCCCACGGGTCACTTCAGGAAGTTGCGCTTCGGGCACCGCACGCATGACTTCGGCCCAGACCTTTGCCGCCCTCGCCTCACCGTCGGCCACCAGCGATTCGCCGGCGGGCGCCAGGTGAACGTGGAGCAGCCGTTGGTCGTCCGGGTCGGGGCGCTTCTCCAGGTACCCCTGACGGCAGAGTTGCTCGATCATCTTCGAAATGTGGCTCTTCACCATGCCAGACCGCCGCGCCAGTTCACTCACGGTGATACCCGGCTTCTCCTTCAGTTGCCTGAGCATCATGATCGCGCCCATGTGGAGTTCACTGCCCCGGAACGCGTGCCGGAAGCGTTCGCCGATCTCCCGGTTCACGCTACGCCACAACATCCCAAGCGCTTTTCGTTCGTCTTCCATCAGGTTCTCATCACCTCGTCCACAAGAGAACGTTCTGCATGAAACAAAATATACGCCGGCTCGCCGGGCAATGCAAGAGTGGACAAGTCATGTTGATGAAAGAATTTGCAGCGGAAGCAGGGAGTAAGTCCTGCCTTCATGACCCCGGGCCAGGATGATCCGCTGAAATATGAAGGGACTCGCGAACTTGGGTGCGAGTCCCTTCGTATTTCCATAGGGTGGATGAATCGCCCACCGCTGGTTGATTCCTGCCGTTCTAATGTTGCGTCTTTAAGCGAGGCTCGAACTGAACGCCCTTTCGTTCGTCCTTAACAGCAACGGCCCAATGCGATCCGAGAGGAGGGGGTTCCAGTGTTACCGACGTACGCATACACCGATGTTGCCCTGACCTGCCTGGCACTGGGCCTCGTCTTCGCCGTGCTGGCACTGGTGCTCTTGCAGCACGTACGCAGGGCGGTTCTGGCCGGCAAGTTCGGGCGGGTCGATCTCCCCGTCATGGAGTGGGTGCACCGGCATGGCTCCGATCTCCTGACCCCCGTGATGCGGTGGGCTTCCCGGCTGATGGCCTTGCCGGTGGCTTTACCGGCGGCCCTGTTGAGTCTGTGTTGGCTTCTGTGGCGCGGCAACTGGCAGGGGGCCGCGGGGCTCTTCGCAGCACTGCTGCTGCCTTCGGTGCTGATTCCCGCCACCAAGGCGCACTACCGTCATCCGCGGCCGGATGTGCCCTGGGCCTTGGCGTACGAGGCGACCTGCAGCTATCCCAGTGGTCACGCCGCCTTTTCAACGACCATCTATGGCATGGCGGCCTTTCTGTTGGACCAATCGGGTCGGTTGCCGGACTGGGGAGCGGTGGTTGCCGCAGTGGCAGCCCTGCTGGTCTTGCTCACCGGTTATAGCCGTGTCTACCTGGGGGTCCACTACCCGAGCGACGTTCTGGGCGGGTATGCCCTGGGGATGATCAGTGTATTGACGGGGGTCGGCACCGTGGCTCTGCTGCATGCTGTTGCGTGAGTATTCGACCCGAGGAAAAGGCGAGATCTTTATGAGGATCTCGCCTTTTTCTGACTTTCGTCGGAATCAATTCCCTCGTGAAAACACTCCCTTTGGCGATTGATGGGAGCGGAGAAGGATAGTACAATTTACTGCATCGGAGTGCAACTTTATGACTGTTACTAATGGCCTATCTCATTCGTCGACTCATCACGACAAAGGCAAACCAGCCGAAAGGCTGGGACGCAAAGCTACGGGCCTAAAGCGGGGGAGTCTCGCCATGGTAGCCGGGTTGCCGGACGCGCATGTCAGCATGCCCGGCGCATTGGCCGGGCCTTTTTTGTGGTCCAGGGCCGTGTTCATCTTTTTCTAGGGGGACGGGAACATGCGCTTCCGCATCGCCACCAAGATGTTTGCGGGATACCTTGCCATCATCGTGCTACTGTGCATTGTTTCGTTCCTGGGCCTGCAAGGCCTGAGCCGAGACTCGGCCCAGTATGAGGACCTGGTCAACCGGACCGACAAAATCAGAGAGCAGGCACGACGCCTGGACGGAGCCGAAGAGGCCAAGGGACGCGCCCTTTTCGGCTACATGCTGACCCTGAACCCGACCTTCCATCAGGACTCTGCAGACGCAATTGCGGAGGCCGATGACGCCATTGCCCAACTGAGACAGCTGGCGCAGGATGACAAGACCAGGGCCGCGATCGAGCAGGCCGAGTCGGCCAACGCCT
>JBLNEM010000431.1:0-3986 GCA_050262655.1 Mycobacterium leprae | reverse complement strand
CCCATCAGGACGGCGGGGTTGCTGGTGTTGGTGCAGGAGGTGATGGCGGCGATGGCCACGGCGCCGTGGCTGACGCCGGTGCGGTTGGCGGGCTTCGCCGCGCTCAGGGCATCCGGCCAGCTGGCCTTGAAGGCCTCACGCACACCAGAGAGCGCAACCCGGTCCTGCGGCCGCTTCGGGCCGGCCAGGCTGGACTCGATGGTGGAGAGGTCCAGGGAGAGCACGTCGGTGAACTCGGGGTCCGGGGTGTTGGGGGTGCGGAAGATGCCCTGCGCCTTGCAGTACTTCTCCACCAGCGCCACCTGAGCGTCGGTGCGGCCGGTCATCTTCAGGTAGTCCAGGGTCACCTGGTCCACCGGGAAGAAGCCCATGGTAGCACCATACTCAGGCGCCATGTTGGCAATGGTCGCCCGGTCGGCCAGGGTCAGTTCGTCCAGGCCGGGGCCAAAGAACTCGACGAACTTCTCCACGACGCCCCGCTTGCGGAGCATCTGGGTGACGGTCAGCACCAGGTCGGTGGCGGTGGTGCCTTCCGGCAGCTTGCCGGTCAGCTTTACGCCGATGACCTCGGGAATCAGCATGTAGGAGGGCTGGCCCAGCATGGCCGCTTCGGCCTCAATGCCGCCAACGCCCCAGCCCAGGACGCCCAGGCCGTTGATCATGGTGGTGTGGGAGTCGGTGCCCACAACGGTGTCCGGCAGGGCGACCTGCTCGCCGTTGATTTCGCGGAGTGCGATGCAGGGCGAAAGGTATTCCAGGTTGACCTGGTGGATGATGCCGGTCCCCGGCGGCACCGCCCGGAAGTTCTGGAAGGCCTTCTGGGCCCACTTCAGGAAGGTGTAGCGCTCGTGGTTCCGCTCGTACTCACGATCGACGTTAAACTTATAGGCCCAATCGGTGCCGAAGGCATCCACCTGGACCGAATGGTCAATGACGAGATCCACTGGCACCAGCGGGTTGATGCGCTTGGGGTCGCCGCCCAGTTCCTTCATCGCGTCGCGCATGGAGGCCAGGTCGGCCACCACCGGGACACCGGTGAAGTCCTGAAGCACTACGCGGGACGGGATGAACGGGATCTCCCGTGCCGGCAGTTTGCCCGGCTTCCAACCGGCGAGCGCCCGGACGTCCTCTTCGGTCACCAGGAATCCATCGGTGTTGCGGAGCAGGTTCTCCAGCAGAATGCGAATGGAGAACGGCAGCTTGGCTACCTGCGTCAGGCCGGCCTCTTCCAGCTTGCTCAGCCGGTAGAGCACCGCCTTGCCGGAGCCAGTCTCAAACACTTCCTTCGCCTTGAACGGGTCTTTCTGCAGCGTCATGAACCCCATCCCCCACTTCGTTGGGCTATTACTAGGACAACTGCGAAACCTAGACCGAAAGTACTACAACCAAAACCATTTTAGATGGTTTATGCCCAAATGGAAAGCGCCCATTTGGGTGGGAGGTATCGATATTATGCATAGCTATGACGACACAACAGCAGGCATCTGTCACTCGATGCCTGCTGTTGTAGGATTTCCAGACCTAGAACTCGTATGTCTGACCTGGCTGCAATACGACCGTTTTACTCTCGCCGGCCTTGGCCACCCGGCTGGTGAAGGTGGCGGGGTCCACCTGGATCAGCGGGAAGGTGTTGAAGTGCATCGGAATGGCTACCTTGGGCTGAATCCACTGGACCGCGACGGCTGCGTCCTCCGGGCCCATGGTGTAGTTATCGCCAATGGGCAGGAGCGCCACGTCGATGCCCGGCTCCTCGATGACGCCGTTCAGCAGCTTCATGTCGCTGAACAGGGCCGTGTCACCGGCATGGTAGACCCGCCGTCCGCCCATGTGGATGACGAAGCCACACGCATGCCCGCCCACATCGCCGAAGCCGTGGAAAGCCAGGGTGACCCGGATCAGGCCGAAGGGGAACTTGGCCTTGCCGCCCAGTGCCATCGGGTGCACCTTGACCCCTTGCTTCTGCAGGATCCCAGCCCCTTCGGCGGTGGTGATCACGGTGGCCCCGGTCCGTTTCGCAATCTCCACCGTATCGCCCAGATGGTCGCCATGGAAATGCGTCACGAGAATGTAGTCTGGCTTCAACTCGGACGCCTTCACGGTGGCGAGGGGGTTCCCGCTGATGTACGGGTCGATCAACAGGTTCGTCCGACCGTCGCTCAGTTCAAACGCAGCGTGCCCCAGGAACCTGAGTTTCATCTGTAGCCCTCCTTCTTTCGGCGCATCCCTCTGAAAAGATTCTATCAACCCCTGGCACCTGTAGGCAACGGCGTGTATATACGGTAAAATACGTAATGCGGAAATGTATGCACAGAACGCCCTGGTAGTGGAGGCAACGCAAATGCGCAAGGTCATTCTCCTGGCACTGGCGCTGGCCATTCTGGTTGGCAGTTCGTATCTCGCCTGGATGCAGCATACGGACGTAACCGTTTCCACCGAAACCATCGCCGGCAACCCCGTGAACCGCTATGTGGCGAACGGTGTTACACCGGTGGGTGTGGTCATTGTGGCCCACGGCATGGCATCGAATAAGCAGATGATGAACCCCTGGGGCTATTACATGGCCCGGCAGGGCTTTGATACCTATGTGTTGGATGAACCGGGGCACGGCGCCTCGACCCGCCGGATGCCGACCTGGACGGCCAAGGGCAACACCGCGTTGGGCGACAACCTGAGGGCGATGGTCGATGAACTTGTCAAAGAGCAGCGGGCGACGCCCGGGCGCATTGCCCTGATCGGGCACTCCATGGGCGGGTTCGCCGTGACGCAGGCCGCACTGGCCGATACTCGCCTCGCCGCCACCGTGGCCATCTCCAACGCCTACCGCGATCCGATCCCGGCCGGCCAGCCCCGTAACCTGCTGAGCATAACCGCCGAGCGTGACCCTGGCTTCATGGTGCAGGCCGCACAGGCGCTGGCAACGGCCAGCGATGCCGGTAAGGGCGTGCTGGGCAAGCAATACGGCGCCTTTGCCAACGGCACGGCCCGGGAGTCGGACCTGGTAGCCGGACGGAACCATATCACCATTCTCTATGATCCCGGCGCAATGCAGCATGCAGCCAGTTGGATCGCCGCCAGTCTGGGTACGAAGCCTGTGGCGGTCAGCATCAGCTGGCTCTGGGTCCTGGTGGCTTTGGCCGGGGCCATCGGCGTCGCACTGAGTGTGGGCTGGATCATCAGCCCCAGGCAGGTTCCCCGTGAAGCCCGTCCCAACGTGCGGGTCGGGTTCCTGGCGGCCCTGATCACCCTGGCGGTCACGGCGCTCTCCGCCGTTGTGGTAACGGCCTACCTGCGAATCCCCTGGCTTCATATCGATATCACCGATTATCTACTGCCGTACTTTCTGGTCGCGGCGCTGGTGCTGCTGACGCTGCGCTGGCTATGGCCGAAGGAGTTTGCCCTGCCGCTGGTCAGCGGCTCCTGGGCGCTGGATCTGGTGCGCAGCGTTGGCGTCTTCGCCGCCTTCGTGCTGGCCGTGGGTGCGGTGATCCAGCTGAACATCAGCCAGTTCATTCCCACCAGCCCCCGTATTCTGCCCCTCATCGTCCTGGCGATCGGGTTCTGGCTCTACTTCATCCAGGAGGAGGGTCTGAAGCGGGCGGTCTGCGCCGATGCGGGGCACTGGGCGGCCTTCGTGGTAGGCCTCCTGGGCAAGGTAGTGATTGCGCTGACCTGGCTGGGCTCCAGCGCCCTGCCTAACCCGGAGCCGATGCTGGCGCTCACCGTACCCGGCGTGCTGGTGTTGGCCATCGGCCTCGAGGCGTTCGGCTTCGTATTGACCCGGTGGCGTTACTCGGGCACGGCGGTGGCAGCGTTTACTTCGCTGGTCCTGGCCTGGGTTGTGGCGACGACGTTCCCGCTCGTGTAGGTCACTACGTGGGAGTGCCCTCCGCCGTCGGGCCTGTGCGGGGCACTTCGTGGGAGTGCCCTCCGCCAGCCGGCCTGTGCGGGGCACTTCGTGGGAGTGCCCTCCGCCGTCGGGCCTGTGC
>JBLNEM010000430.1:0-8669 GCA_050262655.1 Mycobacterium leprae | reverse complement strand
CGAGGACTGCCTACACCTTCCCCGGCGCCAGCCGCTCCGCCAGCGCAGCGTAGAGCGCCCCCCGCTCCAGCCGGTGGCCCGACTCGGCCAGCGACGTGACGAAGTTCAGGTGCTCCCGGCCACGCCGGTAGTCCGGCTCCCGGGACGGGTGCGGCAGGTACTGAGGAATCAGCGACAGGTCGGACTCCACCAGCAGGCTGCCCTGGTAAAGCACCAGGTCCCGCCGGGCGTAAAGGCTGGAGCCGAGGATCTTGCGCTCGCCCAGGGCCACATCGCCGAGGCCCTTCACGTGGGCCTCCGACACGCCCAGGTCGGCCAGGGCGTCGGCGATGCCGCGGGCGACCGGCTCGACCCACTGGGTTGCGAAGGTGCGGCCCTCGGGGCGATAGGCGGCGGTGATCACCACCACGCCGGGGCCCAGCAGGACCGCGCCCCCGCCCCCCCTGCGGCGGTAGACCGGTACGCCGGTCATGGCGCACAGCGGCAGATTCACGTCGCCGGCGGGGGTGCCGGCACCCAGGACTGCGGCCAGTTCCTGCGGCTCCCACAGCCAGAGGAACGGCCCTTCCGCCTCAAACCGGCTGATGGCCTGGGCATCCCAGGGCAAGGGTTTGACTTCCATGCAGCTTCCTCCCATACAGAAAGGCGCCGGTGCAGACAGGCAGAAAGATGCCTCTCCCACCGGCGCCGACGCTTTAGAATGCGAAGACCAACTGGTTCCCTTCCGGCATCCCGTTCAGGCAGCCATGGATGGTGAGCAGCTCGATGATCGACTTGTTCAGCCGTGCCCGGTTCTTCAGGTCCTCGATGGACTGGAAGGAACCCTCCGCCCTGGCGGCGACAATCGCATCGGCGGCGTTATCGCCCAGGCCGGCCAGGCTGTTGAACGGGCAGAGCAGCGTCCCGTCCTCGTTGATCAGATACCGCCTGGCTTCCGAGCGATAGAGGTCGATCTTGGCGAAGCGGATGCCCCGCTTGAACGCCTCTTCCACCAGCTCGTATTCGGTGAGGGAGTCCTTCTCCTTGGGCGAGGCCTCCCGGCCCTTGGCCTCCACCTCTTCGATGTAGCGGCGAACCGCCTCCGGCCCCTTGGTGATCAACTCGGCGTCGATGCCGCCGGCCCGGACGGTGAAGTAGGTGGCGTAGAAGAGTTCAGGGTGATGCACCTTGAACCAGGCGATGCGCAGGCAGGAGAGCACATATGCGGCGGCGTGGGCCTTCGGGAACATGTACTTGATGGTCTTGCAGGACTGGATGTACCAGTCCGGCACGTTGCTGGCCTTCATGGCCTCTTCCATCTCCGGCGCCACACCGCGTCCCTTACGCACCGACTCCATGATTTTGAAGGCCAGGCTCGGCTCCATGCCCTGATACATCAGGTAGACCATGATATCGTCACGGCACGGGATACAGGTCTGCAGCGTGCAGATGCCCTTCTTGATCAGGTCCTGGGCGTTATTGGTCCAAACGTCGGTGCCGTGGGAGAGGCCCGAAATCCGGACCAGGTCCGAGAAGTTGGTCGGCGAAGTCTCCACCAGCATCTGCCGCACGAAGCGGGTGCCCATCTCGGGCAGAGCGATGGTCCCCAGGTCGAAAGTGAGCGAGCCGGGTTCGAGGCCCAGCGCCTGCTGCCCGCCCTGGCTGAAGAGCCGCAGCACGCCCGGATCGTCGATCGCCACCTTCTTGATGTCCCAGTCGGGATCGCCGATCTTGTTCCGGTACAGGTCCTGCAGCATCCGCAGCATGGTCGGGTCATCATGGCCCAGAATGTCGAGCTTCATGAGCGCCGACTCGAAGCTGTGGTAGTCGTAGTGGGTCGTCTTGAAGCCCGAATTCTTGTCGTCGGCCGGATACTGAACCGGCGTGACCTCTTCAATATCCATGCCCACCGGGCAGACCACCATGCCGCCCGGGTGCTGACCCGTGGTCCGCTTCACGCCGGCCACGCCGGTGGCCAGGTAGCCGATGTGGGCATCGCGGACGCCCACTATATTGTTATCCTCCATCCAGCCTTTCACCATGCCGTAAGCGGTCTTATCGGCAATGGTGCCTACCGTGCCGGCCTTGAAGACGTACTTCTCGCCGCCCAACAGGTCCTCGACGAACTTCTGGATCTTGTTCTGCACGTCGCCGGAGAAGTTCAGGTCAATATCAGGCACCTTATCGCCCTTGAAGCCCAGGAAGGTTTCGAACGGAATATCCTGACCGTCCCGCAGCATGTCCGGATTGTCGCAGTGCGGGCAGGCCTTGCGAGGCAGGTCGTAGCCCGAGCCGGTCTTGCCGTCGTCATGCCACTCCACATAGTGGCAGTCGGGGCAGACGTAGTGCGGCGGCAGAGCGTTCACCTCGGTGATGTCCATCGCCCAGGCCACGAAGGAGGAGCCTACCGAACCACGGGAGCCTACCAGGTAGCCCAGGTCGTTGGACTTCTTCACCAGCAGGTGGGCGATATAGTACGACACCGAGAAGCCGTTGCCGATAATCGCCTTCAGCTCTTTCTCCAGACGGGCCTCCACCTTCTCCGGCAGCGGATCGCCATAGATCCGTTTCGCCTTCGCGTAGGAAAGCTCACGGGTCTGGCTCTCCGAGCCCTCCAGGATCGGCGGATAGAGCTGATCGGGGACCGGTTTTACCCGATCCAGCGAGTCGAGCAGGGCGTTGGGGTTGGTGATGACCACCTCCACCGCTGCGTCCACGCCGAGGTAGCGGAACTCGTCCAGCATCTCCTGAGTGGTGCGCAGGTAAAGCGGAGCGTCGTACTCATCACGGAAGCCAATACCGCCCTTCAGGATGCGGCGGAAGATCTGCTGATACGGGTCCATGAAGTGGGCGTCGGAGATCGCCACCACCGGCTTGCCCATCTGCTTGCCCAACTGGTAGATCTTCCGGTTCAGGTCCCGGAGCTGCTCCGGCGAGTTGACCTGGCCCTCCGCCAGCAGGTGCGCAATCGCATCGGTGGGGACGATTTCGAGGTAGTCGTACCAGTCCACCAGCTCTTCCAGTTCGTTTTCGGGCACGCCCCGCAGCAGAGCGTCGTACAGGGCGCCGCCGAAACCGCCGGAGCCCAGAATCAGCCCGTCCCGCCGCTTCTCCAGCTCGGTCTTGGGCACCCGGGGCGTCCGGAAGTAGTACTGGGTGTGCGACAGCGAGATCAACTGGTACAGGTGCTTCATGCCATGCTGCTGCTTCACCATGCAGGTCACATGGTAGGGGTGCAGCTGCTGCACGTTCATGGACTGGGTCGGGTTGTTGATATCAGCCACGGTCTGAATGCCCTCGGCCCGCTTCAGCAGTTCATCCATCACCATGGCGCAGGTCTTGGCGTCGGCGTCGGCCCGGTGATGGTCGACCAGCACCACCTGCAGCTCCTTGGTCAGGGCAGCCAGGTTGTGCTGCTTCATGTGCGGCATGAGCGAGCGGCCCAGGATCAGGGTGTCGAGCACCGGGTTGTTGAACTCCTCGCCCAGGTGCTTCTTCCGATGGTAGCGCAGGAACGAATAGTCGAAGGTGGCGTTATGCGCCACAATAATGTCGTCACCGATGAAGTCGAAGAATGCGCGCAGCACCGTAGCCGGATCTTCCGCGTCCGCCACCATATCCGGGCTGATATTGGTCAGCTTCTGCACCTGCTCCGGAATCGGCTTGCTCGGCTTGATAAAGCGCTGGAAGGTCTCGCCCATCTGGCCGTTCTTGTAGCGGACGGCGCCCACTTCGATGATGTCGTCGCCGATGGGGGAGAAACCGGTGGTCTCAATGTCGAGCACGACGAAATCGGCCTCGGCCAGCGGCAGGTTTTCCGGCGGGCGCACGATGATCGGCGTGCCGTCGTTCACCAGGTAGAACTCGCAGCCGAAGGCCAGCTTGAACCCATCGGGCAGCTTCACATGGGTGGCCGCCGGGAACGACTGCACCACGCCATGGTCGGTAATCGCCACACCCCGGTGGCCCCAGGCGATCGCCCGCTTCACCAGCGCCTCCGGGTCGATCATGCCGTCCATGCCGGACATGATGGTGTGGGCATGCATCTCCACCCGCTTCACCGGCCCGTCGTACTCGTCCTTCCGGGCCGGCCGCTTGCCGACGACGATGTCGTCCGCCATCATGACCAGTTCGTTCTGGAACTTGTCCATCTGGACATTGCCGCGGACCTTCACCCAAGCGCCGGCCTTGATGGCCTCCAGGTAGTCGGGCTCCTTCTTCGGATCGCGGAAGAGCTTGATCGGCAGGGTGTCGCCCAGATCGCCGGGGCGCTCCATGCGGAGCAGATCGCAGACGGAGAAGGAGATGATCTGCTTGCCGGTTTTGGTGTCGCGGGTGTCGACCCCGGAGACCTCCCCTTCGATCACCAGCCGGTTCTCCTCTTCGGTGATGGTCCGGATATCCCGGACAGGGGTCTCGGGCGCAATGTTCCGCCCCCGCAGCACGCCGTTATCCTGCACGGCCGGCCCCTTGCCCTCCTGCGACTGGGGCTTCAGCGTCTTCTGCCGCTGCATCCACTGGTCGACGTAGGCCGCCATGTAATCGGGCTCAGCGGCGACGGGCTCTGGCGGCAAGGGCACCTCTTCCTGGGGCCGTTCGGCGAAGGGGTCTGCGGCCAGATCGGTGCCTTCCGCCTCGGCTTTCGCCGCCTTGACCGGCTTCGGCCTGGCTTCGGCCCGGATCGCCAGATCGAGGCCGGTATCGTTCAACAGAATCTCGTGTAGCTTTCGATCGCCGCCCGACTGCTGAAACAGGGTGACATGCGCTTCGGTGGGAAACTCCAGCCGAAGCGTGCTGCCCATGATCTGCCAGATGGCGGAGTCAATCATGCCGTTGAGCCGCGGACAGGCTTCCCGCACCTGCAGGAGGGCTTCGTCCCAGGCCTCCTTCAGGCTAGCCTCGGGGTTCTCCCCCGCTGCAGCCACCTGAGGCACCAGGCGGACCGACAGGTCCTGACCCGGAAAGAGGCACTGCCCCAGGGCAACGCCTAACGGCGCCCGCATGGCCACGGGCACCCGCTGCTTTACTTCCATATAGAGAACGACTTCTCGGGCGCGCTGACGGACCGCTACCTGCTTCAGCCGTGCTTCCGCCAACAAGGTGGAGGCGTTTTCGGGCAGTACGGTCGGGTCGACCTGCGCCAGCCAGTCTGCTGGTACGGACATTGGTACCTTCACCCTTTCAACGAAATCCAGCCTGGAAACGGGGAGTGGGTGGCGGTGGGCGAGCCCCCCGGCCACTTAACAAATCAGCAAGGCGCCCCTCATTATGGGCGCCTGCTTGGTGCTTTCGCTTCTTATTCTTCTTCGGTGACCGAGATAACACCTTCCGTCGACATCAAATCGGCGATCAACCCAGCAAGCTCCTGCGGACCGCGAGCCAGCCGCAGGCCGAAGGTGATCTCCACCGTGCCTTCCGCCGGGCTCTGGCGCATGGCCACACTTTTGATGTTGGCGCCGCGCCCACCGCAGACAGTAGCCAGGGCGCCCAGACGCCCCGGAATATCGGCCACATGCACAATAAGCGTGGCCCCGAAGTTTTTGGAGAGATAGCGCCGTTCCACCTCGGAGAGGGTTTTCAGCGTCAATACCACCAGGGTCGTGGCACAGATTGCTTCCAAATAGAGCTGTGCACCAACCGCCAGGCCCACACCGGCTACCACCCAGAGGGAGGCCGCCGTGGTCAGCCCACGAATGTTGATGCCGTCGCGCATAATGGTGCCGGCCCCCAGAAAACCGATGCCGCTCACCACCTGAGCGGCGATACGTCCCGGATCACCGTTGCCGTGCAGTCCAAAGGCGGTCATCGACCACATGGAGATGGAGACCTCCATGAGAAGGGCAGAGCCCACGCTGACCAGGACATGCGTCCGTAGACCCGCTGGATGGCCGCCGTGCTCACGTTCCAGCCCGACGGCGCCTCCACAGACAACGGCGATCACGAGCGGGACAAGGGTTTTCCACAATTCCTGGGGGAAGGTCGTCAGTACCTGATGTACGTAGGCCCCCACGCATATTACCCTTTCTGTGCGTATTTAAGAATCTCGTAATACATCTTCATACGAGCAGCCATGCCCTTGGCCAGGCCCAGCTTCTCCTCTTTCATGCGATGACTCATCTCACCCAACGCGACTTCCTTGACCCGATAGCCCCGGTCCTTCACGTGGCGAGTCAGCGCCACTTCGATCCCGAAGCGGGACTTGCCGGCGTCCGGCACCTTCGTGAACATCTCCTCGACAATGCTCCGCCTGACGGCCCGCTGACCAGAGAGATAAGGCGCGACTAACTGCGCCAGATCGGTTGCGGCACGCCCATCATCAAAAATCCCGACCGTCATGTCGGCATCGCCGTTCACGACGGGGTCCAACAGCGAGTTCACGTGATTGGGACATAGACCCGTCAGGTCTGCGTCCAGAAAGAGCACAACGGGAGAAGAGGTAGCATCCAGACCGGTCTTCATCGCCCCAGCCTTCCCCTGGTTCTCCTGATGCTCAATGACCCGGGCCCCGGCCTGCCGTGCCAGTTCGGCGGTCCGGTCCTTGGACCCGTCACTGACCACCACGATCTCATCAACAAGGCTGACGTTGCGCAGGGTGGAGACAACCGCCCCAATCGTCGCCTCCTCGTTGTACGCAGGAATTACCGAGGCAACTCTCATGCAGCTTCTACCTCCGTCCCGACCACCTGCTCCGGACTCATGCAACACCTTCGTTCGCATTGCTTAAGTCTATTCCTTGTCCCAGTGGGATTTTCCTCCTGCAAGGGATACCCTCCTATTTACCTACTGTTTAGGGTTCGTGAAGATGATTAAAACGTCGGACCTTAACGGACCAATTAAGGATAGGATACCCGGCTCACTTTCCATTATCCGGTCCGAGGCAGATGTTATGTCGGTTAGACGTTCGGCTGGGAAGCGCCCCCTTCATCTTTGGACATACTGATGGCAGGAGGCGTCCATATGGTTTACTTCACGCTGGCCGCCGTGGCCTTTCTGCTGCTTGCCTTCCAGTGGCGTCAGGGCGTGCATGCACACTCACTGGCCTTGGTCCTCCTGACTGGCGCTGCCATCAGCATGGCTGACCTGTTTACCAATGCGCTCCTGCATCTTTACGTCTTTCGACCAGGAATTCTGCCGCAGCCAGCCGACAACTTCGTGGGCGTACTGATCGCCGAGTGCCTCTTTGTTCCCTCACTGTATGGCCTGCTGGCACTCCTCCCGCCCCGCCGTCGGCTCCTCGCCAGCGGGGGGATTGTGCTGCTCCTGATCGGGATTGAGCAGCTCTTTTTGCGGCTGCAGGTCTACGAGCTTCACGGCTGGCAGACCTGGCATACTGCCGTCGCCTTCGGTGCGTTTGGCATGCTGATGGGAGCGTGGGCCAACCGATTTGAGCGGCTGGGCTACACCGGCCCACGGCGACTCACGCTGGTTGCTGCCACCGTGACCTACCTTGGCAACCTGTGGGGCGTCAGCATCCTTTCAACCCTGCAGCCGTTTCGCCTTGCGCTCCATCCGATCCTGAGCGCGGGCCATTCCTTTCACGTCGGCTCCTTTGTCGTGCACGGCATCCCGTTCATCGTGGCGGGGACGGCCATCATCTGGTTCAGACAAAACCGCACGCTGTGGCAGCAGGTGCTCCCCTTCTTCGGCTTCTGGGCCTGGATGGGCTGGCTGACGCAGACAGGTGTCCGCCACCTCCGCTTTGCCGCCGAGCCACTGGGCGCCGCCATCGTCTACACCCTCCTGATCTACGCCGCAGGGCGCATCGACCGCTGGTACGAGTCGGTGACCGCAAGACCGGAGCTTCCCTCCTGAGTTCGCCCGCTCCCCGGAAACGAGGTGCGTACCCATTCCCTATCTCTATCTGATCGCCGCGGCCGTCCTCATGCTGCTGCTCTGTTTCGGCTTTGGCGTCACGCCGCTGAAGGTGAGCATCTGGCTCTTTGCCGGCAGCACGGTCTCGTTAGCGGATTTGTTCATGAACGGGGTGTTCCGACTCTACACGTACCACCCCTTCCTGCTGCCAAACCCCGATAAGGACAACCACCTGGGTGTCATGATTGCGGAAATGCTCTTCGTGCCGGCCAGCTACTCGCTGATGGCTTATCTGCCGCGTCACCTGCGTTTCTGGTATACCCTGCTGATTACCTTGCTGGTCACCAGCCTTGAGGTGCTCTTCCTGCGCATCAGGGTCTATGAGCATGACGGGTGGCGAATCCTTTACACGGTGATCCTGTTCGCCGTTTATGGCACGGTCGTTTCCACCTGGGCGAACCGTTTCGACGGTCAAGGGTATACCCGCCTGAACCGGGCGGTACAACTGGCCACGTCCCTCTTCTTCCCGGCCGCCGTCTGGGGGCTGGGCATGGACTCCATTGTGGAAGTGGTCGCTACCCGCCCCGGCTGGCTGGTCAATCCCGACCGCGACCTGATTCTGGGCGGCTACCTGTTGGAGGGGATTCCCGTCATCGTGGTCGGCCTGGTCGCGTGCATCTACCGCTGGAACCGGCGCCCCTGGCAGTTGGTCGTGATGGCCGGCGTGCTGACAGTCTGGTTCTGCTTCCTGCGCTGGTGGGGTGTGACCGTTGCGCATCCGCGGTGGAACCTCGCATTGGAGGCGTTGGTCTGGACGCTGCTGATCTGGGGGGTCGGTCGGCTGGACCGCTGGTTCGAGCGGGAGACGCGGAACCGGG
>JBLNEM010000429.1:0-2932 GCA_050262655.1 Mycobacterium leprae | reverse complement strand
GCAGCACAGGAGCATCCTTCCCTGTCCCGGTGGGCCCCGATGCCGGCGGCGTGCCGCCTGGACCATAGATGTTGCCCCCCGATGGGCTGGCGGTCACAGGGGCGGTGGGGCCGGCGGAAGGTGCGCTGCCGGCCACAGGCGGGGCGCTCTTCTGCCCGCATCCAGCCAGAAGCACGACAAGTATTGCGGCGGTGATCGATCCCAGCGAACGGTTCAACGTCGTTCATCTCCTTCTCAATCAACACCCGATCCGTAGTCTCTATTGAAGTTACATGGTCTGTGTTAGGGAATGCTTATATTAAACTCAAAACGCCGGGAGTCTCCTCCCGGCGTTTGCCGTTGTGCGTCGTCCATGGCGACAAAGTCAGCGCAACTCCTGAAGCCGCTGCAGGACGGAGCCAAACTGAGCCCACTGCTGGGTGTCGTCTGTCCCCAGCGGTTTGTCGGGCCAGCCGGCTGCCACCAGTTTCGCCGCCAGGGCTTTTAGTTGGGCCTGCTGATCCGGTGTGACCGGATCCGCAGCGTTTGCGATGCGATCCACCATGGACCGATACTGCAAGAGACCAAACGACAGCGAGTTGAGCCCAGAGGCGACCTGCCAGCGGGGGCCCGTGGTGAGACCGCTCATGACGGAGCCGGTGGCCTGGGCTGCATAGGTGGCATCGTCGATCGACTGCTTGAGAGAGAGCCGGAACGTGGGCGAATTCCAGTCCACGTTCGGGTCGTTTACTAGCTTGATGAACGAGTTCAGATCAACCAGTGCCCAGTTGGCAAGCCACATAAAGCCCTGGCGCGTATACTGGTCCCGCCGGCGGATCTGGTTCCCCAGGTAGATGTTCATGCCTAAAGAGATGATCAGCAAAAGAACAAGCACTACAGTCCACTTGGCACCCTTCATAACGCTCTATCTCCCTCGTTGGTAACGATCGTTCGGTCATCCATCTCAAAACGCCGGGAGTCTCCTCCCGGCGTTTGCGCTTTCACGTCGCCTATGCCGGTGCCATCAGCCGGGCCAGATCCATGATGACGATCAACCGCTCGCCCACCTTGGCCACGCCGACCACGTAATCCTGGCCGGGAATGGTGGTCTGCTGATCGGGGGCGACGATGGCCGCCTCATCCACCAACTGCACCTGCTCCACGCCGTCGACGATCACGGCGGCAGAGCGCTCCGCCAGGCTCAGGATCATGAACCGGGTATCCTTGTCCGGCTCACGCTCGGGGAGCGACAGGCGCTTCCGCAGGTTAACCACCGGCAGCACTTCGCCCCGCAGACTGACCACACCATCCACATAGGGCGGCGTGTTGGGGAGATGCGTGACCGGCTCCACGTTCTTGACCTCGCGCACCACATCGATGGCCGCACCGTAGTGCTGCCCTTCCAGGCGGAACACCACATACTGTCTCTCGGCGCCCATCCCCGGACACCTCCGTACAGAAGATTTATTTGCCAATAGACTACCCTTGGATAATTAGCCTTCGACTGGAGGAAATCCTGCAATTCCCTGCCGCTTGACGCAGCGATACATGCCGGGGTGCGAATCGAAGCCCAGTCTCCGGTTCAGATGCAGCATGGGGGCGTTCCGTTCCTCGCTCCCGGTATGAAGTTGCGCCGCGCCGTACCGCTTAGCCGCCCGAATCGCCAGAAGCTTGACGGCCAGTGCGATGGAGCGGCCCCGGTACGCCGGATGGACGCCGGTAAAGGCCACCCGCATGTTGCCATCCGTATCGCGCACCAGGCCTGAGAGGGCGACGGGAGTCTCTCCGTCCAGTGCCACGATGGTGCAATCCAACGGACGGCACTCGTTGGCGCAGACGTCCCGGTACCAATCGGCGAAGGGCGGGAAGGTCTCGTTCTCGTACCCTGGCTCGTCGTGGTTGCAGAGTGCCTCCAGGTCGTAGAGGGCGCGCTGGAACGCCGCAGTGGGTTGTTCCGCGAGGGTGATGAAGCGGATCCCCTCCGCCTCCAACCGCCCAATCACCGCCGCGAAGGGCGCTTCATCGAAGCGGGGCACGTGCAGGATGAAGCCGATCTGGTGCATATCCACCGCATAGCCGTGGCGCCGGGCGAAGGCCAGAAAGCCCGGCTCATCCCGGAAGGAGGCCTCGAACCCGGTGCCGTAGTGAGCGTACGCCCACTGCTCCAACTCCGCCACGAGGGCGGTGCCAATGCCCTGCCGCCGCTGCTCTACAGCGACCGCCACCCGGATGCGGAAGCGGCGTGGCTCCTCATACCCGTCCCGTCGCAGGGTGCCGTAGCCAGCAATGCGACCGGCGGGATTGACCGCGACCACCCGGTGCATGATCGCCTGCGGCGGCAGGATGCGGTCGCCGGCCAGAATGTCTGCAGGCGTGACATGGCTCCAGAAGGAAGCGCTGGCGATCGCCGACACAGCTTCCAGGTCGGCGGGGATCTGCCAGGGGCGAATCTGCAACGTCATACGGATACCACCTCACCCATAGGCTCCGTGGCGCGCAAAGGCCACGGGCATACCACCCGTGGCCGGTGAAAGCAAAGGCTTCCTACTAGGCAGACGGGTGGTGCGGGAAAAGGGCGCGCAAAGCCGTGGGAAACACGACAGCGTACTTCACCGCGCAACACCCTCTCTCTTCGGCGTGAGATTCAAACATTGGTCAGTATACACCCAAAAACATTAATTGTCGATGAACCATTTGAATCAACAGACCAGTCTAACTGTGGAAGGGAGGTACGTTCTGATGCGAAAACGCTTCGCTGCAGCCCGTCTCTGGATAGCGGTATTGCTGCTGTTCAGCCTCACCGCCTGCCAGAAAAGCGCCACGCCCCCGACGGCCCCGGCCACCGACTGGCGGGCGCCGGACCCCGCCGCTCCCGGTGGGTTCTGGGCGCAGACGGTGGCACCCGAGGGAATGCCTACGCTGAAGCAGGAGGCCAAGGCGCCCCGTGTCCACC
>JBLNEM010000428.1:0-8390 GCA_050262655.1 Mycobacterium leprae | reverse complement strand
TCATCAAAGTGGTGGAAGTGCGGGCCTACTCCCGCTATCGCTTCCGGGTCCACGGCTGTGGCAAAGTGCCCACGCCGCCGGGCTCGGTGGAGGGCGGGTTGGTCCAGGACCCCGTGGCTGTCGGCAAGGCCATTCGTCAGGCGGTCAAAGCGGCGGGGATTAAGGCCCGCAAGGCTGCCATTGCCGTTCATCCGCAGGTAGCCTTCCTGCGGACCCTCTCGTTTCCGGTGATGCCCGCCGCTGAAGTGCGCGGCGTCATTGAACTGCAGCCGGAGCGGTACATTCCCAACGCCGGCGGCGAGGAGACGCAGTTCGACTTTGCGATTCTGCCCCATCCGCCGGAAGCAGCGCAGATGTCGGTGGTGGTGGCCGCTGCGCCCCGTAGGGTGGTGGCTGACCTCATGAAGGCCTGCCGGGTCGCCGGGCTGACACCGGTCTCGGTGGATATGGAGCCGTTGGCGCTCCAACGGGCGGTGCTGGCGGCGCAGCGCGACATGCCGGACGATACCGTGGCGGTAGTGGACCTGGGCGAAGGGCAGGCGAAGATCAGCCTCTTCGACCAGAATGTGCCGGTGGTGAGCCGGGTACTTGCCGTCGGTGCGGGTGCCGGGCCGGCAGCCACGGGCGAAGCGGTAGGCGAGGCGACGGAAGACCTTTTCCTGGACATCCGGCGGTCGCTGGAGTACGGCCTCTCCCAGAGCAACCGGCGGCTGAGCCGCCTCTTCGTAACCGGTGGCGGCGCGGTCGATGAATACCAGGCGCTCTCGCTGGCCGGCTATATTCGGGGGTTCATGTCCTACCGGCTGACGCCGGATTTCGTGGTGGAGGCCCTCAGGCATCCGTTCCTTGACCTGTCGGGCGAATACATGCTGGCCTTTGGCCTTTCGATTCCACAGGAGCTGTTCTATGATTCAAATCAACCTGCTGATTAAGCCGAAGCCCACGAACTGGAAGCGAATTGGTCAAGTCGTGGGCGGAACCGTGGTGGTAGCAGCCCTCGGCTTCTACCTGTTCTGGTGGGGAATCTCCTATCGGAGTCTCCTGGTGGAAGTGAAAAGCGTGCAGGGGTTGGTGACCGATTACCAGGCCAAGCTGGCGGGCGAACCAGCCCTGAAGGCGAAGGAAGAGAAGGCGGCCAAAGAAGAGGCCGCCCTGCAGCAGCTTTCACAGAACCAGCGGGTTCGGGGGCAGTCGACCCTGCTGCGCGGCGTTTTGGCCGCCGCCCCTAATGGGGTTGCAGTCACAGGCGTCGCCTTCAAGCCCGATGGCACGATCGAACTGAGCGGCCAGGCTGGGAGCTTTCAGGCGGCCATGGCGTTCAAGGAAAGCTTGCGGACGGTCCCCAAAATCCTCTCCGTGGCCGACAAGAGCGTCACCTCTACCAGTACCGGCAGCACCACCTTCAGCCTCGTTCTGAAGGCTGATCGGGG
Source organism: Mycobacterium leprae (assembly GCA_050262655.1). Lineage (GTDB taxonomy): Bacteria > Bacillota > Sulfobacillia > Symbiobacteriales > Symbiobacteriaceae > DASXVX01. The sequence goes on along the minus strand of JBLNEM010000428.1, from coordinate 6,960 downwards.
GGTGAGCAAGTGAGCCGGCGCGAACGATTTTTGTTGGCGGTTCTGGCCGTCGTCGTGCTAGTAGCTGTGCCGTTCTACTACATGGACCGGCTCATGAGCGCCAAGCGGGCGGAACTGAATAAGATCGAAGCGGCAGCGGCCCCGGCCCGCCAGAAAGCCGTAGAGGTCAAGCACCGGGAAGAGGCGCTGGCGGCCCACGACGCAAAGATGAAGAGCCTCTCCGGCGGGTTGGTTTCGGCCGATCCGGCCGCCGAGATTCGCAATGCCTTGCAGTCCCTGGCCGACAGTTCCGGGGTGGCCGTCCTCTCCTTTTCCCTTCACCCCGGGGCCGCCGTTCCTGATCTGCCGGGCACCGTGAAATTCGCCACGACCGTCCAGGTAAGCGGGTCCCGGACCCAGTTCCTCACCTTTCTGAAGGGTTTGGAGGACTCTCGCTATCTGATCACGATTCCCGATCTTTCGCTCACGTTTCCGGCTGGGCCGCCAGCCAAGGGCGTGCCCGAGGTCAACCTGACCCTGAATCTTACCTTCTACGGGAAGGCCCAACAGTGAAAACGGAACGCCGCCCCTTCTTACAGGGGCGGCGCCTTTTTTGTGTGTTAATGCGAGCCGCTGAACAGCGGTTTGGCGCCTACCGCCCGGGCGGGCAGGTAGAGGTCGGTGGCGTCGAAACGGAGCACAGGTCCGTAGGCCGCCCAGGGAGACGTGGCCGAGCCTACGCCGGTATGCGGCGCCTGAGCCAGGCTTTCCAACGGGCGGATGGAGACTTCCGTTTTGGTGTGATCGACCGTGGCGGCAAGCGGGCGGATGATCAGGTAGGTGCGGTTATCCAGCGGGGTGACCTCGCTGTCGGCAAAGCTGGTCGGGCGGTCGCGCAGCACATCGACCACCGCCCACGAGAGGTGAAAGGGGTCCTGGATTGCTGCCGGCTGGACCCGGACTGCCGCAGAGGAGAGCCAGGCATTCAGGCGGGTGGGATCGGTCTGGAGGGCTCGCAGCCAGATGTCGTAGCTGTCGACCGAGATCATGCCGACGATCGAGAGACCCGACTCCGACTGGCGCATGAGCTGGTAGTCGAAGCTAATGGCGCCCACATCGGATAGATATTGGCTGTGGGTCGTGGCGAGCGCCCGCCGGGCTTCACGGGCATCGCGCGGCGTGCCGGTGAAAGGCGGCTCCTGGACGGTGACCTTGGGGGTGGTATCGGGTGCCGCCGTGCCGACGTTTGGCTGTTGGGCCGGGGCGGTGCCCGTTCCCGGCGTGATCATCCAGGAGAGGTCAGAGCCAGTGCCTGGGGTGGTGGTGCCGAGGCCGTTTGCGGCAGCGTTGGCCGCCGCATGGCCGCCGTAAGTGGCGATGCCCATGCCCGTCACGAAGCCCAGGGCCAGCACCACCGGAATAGCCAGCAGCATTGGAAAGAGGGGCAGACCGGGTCTGACAGAACGGGCGTGGACTGGCTGCATGCTTCTCCCCCCGAGTCGTCGGCAGGCTCTCTCGACCCTCATGGCGAATGAGACCCCCGGAAGTGAATCAACATGGACAGATTGAGCGTGATGATGGTGGCCCTGCTGCTGGGAGCAGGGGCTTTTTGGGATGGGCTTTACGCCCCGGAAGAGCAACTGGTGCTGACCGCCGGCTTCGCCATGCTGCTGCTATGGCAGGTTGTGGCGACCAGGCGGCACGACCGAGCGACGGTGCCAGAGTCGGGCGCCCTTCTGCTGGGGGCCGATGAAGCGTTTGCAGTGGCGATGCTGGCGGTGGGCGTTGCCCTGTCACTGTTGCATCCGGCTGCGGCGGGCACCGCGGCCCACGGGCCGGTGGTGGTAACCGGGTGGCTGCTGGCACTGGCCGTCGGACGACGGTTGCGAAATGCCGAGGGAGCCCTTGCCCTGACCTGGTCACTAGCGGGAATGCTCATGGTATTCGGCGGACTGGCAGCGATGTCCTATCTGCCGGCCGATCATTCGGGGCGACTGCCTTCCTTTTTTGGGTACCCCATTGCAGTGGGGGTCCTGGGAATGCTCGGGCTCGCAGGTTCATTGCCCTGGTTGCAGGCGGGGCGGTGGTGGGCGCCGGTATTGGCCTTTGGCAACGCAGCCGGGATCATCCTCTCGGGTTCCCGGGGTGTCTGGGCCGTCTGCCTGCTCTTGCTCCTCTACCTGGGATGGGCGGCGCCCCACTTGCTGCGCCGGCTGCCCTGGCCGGTGGCGGTGGCCCTGGGTGCTTCACTCTTCACCGGGCCGGCAGTAGCCGGACGCCACCCATGGCAAGCCTTGCTGCCATTCCTGCTGGGCTCCCTGACGATGCTGGCCGTGAACCGGGCCTGGTGGCGGCGGCTGCGGTGGGCGGCCGGTGCGGCCTGGGGCGTGGTGGCCCTTCTTGCACCGGGCTGGGGCTGGTTCCTGGGGCGGGCTACCGCCCTTTCGTTCTCCGAAGGCTCCACCGTCGAGCGCTTCACCTTCATGCGTGATGCTCTGGCACTGGCAGCGCACCTGCCGCTGGGTGCCGGCTACCGGGCCTGGGCGGCGCTTCAGCTACAGCACGCAAGCTATGCCTACTACTCGGTGGAGGTTCACAGCGCACCGCTGGACCTTGCCCTGGCTTTCGGCTGGGCGGGCGGCATCGCCTTTCTGCTGCTGCTCCTGCGCTTCTGGTGGGGACTCCGCCATGGGCGGGAGTGGCCGGCAGAACGGCTGGTCCTGCTGGCCGCCCTCGGTGCCCTGGGACTGCACGGGCTGGTTGACTGGGACCTCAGTTTTGGCGTGTTCGCCATGGCACTCTGGCTGGGCATCGGGCTCATGGCGCCAGAAGGCCGGACCATCCGACTGCCATCCTGGTTGGCTCCGGCCCTGGCCAGCCTGGGGTTGGCCAGCGCACTGCTGCTCGGTACGGGCGATATGGCCGAGTGGCTGGCTGAACAGGCCCTGACCACCGGTCACGAACAGATGGCCGCTCGGCACGCCGCTATGGCGGTGGCGGTCTTCCCGACCAACGATCTGGCCTATGCCGTGCTGGGGGAGGCCCAGTGGCAGTTGGGCGAGCATGAGGCAGCGCTGGCCGCCTACCAGAGGGCGCGCCAATTGGGCCCCAACGAGCCGTGGTACGCGCATCTGCAGGCCACGGCGTTGATGGCTGATGGGGAGCCTGAGGCGGCGGCGGCGGCGTGGCGGGAGTATGTCCGCCTCTGGCCCTGGCAGTCCGCGGCCTACGAGAGTGCGCTGAACGCTCACATTCAGATGCTGCTCGCCGCAGAGGTGGAGCATGATGCATCGTTGACCAAAGTGATCGTCGACAGCGGACGCACGATATTGGCGGCCATGGACCGGCAGAAAGGGAAGGAGCCGGCTCATACGCCCCGTAAACCGATGCCGGTGGATTCACCGACCATTCGGGAGGCGCGCACGCTTTTCAACCCGCCCGGATGAGAAGGGTTCACGGCCCTGTGGCGCTTGGCCACTCGCCGATGACCGTTCCGCCGTCGAGAGCCACCTGCCCCCAGTCGTACAACTCGGCGAAGTCGGAGCGGTTCGTATAGACCGTGAAGCCAGGGGCCGGCTGATTCAGAAGCAGGCCCTGGAGTAATTCCGGCAGCCTCGGCTCCTCATCGCCCTCCCGGAAGAACTGCACCGTGAGGACAGCAGGCTCCTCGCCGAGGGCCCACTCGGTTTCACGGCACATCTGCCTCAGCGCATCGTCCGCAGCGCTGCTTTCGCATTCCAGCAGGCAGCAGAGGGCGGGGGGGCCGTCTGACAGGTACGTGGTATCGACCACATCCGTGCAGCCCCGGGCCACCGCTTCATCGCCGTAAGAGCGGAGCATCTGGACACCCCGTACCAGATGGCCGAGCCGATCACCTTCCGTCGAACTGAGTCCGAAATAGATCCTGGCCATGTAGCAGATCCCTCCAACCACTCATTCAGTTGTTTAGGATGCGCCTTCGCGGCCAATGCCAACCGGTAGACATAAGATGGAACCAGGGTAGGACCGGAGGGGGTAGGCCCGCTTTGTTTCCATCAACGTACCTGCACCCGGGCTTTGGCGGATGGCTCAATCCGTACTTCGGTGGTTTCGGCCATGTGAACTTACCGCAAGCCGGCACTGGCTATGGCTATCTGTGGCCTTCCTACACGTTCCCGCTCAATTTCCAGCCGCCGTGGCTCTACGCCGGAAAGTCGCTTTTCGCGGCCGTATGAATCTTTGGTCACCCCTGGTGCGTAAGATAGCTTAAGTCTTGCGCACCAGGGGCTTTTGTTGGGAGGCGGAGAGCATGGCTCAGGTCACCTCGCATTCTCTGGAGCAGTTGGTCGACGCAACGGCGGCTGCCGTTGGGCGGGCCATCGACAAGACATTCAACAACCCGCCAAGCCCGGTCGGCTTGTTCGAGTTCACCACCGAAATCACTTACCTGGCGCAGTTCCAACCGGTCGACTCCACCGATGTGATGCTGAACATCGCCTTTCTGGACCCGCGGGAGAAGCTGCTGTACACACTGGGTGACCAGTACGGCGTTCGGTTCCGCTTCTTCTTCCGGCCGATCCCGCGGGAGGTCCTGGTTCCGCCGACGTAATCCAGGCCCGTCAACGCTGCGCCGGGGGGGATGAGCATGCAGACCAGCCAGTTCAATCTGTCGGATTTGCTGACCGCCTCCGGCGCAGCTATGGGTGCCTCAAACCAGCGGCTGAGGTCCGCACAGGCGCCCGCGCTGCTTTCGCAGTTCTCGCTGGAGGTCAACTTCCGGGCTGCCTTCTGCCTGCCGCCCGGCGATTGCACCCTGCTCTTCGGCGCAGTCGGCCAGCCGAATGCACAGATGGCCGTAGTCGCTCCCGCAGCCACTCCCAACGTCTCGATTACGGCTACCTATATCGCGGCACCCAGCATCACCAATGTCCCGGCTACGCCCTGCACACAGCCAACGCCGACCCAAGGGGGTGTATGCTCTCCTTGAGTGGCGTGCCCCTCGAGCGCGATCAGCGCTATCGGGTTGTGTTGGAAGCGTTGGTCACCGAGAACGGCGCCACCTTTGCCCGGTACCGGGCCGATACGGGCCTGCGAGGCCAGGGCGCGGAGCCGGCGGGGCCAAGCTTTCTGGTGGTATTGCAGGAATGCTGTTCGGTGCAGGTGGCCCTCGGCGAGAACGGGCTGACCCTCCAGCGGGTGCGACTGGCGGCGGCGGAGCGGGCCGTGATCACCGCAACCGTGCAGGCTGGTGCTGAAGCGCCGGAGTGGCTCCCGGCGGAGTCTACCTATCTGCTCTTTGACGGGGATCGCACCGCCGCAGCAGCGGCCGGGGAGCGTTATATCCCCTTTGAAGGGTTGCTGCATGAGTCTGGCGCGCCCTGCAGCCAGAGCACCACGTTGGAGCAGCTCGCCATCGCCGCGGGACGCTCTGTCGCCCGTGCCAACGCGGCGCTGGCGCAGACGGTGACTCCGGCCGGAGTGGCGCTGGTCTCGGGATTGACCATCCAGGTGGCCGTGAGTCAGGCGGAGGTCTGCCAGGGCCGCCTGTTGATCGCGGGGGTGCCCCCCGGTGGGCAGTCGCAGGCGCCGGTTCAGTTCGTGCAGTTGACGTTGACAACGGTTCCAGGGGCAGAGATGGCTACCATTTCGGCCGCGCCGGCAGGCACCGCCGCGGCACCCGAGACGACCTCTCTGCCCAGTGGGCTGCCAACGCCACGGCCCCCGACTCCTCCGGAGGCCCTGACCGCCACCTTCGCCGGATCGCCGCTCTCCGTTGCGCCGCCGGCTGGTGTCGTCTCCCCGTTTAGCCTGGCGACGCCCCCCAGTCTGGGCGGGCCCATGGCGGGAGGCTCAGACGCCACAGTCGCAACCGCGACGGTGCGGCCTTCGGTGGGCAAGAGCCGTCCGGTGCGGGCTTCGCAGCGGCCGAAGACCGGAGATGGAAGCCCCGGAGCGGCGGTGCTCTTCCATGGCAAGGGTACTGGCAAGAAGTGAAACTTGACTTTTCGGCACCCGAAATTCCCTGGTATAATAGGGGCAGCGTACAGCCATAGTGAGGCTGTACGCTGCCCATCGGTCAATGGGACGCAGAAACAGATGTGAAAGTGAGTGACCTCATTCGATGCAGTACCGCCGTCTTGGCAAGAGCGGCCTGAAGCTCAGTGAAATCGCCCTGGGTAGCTGGCTCACCTATGGCACCCGGGTTGAGATGGAGCAGGCTCAGGCTTGCGTCCGCAAGGCTTATGAGTTGGGTGTAAACCACTTTGACTGCGCGCTCGTCTACGGGACCCAGCCCCACGAAGCAGAACGGATGCTGGGTCAGGTGCTGAAGGAGTTCCCCCGGAACACTTACACCGTTACATCCAAAGCATTCTGGAAGGTAGGGCCCTCCACCTATGATCAGGGCCTCTCCCGCAAGCATCTGATGGAGCGGGTGGAGATGAGCCTGAAGGCTCTGGACATGGAGTATATCGACATCTTCTACTGCCACCGGTATGACCCGGACACCGACCTGGAGGAGACCCTCCGGGCACTGGATGACCTGGTGGCTCAGGGGAAGATCCTGTACTACGGTTTCTCCGAGTGGACTGCGGCCCAGTATGAACACGCCGCGGCCATCGTGGACAAGCGCAACCTGCGGCGGCCTGTGGCCAGCCAGCCGGTCTACAATATGCTGGAGCGGTACATCGAGAAGGAAGTCATGCCGGTCTGCGACCGGGAAGGCATTGGCCAGATCGTCTTCTCGCCGCTGGCTCAGGGCATCCTCACGGGCAAGTACAAACCCGGCCAGGGCGCACCGGCCGGCAGCCGCGGCGCCGACGAGAAGATCGGCCGCTTCGTGCAGCGGATGATGAATGACGAGACCCTGACCAAGGTGCAGAAGCTGGTCCCGATCGCCGAACGCAATGGCCTGACCATGGCTCAGTTGGCGCTGGCCTGGATTCTGCGCCGCCCCGAGGTGACCACTGCCCTGATCGGCGCCACTCGCCCCGAGCAGGTGGA
>JBLNEM010000427.1:0-11109 GCA_050262655.1 Mycobacterium leprae | reverse complement strand
AGGGAGCGGCCAGGGCTCTGCGGAATCAGAGAAGGCAAAGGAGGCGGTGGTGTTGGCGTTCGACTTCCATGGCAAGACGGCCATCGTGACGGGGGCCGCACACGGCATCGGCCGGGCGATTTCCGTGGAACTGGGCAGGGCAGGCGCACGGGTTTTTGCCTGCGACATTCTGCCCGACGACCTGGTGGAGACACAGCGACAGGTGGCTGCGGCCGGGGGCTTCTGCGAATATGCCGTGGTCGACGTGACCGACGAAGCCCAGGTGAATCAATTTGTCACCCGGGTGGCGACGGCGGAAGGCGTGCAGATCCTGGTCAACTGCGCCGGCGGCGTGGGTGGCCAGACCGGCAAGCCCATTGAAGAGGTCAGTGCGGCAGAGTGGGACGGGCTGCTCAAGGTGAACCTGTACGGCGCCTTCCACATGACTCGGGCGGTGGTGCCCTTCATGAAAAAGCAGCGGTATGGCCGCATCATCAACATCTCCTCCGGCGCCGGACGAACGGTCAGCCTGACCGGCATCCAGGCTTATGCCAGCGCCAAGGCCGGTCAGATTGGCTTCTCCCGCCAGACCGCCCACGAACTGGGCCCCTGGAACATCACCGTCAACAACATCGCCCCCGGCTTCATCCGCTCCAACCCCAGTACCGAGCGCCAGTGGGAATCTTACGGGCCCGAGGGGCAGAAGGCCCTGGTGGCATCGATTCCACTAAAGCGGCTGGGCGACCCCGAAGATATCGCCTACGGCGTCCTCTACTTCGCCTCGGATTACGCCAAGTGGGTCACCGGCCAGACGATTAGCATCGACGGCGGCCGGACCATGATATAAGAAAGAGGCCGCAGGCTAATGCTCTGCGGCCTCTCGCTCTAGACGATCCAGGAGGCGGCGAATCTCGTTTTCGTCATAACGGCGCTGTGCATGCGGGCTGAGGTCGAGTTTCCAGACACGAATCCTGCCACCGTATACGTAGGCCCATTTGCCGTCAGGTGACTCATGCCGGCGTAGCGTTTCCGTATCGATTCCCAGCATCCGTGAGGCTTGGCTACCCCGAATCAGTTTCATCGTTTGGCTCCTTGTAAGGTAGTCTTAAGAACATCTTGGCCTAAACTCCTGTCACCTAAACCACACCTGGTAACGATTGGCGCACTCTCACGAACACGGGTCGAAAACTTAGCATGATGGCTCGTCCACTCGAGTAGGATGTGGCAGCAAGGCCAAGGAGGCGAGCGCCATGTCTGCATGGATGCCCGTGGTGGCAGCGGCTGTTGGCGCGGCAGTGAAAGGCCTGTTCGACCTGTACATGACCGGGGCATCGCATAAGCGTTCCGCACGCAGGCGCCGCAAAAAGCGCCCCCTTAGGCAGGAGTAGCCCCCCGCCGGTTCGAACGTTACCAGGACCAGAGCCCACACAAGGGAGCATCGCGACATGAACAGACTGGTAAGCCGGGAGCAGGACCTCTTCCTGGTCAGCGACTCGTCTGGCAATATCGGCGTCGAGAAGGATCACGGCCTCTACGCCCGGGACACCCGTCACCTGAGCCAACTGGAACTGCGCCTGAACGGGGAGCCCCTCGCCTACCTCACCGCCGTGGCGGGGGATGGCGAAGGGAACCGAATCTACCTGCAGAACAACGGGCGTGAGCCGCGGGGGCTGCGCCGGGGCATGATCAGCGCCCTCCGCCGGCAAGTGCTGTGGGATGGCGTGTTACATGAGGAACTGACCCTCACCAACTACCACCGGGAGCCGGTGTCGTTCCGGCTCAGCCTGGACTACAGTGCCGACTTCTACGACCAGTTCGAGGTGCGGGGCGCTCCCCGGGAGCGGCGGGGCCACATGCTGCCTCCCCGAGCCGCGAAAGAGGGTGTGCGCCTGACCTATCTCGGGCTCGATGAGGTGGAGCGTTCCACGACCCTGCATTTCGCCCCAGTCCCGACCAGCCTGGCGTCGACCTCCCACGGTGAAACCGGGAGCGCGGAGGCCCGGGTGACGGGTGAGGCCGTCTGGGAGCTCACGCTGTTGCCGGGCGGCAACACAACCCTGGCCTGGAGCATCGGCCCCGACGAGGGCGCACCCGTGGGGTTCACCGCAGCCGCGGCAGCCCTGGCCGCCTCCTATGCCCAGTGGTCGGCAGCGTGCACGGCGGTGGAGACCGACCACGACCTGCTGAATCGGGTGCTGCAGCGCAGTACCAACGACCTGCGGCTGCTGCTGGAGGATCGGGGGCAGGGTCCCTTCCCGGTGGCCGGCATCCCCTGGTACGCCGTGCCCTATGGGCGCGACTCACTGCTGACGGCGCTGGAGTGCCTGCCGTTGAACCCCACGCTGGCAGCCGGCACCCTGCGGACAATGGCGCAGTTGCAGGGGAAGATGGTCGATCCCCGGCGGCAGGAGCAGCCGGGCAAGATCATCCACGAACTGCGCGGCGGCGAGCTGGCCATCCTGGGCGAAACGCCCTACAGTCGCTACTATGGCTCGGCCGATTCGACGCCCCTCTTCTTGCTGCTGCTGGCGCGCTACGCCGCGTGGACCGGCGACACGGCGCTGGTGGCCGAACTGCTGCCCAACCTGAAGGCGGCGCTGACCTGGCTGACGACTTACGGCGACGTGGACGGCGACGGCTTCATCGAGTTCCACGCCGACCAGTGGGGGCTGAAGGTCCAGAGCTGGAAGGACTCCGACGACTCCATGAGCCACCGCACCGGGATACCGGCCGAGAGCCCCCTCGCGGTCAGCGAGGTGCAGGGCTATGTTTATGCCGCCAAGCGGGAACTGGCGCCGGTGCTCCGCTCCCTGGGCGAGGCTTCGCTGGCCGACCAGCTTGAGCATGAGGCGGCGGCACTGAAGGAACGCTTCAATGAGGCCTTCTGGATGGCCGATCAACAGTTTCCCGCCATCGCCCTGGACAAGGCGAAGGCCCAGGTCGGAACGGTATCGTCCGATGCGGGCCACTGCCTCCTGACCGGCATTCTGGACGAGGCAAAGGCGGCCGCCGTGGCGCAGCGGCTGGTGGCTCCCGATCTCTTCTCGGGGTGGGGCATCCGGACGCTCTCCAACCAGGAGGCATCGTATAACCCCATGCGGTACCACAACGGCACGGTCTGGCCGCACGACAACGCCCTGGCCATACTGGGGCTGGCGCGCTACGGTCATGCCGCCGAGGCGAATCGGGTGATCGAAGGGCTGCTCCAGGCCGTGGCGCATTTCCCGCTCTACCGGATGCCGGAACTCTGGTGCGGCTATGGCCGGGATGAAGAGGCGGTGCCGGTGGAATACCCGGTGGCCTGCTCGCCCCAGGCCTGGTCGGCGGCGGCCCCGTTCGCATTCATTCAGGCGATGCTGGGGCTGGAGGCCGACAGCCAGGCGGGAATCCTCTATCTCCGGCCGCATCTGCCGGAATGGTTGGGGCGCATCAGATTGCGGCGGCTCCGGGTCGCGGACTCACTGGTCGACCTGACCGTTACCCGCACAGGCGTCGAGAGCCATGTGGTTGGCAACCTGCAAGTAGTACAGTTGACAGACTAGGAGGAACGATCCTTGGCAGAGATCATCCGCCACCTGCGGCCGGAAGAGCTTCCGGCGGCCGTGGCCCTACACGAATACGCCTTTTCCCTGTCACCCGAAGCAGCCACCTCGCTGGTCGGACATCTCGTCCGACCGGAGAATGCCCTGGGCGCCTTTGACGGCGACGAACTGCTGGCGATGGCCATCGCCGTGCCGTATCAGTCCCTGTGGGATGGCACCCCGGTTGCCCTGGGCGGCATTGGCAGCGTCTGTGCGGCGCCGGCCGCTCGTCAGGGCGGCACCACCTCCCGGGTGCTGCGCGCCTGCCTGATCGAGATGCGGGAGAAGGGGCAGGCACTTTCGGCGCTCTACCCCTTCAGCTTCCGTTATTACCGGCAGTTCGGCTACGAGTTGGCCGGCGACAACACCGAGTACAAGCTGGCCTCCCGTTCCCTGGCCAGCTTCCAGAAGGCGCCGGGCAAGGTGCAGCACCTGACGCCCGAGGCCGCACTGCCCCTGATTGCCCCGCTCTATGACGCCTATGCCGCCGAACAGCAGGGCGCCTTCGTGCGGGACGAAGCGGTCTGGCGCGGCAGCGCCCTGATCCCCTGGTCGATGAACACCTACCATGTGGCGGTCTGGTCGCCGACCACCGGCGCTGCGCCGGAGGGGTACATGCTTTACCGCATTGCGTCTGAGGCCGACGGGCGGGCCCTCGTCGTGCGGGAACTGGTGGCCCGCACTCCCGGCGCTCTCCGGGGTCTGACCGGCTACATTGCCAACCACGAGAGCCAGGTAGCCAACGTTCGGCTGACACTCCCGCCGGACTCGCCCTTCGCCGCAATCCTTCCCGAGCAGCATCAGCTGCGGCGGCAGGTTTCGCCCCACTTCATGCTGCGGCTGATTGATCTGCCCGCCGCCCTGGCTGCCCGTCGCCCTGCCGGGCCCGAGGGCCGCATCACCCTCCAGGTGACCGATGCGAGCGCCCCCTGGAACGAAGGCGCCTGGCTCCTGGAAGCCGCCGGCGGCAGGCTCACCGCCACCCCGGCCCCGGCAGGCGCCACGGCGGATATCGAGACCGACATCGCCGCACTCGCCCCGCTCTACGCCGGGTATACCGGTGTCGAAGGGCTGGAACTGGCAGGCCGGCTGAAGGTAGCCGACCGCCGGGCCGCTACCCTGCTGGGTCAGTGGCTGCCCCGCCGGCAGGCGTGGTTCAACGAGGCGTTCTAGCGTTCCGACAAAGCAAGAGCCCCGGTCACCTTGAGAGCAAGGCGACCGGGGCTTTTCCGTTGAGCGACTAGTACCCGGTGAGCGCAGGGACCAGGCTGCTGGCGAGCGGGCTGCCGAGGCCGGTCACCTCGTCGTAGCCGGAACTGGCGGTGCAGACCGGGCCGCAGGTGCCGTTGGTGCCGCTCACGATGTCACGGTAATCGGTACTGTAGGTGCTGCTGCCGGCGAACTGATAGACCGCCGCGTGGCCATCGGTCAGGGCGGTGGCACGGCCCTGGTCGACCCGGGCCAGCAGTGCCGCCCAGGAGGGGGCGGAGAAGCTGGTGCCGCCGACCACAAACCAGCCGACCTGCCCCTGATCCGAGGTGGAGTCGTACACGGCAACCCCGGTGTTGGGGTCAGCCTGGAGGGCGACATCCGGCACGGTCCGTTTGCTGGCTGAAGTGAAACCCGCCTGGTAAGCGGGCTGCGCATAGTAGGCGCTGGTGCCGCCGCCCGATCCCGACCACGCGGTCTCACTGGCGGTCAGATTCCCACTGGCGTCCAGCGGCAGGTGGGTGCCGCCTACGGCCACCACATTGGGTGAAACAGCAGGCCATTCTACGCCGGTGCCGTTGTCACCGGTGGATGCAACATAGACAACGCCGGTATGGCTGAAATGGCTGTCATACGAAGACTCGCTGGAGAACTCGCTGCTGCCCCAACTCATGGAGACCACCCGGGCACCCTGGCTGGTGGCGTAATCCACGGCCCCGAGCAGGTCGCTGGTCGAAGCCGACTTGGCTACTACCAACAGAATCGGGGCGGCCGGAGCGATGGCATGGGCCCACTCCACATCCAGGGAAGTCTCCAGGGCCCATCCGCCGTCGGTCTTCCGCACTTTGCCCCCGGGATAGGCAATGGTCAGGTTGGCGGACGGCAGACCAAACTGCTTGTTGAAGACGGCCAGGTCGTTCTGGATCGTGGGGCTGCCGTACGCGTCCACGATCGCGATGGTTTGCCCGGAACCGGCTGCGCTCACCTGGTCGAAGCCGTATGCATGAAGGATCTGGCTTGGCTTGTAGCCGGACTGGTAGGTGGAGGTGGCATTTCCCTTCAGCTTGACCAGCGGTTGAGCCTGAAGCCCGGGACCGGTGTAGAGGCTGGCTGCTGCAATGAGGCTCATGGCTACTGCCGCGAAACGTCGCATCAACTGCATCCTCCTTTGCCTGTGGGCTGAAGGAGGATTGGCCATAGCGTAATGGCAACTCCTGCCTGTTCAGGAAAGATGAGACTGTAGTCCCAGGGAGCGTAGGCGCCGAAGCTCAAGGGAAATGGAGCGAACTGGGCGAAATGTCAATCCAGCACAGCCTACCAGAGGAAGTGATCGCCTTGGATGGGCTTGAGATCGGCCTCGCCTACAGCATCGGCCAGGTCAACCGTTTCGCGGTTCCCGGTTTGACGGAGCTATGGGTATGTTCCGCCCACCTGTCTCAGGCGGGGGCCGCGGGCATCGCCCCGTTGCTGGACAGCGCCCGACAGCTCAAGGCCGTGATCGGGGCAGGTCCGATGACCGATCCGGCGGCCGTCAGAGCGTTGCTCGCCCGCGGAGTGGATCTGCGGCTGTTTCCCTACTTCCCCGACGCCGAGTTCCATCTCAGGTGTTACATGGGCCGGCTGAAGAGCGGTCGAGCGTGGGCTGCGGTGAACCTGGCCGATGCGGAGCCCCTCACCACGGTCTGCGGGAAGGCCGATCACCCCTTCTTCCGCGACCTGAGCGACTGGCTGCTGGAGGTGCAGAGTTACGCCCTGCTCCCGACCGTCGACCTCTTGCACGCGGTGGCGGAGATGTACGCGGTCTATCAATCGGTGGCGGCCGGCATGGACAGCAGCCTCCCGGACGGCGCCTCGTGGCAGAAGGGCCTCCAGCATGCCCGGGAGTTTATCAGCCAACTGCACCAGGAAGCCCTCTGTCGTTACGTGGCCGAGACGCAACTGGTGGCTTCCGACAAACTCGTGATCCTGGGGCTGCTGCTCAGCGCCCCGGAAGGGCGACTTGCCCTGAGCGAATGCGCCCGACGGTTTCAGGCATTCTACTGCGGATTGCAGGCAGGCGGCCTTCAGCCCGAGCGAAGCACCGGGAATCCGCCGCCTCTGATGCGCCATCCCCTGGCCTGCCCACCGGAAGTGGTGGAGCAGCTGGTGTACGACGCACGACGCACCGCGTTCCGCAACACCAACCGGGTCGTCATCTACCAGGAGGGGCCGCATGGCACGGAACTCGCCATTGCCCGCCCCCTCTGGAGCGCCTCCACCGAGGAGACCAGACGAACCGCCTACCTGCGGCTCCTCGATCGGCTGGAACTGTACTACGAGGTGCATGTCGGCAGCGCCATCGGCGTCCGCCGGATGATGGATCTGGCATCCGGTACCGTCTGGCCGGACCGTTAATTCCGTCACCACAGGCCCCACCCGCCTTGCTCGGGTGGGGTTTTCCTATTCCTGTGCGCCGCCGCATATCCCTAACCATACGGCGTAGCCCGAGGAAGGGGATGATGTCCCGGTGTCCAAACGCAGAACAGCCCTCCTGGCGATCCTGTTGGCGCTCTTGTTGACCGTTCCCGCAGGCCCCCATACTACTGCCATGGGACTGGAGATCACGTCTGTGCAGGTGGTCCCGAGCGAGCATACGGCCTCGATCGCGTGGCAGACCGACCTGCCGGCCGACTCCTGGGTAGATTTCGGCACAACGACCGCCTATGGCAGCGTGGCCGGGCAAAACGACAGCGTGAACTATCACCTGGTGCAGTTGCCCGGGCTCAGCCCGAACACCACCTACTACTATCAGATTCGCAGCCGCCCTGCGGGAGGAACGGTCCGGCTCTGGACCGGCTCCTTCACGACCTATGGCAGCGCACCGCTCACCCCGAGCGGCGTCCAGGTGATCATCGGCGAAAGCGTCGTGACCATCACCTGGAATACGAACCGCCCGGCCAACTCCTGGGTCGACGCCGGGCTGGGGAGCGCCTACAGCATCACGGTCGGCTGGAACGACAGCGTCACCACCCACGCGGTGCAGTTGACCGGGCTTCAGCCTGGCAGCGTTTATTACTACCGCCTGCGCTCCCAGGCGGCGGATGGCGCGGTGACCACCCGTCTCGGCGCCTTCATCACCCAGGGCGGCAGCGGGCTTCCCTGTGGGATGGGCCCATGCCCGCCTGGCTTCAGCGAAACCCTGCTGGTCGGTCTGCCCGTGCAGGGGCAGATCAGCACCGCGGGCCAGGAGGTGACCTACACGCTCCGTCCGGTCACCAGCGGCACCTATACCATCAACAGCAGCGGCCGGACCGATGTGGTCGGCACGCTTTACAACGAGCAGATGCAGCGGTTGACCGGTGATGACGACAGCGCCGGGAACCAGCAGTTCTGGCTGACGGCCGAGCTGGAGGCCGGGTGTCTGTACTACCTGACCGTGCGCGGTGGCCAGCCCGGGGTGACAGGGGCCTACACCGTGACCGTCTGGGGGCCCAAAGAGTCCCAACCGCTGGGGTTGGCCGTAACCGACAACGTGGTCACGGCGGACTGGCTGCGTTTGAACTGGAATGGCCTGCCCGGGGCGCACCACTACGAGATTCGGGCGCAAAGGTCGCCCGACGTGCAGACTCTTTCCTCCTTCTCGTTAGCAACGGTAACCGCGACAGCCCTGTCCTGGCAGATGGATCCGAGCATTGGCTACCGGTACTTCCGGGTCTACGCCTACAGCGTTGACGGGAAACAACTGGGCGCCTCCAATGTGGTAGGCGTTGCCAAGTACCCTTCCGGCCTGGTGCTCCGGCTGCAACCCGATTCGCTCCTGACCGCCTCTTACCCGGCGCCGCCCGAAGGTCCGAATGCCGCCCTTTACGCTCCGCCCGCCTGGTTCATCGCCGCCAGCGAGCAGGTACGGGGGAGCCTCTGCGCTGCATCCATTCGATGTGGCGAACTGATCGACGATCAGGCGACCATGGCCGTCATCGATCCGCTGATGGTGGAGCATCTGCAGAGCGTGGCGGAACAGATTGGTAAACTGCCGATTGCCACCGGTTACCGCACCCCCGAACGCAATCGGGCGTTGGGCGGAACGCTGTACGACCGGCACATCTATGGCGATGCCGTTGACCTGCGGACAGCGCCAGATTCCCCCTATAGCTGGAACGATTTCACCAGCCACTTCCTCCTGGTGGGGTTGAACACCATGGGCAGCCACGCCCAGCCAGCCAACCGGTGGCATTGCGAATGGGCGAAGGAGACCGCCTCCCGCCATTACTCGAACAGCGACGGCCCGTAGCCTGCGACGCCGACCCGTTTCAAGGCCCGGCAGGAAAATAGTAAGCAATACGTACATTTGGGAGGATTTACCGCCCTGTCAGGGAAACTGAATAGCGATACTGAATGTAAATGTCTATCCAAAAGGACGGTGAGGTGTGTGAAGCAGCGTGCGAGTTCATCGACGCTGGTTGTCACCAGCCCAGCCTACGCAGTCGGCTCGGCTGAGGCGCTGATCACCCTGGCCGAAACGAGCATGATCAACTTGCTGGGTACCCGGCGACCTCCCTGGCTACTGATGACGACCGACCCGCAGAAGACCCACGTCTATTTCCTGCCCGTGACCCATACCGGGCGCAAGGTCGTGGCCATTCCGGTGATCTACCAGGAGGACCAGTTTACCCTCGACCTGTGTGAGCCCTTCGAAAAACTGAACCGGCTCGTGCCTGCCGGCATGCGGGATACGTTCGAATGGCAGGCCACCATGAACCCCGTCGAGATTGGCGAGGCGACAGGGCGGGCCCTGTACATCATGCTGAACCGGGCCCAACGGGAGGTGATTGCCGCCGGGACCAACGAAAAAAGAGCCCCCGGCGCATGAGCGACCGGAGGCGAGTATCGCATGGCCCGGGCCGAAGCCCGAACCACGGAAAGGAGAGGGGCACGGCGCCTGATCCAAAGCACCCTGCCAATCTTTAATACGTCCTCAACGCAAGAAAGGTTCGATGTTCAACGAGTGTCCCTGGCTCCCCGGGGCTCGGCATCAGGCAGCGGGGCCATCCCTTCGGCGCCACTCTGCCCCGGCACCACAGCGGTCAAATCAGGCCGGTCAGTCCCCGGCTTGCGTCCGACCTGGCCGCAGGCCACGGGATCATGCGGCACCCCGAGTCCGGTCGCTATCCCAATGGCGGCCGGACTTTCCGGTACCGGCGCCTGTTTCGCTCGCTTCAGCATGAATCACACCTCCCGCGGCTAGTCTCCGCCCGAGGCAGGGCCCGCATACGACGCGCAGCAGGCAGCCCGCAAAGCGGACTGCCTGTGCTATCGAAGGTCCCGTCACCCGCCAACAACCCCCCCGCAGGCTGTTGTCATCCCTTAATACGAGCCGAGAGGGTTAAAGGTTCGATGTTTTGACCACTAAATTCGCATTGCCGATGTAGAATCGCACCTTTCCTGTAGCACTTCCCGCACCACCGTGAGGTGCGTCTTACTCATCTCTTTCACGCTGGTCAGTAGGGTAACGGTCTGCCCATCCCGGACGAGGGCAGCCAGTTCGGCCAGCGTGCGGGTGGCTTCCGCTGAAGAGAGCACCACGCGCATGGCGGCATGAAACTCCTCCGGGCCGAGGCGCCCTGCCAGCCACGGCTCCAGCAGCTCCGCCGGGGTGCCCAGCTCAGGCTTCCAGGCATCCACCGCACTCTTCTTCACGCCGCGGGGCCACCGTTTGGTGCAGAGCACCCGCAGGCCGTCGGCAGCCGCTGCCGGCTCATAGACCCGCTTGATCTGGATCTGGCCGTTCATCGACAGGCCTGTGCCGCCCATGGGGCCACCAGGCGCGCCACCTCCTCCAGGTAGCGCTGCTCGGCCTCGCCGAAACGGCCCACCTCCGGGCTGTCGGTATCCAGCACGCCGACCAGCCGGCCATCTTGCAGCAGCGGCACCACGATCTCGGAGCGGGAGGCATCGTCGCAGGCAATGTGGCCGGGGAACTGGTTTACATCGGTCACCACGATGGTGCTCCGCTGCTGTGCCGCAGCACCGCAGACCCCCCGGCCGATCGCAATGCGGGTGCAGGCCGGTTTGCCGGCAAAGGGGCCCAGAACCAGTTCCTCGCCCCGCAACAGGTAGAAGCCTGTCCAGTTGATCCGGTCCAGTTGAAGGGCCAGCAGACTGGCGGCATTGGCCAGGTTGGCCAGCCAGTCCTCCTCACCGCTCAGCAGTGCCCCTAGCTGCTGCAGGTACTCCCCATGATTGGCCGCCAGGTCGCCCCCCGACCCGGTGAAGTGAAAGCTCACGGTGAACGCCACCCTCTCTGCAGAACTTTTGTAACCATATAGTATACCTGTAAGGGGCGGGGTTCAACCGCCCTCCT
>JBLNEM010000426.1:0-4293 GCA_050262655.1 Mycobacterium leprae | reverse complement strand
GATGTCGTCTCGCACGATCGCCAGACAGACGCCTTCCACCTGGCCATTCACCTTGGCCACTTCGATCATACCCGTGTTCAGGATGTGGCGGTAATTCGCCAGGGCTGCTTCGGGCGCCTCGCCACCTGTGGTGCGCCCATGCCTGCGGCTCATGTCGTCCCGCGTCTGGTGGTAGACCTGAACCGCTGCTGGCAACTCTTCGTTGGTAGCTGCTTCAAAGACGACGGATTCCATGCCCTGCCTCCCCTGCAATCGCGTCTTATGTATAACGATACTGCGATTGCTGATGGAATTCAATAAGCGATGCAGGCGTATGGCGCATGGCGGACATGCGCTTTTTTTATGGGTTTAGGCACTTGTTCAACTGCCGAAACATGCTATTCTGGTGGTGAAGATACTACAATTGTCGTACTTATGGCGGAAAAGGCGGGGGGCCAGTGGCTGCAACGCATGAAGTGGGCCCGTTGGAGACGGAGATTCTTCATTACCTGTGGGACCACGGTGAGGTGGCGGTGGAAGAGGTACACCGGCGTCTTCAGGTGACACGTCCGGTTGCCTACACCACGGTCATGACCGTGATGAGCCGCCTTACGGCGAGGGGGCTGCTTGAGCGGCGCAAGGAGGGCAGGGCCTACTTCTACCGGACGGTGGTGGACCGCAACGAGGTAGCCGGGGGAGCGGTACGCCACCTGGTGGAACGCTTTTTCGGCGGGCGAGCCATACCGGCGATCCACTGTCTGTTGGGCGTTACGCCGCTGAACGAGGCGGATCTATCGGAACTACAACGCCTGGTGTCAGACCTGGCTGGCCGAGAAGAGTAGAAAGCGAGGCGGTCCGCATGCTACGGTTCTCGTACGCACGAACGGGCAAGGCGCTTCACAGCTACCTCAATTCGCTGCTGCTGATGTTGGTGGGCGACGTGGTATTCCTGTTCGTTGTGGCGTTGCTCCTCCACGGGCTTTGGCGCCTGACGGTATGGCTGGGGGGCGCCGCTTTGACAGGGGTGGCGATTTGGATCCTGCGCCGGCCGCTGCGTACATATCACAGCCTGGATTCGGTTGCCTTGACGCTGCAGTTTGGCCGCTTCCACCTGGTGATTCCCCGTGCGGCGATCAGATCGGCTGTACGTTATGAGGAGAGACCGCCGCGTACGGTGCCTAATCCGACCATGCCGCCCTATTTTCAGGCAGACCAGGATACGCTACATATTTTGGCCGATCGTGCCGGCACGGTCCTGATCGAATTGGCCCAGCCGCTCAGCACCATCACGAAGCGTCAGGGGAGATTCACCTTCGGCCGCGTCTTGCTGAGCGTAGACGACCCTGCTGCTCTGGTTGCCGCGCTGAACGATGAGGCCCGTCCGGATTCAAAGGTTGTCCAGGTGGCCGAGGCAGCAGGGCTGGGGCCGGTTGCACCGACGGGCGTTGTGCGGACCGGGGGCACCAGTGCCATCCGCCTGGATGGTCTGGTCAAACGGTTTGGCGATTTCACGGCTGTACGACAGGTGGAATTGGGCGTGGCTCCGGGCGAGATCATGGCGTTTCTGGGCAGTAACGGCGCCGGCAAGACGACCACGGTCAAGATGATGGTGGGGCTCCTCCGGCCGACGGCAGGGCGGGTGTGGATCCAGGGGCATGATCTGTGGCAAGAGGGGCCGGGCGTCCGCCGCCGGATCGGTTATGTGCCGGATGTACCCCTGCTTTACGAGGGCCTGACGGCCCGGGAGTTTCTCTGGCTCATGGCTGGCCTCTATGAAATGCCACCCGCCGAGGGGCGCCGCCGGGCCGACGAACTGCTCGCTTTGCTGAAGTTGACGGAGCATGCAGATCACCTGATCCGCAGCTTCTCCCTCGGGATGAAGCGGAAGATGGCGATTGGCGCTGCCTTGATGCATCGCCCACAGGTGCTGGTGCTGGATGAAGTGACCAACGGCCTCGATCCGCGGGCCGCCAGGGAAGTCAAGGACCTGATCCTGGCCGCCGCCGGGGAGGGCATTGCGGTTTTCCTCACGACTCATCTGCTGGACATGGCTCAGGAATTGGCCCAGCGCATTGCGATCATCCATCGGGGAGAAGTCCGAGCTCAGGGCAGCCTGGATGAACTGCGGAGCCTGATGGGGAGAGCTGATGCGGGACTGGAGGAGTTGTTCCTGCACCTGACGGCAGACGGACCGGTGCACAGAGCGGAGGTGGGTGCATGAGCTACGCCCCCCGTGCCCTGATCTGCGCAGCCTGGACTGAACGGTGGAATCGTCAGTGGCGGTTCAGCCGGGTGCGCTCCGGCCTCTGGGTTCTTCTGTTGCAGATTGGAATGGCCGGCGCCCTTCTATGGCGCGTGCATGGCGAGGGTTTCACCACCGGGACTTCCTTTTCGCTCTGGGTCATGCTGACGCAGGCTGGGATCTGGGCTTTTCTGTCGGTTTTCCTGAACAGCACCAGGTTGTATGGCGGGCGGAGCCAGGCATTGCTGCATCTGTCACCGGCGCCGGCCTGGAGCCTCGTGGTGGCGCAGGTAGGGGGGGATCTGCCCCGCCGGTGCTGGTCGATGCTGCTCTGGGCCTTGTCACTGAGCGCCATCCTGCCTGGCGAACAGCGCGGGTGGGTAGTCCCGCTACTGTGGATTGCCGGGGTGGCGATCGGGTCGTTTGGGCAGTTCGCCGGGATCTTCTGTGTGATCCTGTTGGTGCGAAAGGCGCCGCAGGCGTACGAAGGCAGTCGCATTCTGGTGCTGCTCTTACAGTTGGTGCTCTTCTATGTCGGCATCTTCCTCGTGGCCCGCACCGGCTCTCTGGCTCAGGTGGCTGCTGGGTTGACCGTGGTCCGCCGCGGGTGGTTTGCGGCGGGAACGGCTCTGCTGCTCGGCGTGCCGGGGCTGCTCTTGTTGCTGCAGCTCATGCGCCATCCGGGTCAGGTCGGGGAGGCCTACCGGGACGGGTGGCTTCGCCTCATGGAGATGGGCGAGCGGGGAGCCCGGCGCAGGCATTCCACCTGGCCCGCACCGTCCCGTGGAGCCGCCGGGGCGATCGTCGCACGGGAGTGGTTGCAGATGGGGCGCAACGGGATCACCCTATTTCGGGTGGTCGCGATGAGCCTGCTCCTCGGCTCATCCTTCTTCATGCGTGGCTGGCTGGCCTCGCTGGCGGAAGGCAGGCGTGAGCTGGTCATACTGGGGATCGGGGTTGGACTGATCTGGGCCGCATATGGCGAGATGGCCGCCGCTCTGTTCACCAGTGATGCCGCGGGGATCGGGCTCTATCTGGTGACGGGGGTGCGCGCATCCCGACTGATGCTGGGGAAGCTAGTCGCCCTGGCACCTTACGTGCTTCTGTCGGTGCTCTCCACACTGGCAGTCGCCCTGGCGGCTGGAGCAGGCGGGTGGGGGGGCATGGCGCTCGCAGTTCATGGTGGGGCGGTCGGCCTGGGGATGGTGCTGATCATGATCGGCCTGGGCGCTCTGGATCTGAAGGAGCAGGAACCCGGGGATGCGCCTGAGGCCAGGGAAGTCTCCGCCGCATTGGAACAGGTGCCAATGGGTGCCTGGAGCGTGGGCGGATTCCTGCTGGGCGTTGCCTTTGGGGGCGTCGCGGTCATGCAGGCGGGCGGCCTGCTCGCCGGTCTGGCAGCAGGGCTTGGGCTATGGAGCGTACCGGTGGCTGCGGCGGGACTGGGATATGGGTGGCTGCGGCACGTACTGGCGCACGGGATGGGGGCATGATAGATCTGGATGTACGATGACCAGCATCTGGTCCATTGACGATGAGCCGTTCAGCCTTTAATATGACTACATGTCGCAGGGCGCTGGCCGATGCGGCGAACAGAAAACGATCGACGGGGAGATACCCAAGCGGCCAAAGGGGGCTGACTGTAAATCAGTTGTCTCTGACTTCGGTGGTTCGAATCCACCTCTCCCCACCAGTTCATGCGGGTTTAGCTCAGCTGGTAGAGCGACACCTTGCCAAGGTGTAGGTCGCGAGTTCGAGTCTCGTAACCCGCTCCAGTTTCGATGGGGTCAGATGAATATGGGGCTATAGCTCAGCTGGGAGAGCGCTTGAATGGCATTCAAGAGGTCAGGGGTTCGATTCCCCTTAGCTCCACCATTCCGCTGGTGACATGACGACAACACGTCAGGTCCGGAAGGAAGCAGCGTACCGGCGTTGTTGCCAGGCGGAACTCTGCGCGGTTAGCTCAGCTGGGAGAGCACATGATTGACGTTCATGAGGTCAGAGGTTCGATCCCTCTACCGCGCACCATGGCGCATCTCTTTTTGCCCGTCAGGGCAAAAAGTGCGCCCGAA
>JBLNEM010000425.1:0-2687 GCA_050262655.1 Mycobacterium leprae | reverse complement strand
GGTGGCAGCGCCGCCTATCTGACGCATGTGCATGACCGGCAGGAACTGACCAGTGCCCTGGCCTGGGCCGAGGAGCGCAGCCTGCCCGTATTGATGATCGGCGGCGGCAGCAATATCGTCTGGCGCGACGAGGGCTTCGCCGGGCTGGTGCTGGTGAACGCGATTGCGGGCCTGGAACTAAAAGTAGAGGGCGATGACCTGTACCTGACGGCCGGCGGCGGCGAGAACTGGGACAGGGTTGTGGCGCGCGCGGTGGAGGCCGGGGCCTGCGGCATTGAGTGTCTGAGCCTGATCCCCGGCACCGCCGGCGCCACACCGGTGCAGAATGTGGGCGCATACGGACAGGAGATCGGACAGAGCCTGGTGTCGGTCGAGGCTTACGACCGTCAGGCGCGGACCTTTGTGCGCATTCCGGCGGCTGAGTGCGGCTTCGGCTATCGCCGCTCACGGTTCAACACCAACGATCGCGGGCGCTTCCTGATCACCGCCATTACCCTCCGCCTGACGCGCAAAGCGCCGGAGCCGCCCTTCTACCCCGCGGTGGCCCGCTACCTCGAAGAGCGCGGGATTGCGCAGCCCACGGTGCAGGAACTGCGGGAGGCGATCATCGCCATTCGCATGTCCAAGCTGCCCGATCCCGACCGCGTACCCAACAACGGCTCCTTCTTCGGCAATCCGGTCATCCCGGCGGCACAGGCGGAGCGGCTGCTGGCGCAGTATCCGCAGCTGCCGCACTGGCCGACCGCCGAGGGGGACGTGAAGGTGGCGGCGGCCTGGCTGATCGAACAGGCCGGGTTCAAAGGCGTACACGACGCCGAAACCGGCATGGGGACCTGGCCGGTCCAACCGCTGGTGGTGGTGAACGAGAAGGCTGGCAGCACGGCTGACCTGCTGCGATTCCGCCAGAAGATCCAGGACGCGGTGCAGCAGCGGTTTGGCATTACGCTGGTGCAGGAGCCGGAACTGTTGCCATGAATAGGCTTGGGGGGACGGCTTACGCCGTCCCCCTGGTTTTTACTGCGGCTGCCCCACCGCGACGGCGTCGGGCGAGTGGCCGTAGAGATCGGCCTGCGTGCGGTACAGTTCGGCGTAGACGCAGCCCTGGGCCATGAGCGCGGCGTGGGTGCCGTTTTCGACCAGCCGTCCGTTCTGCAGGACCAGAATGCGGTCGACCTCCCGGCAAATGCCGAGGCGGTGCGAGATGAGGAAGAGGATGCGGTCGCCCTGATAGACCTCCTTGACCCGCTGGAAGAGGCGCAGCTCGCTCTGGGGGTCCAGCGCTGCGGTGGGCTCGTCCAGCAGAATGACACCGGCATCCTTCAGGAAGACGCGGGCGAGGGCAAACCGTTGCCACTGGCCCATGGAGAGCTCTTTGCCGGTGCCGAAGACGACCCCCAGTTCGGTGTCGAGGCCCTGCGGCAGGTGGCTGAGCACGCCGTCGAGTTGGGCAGCGTGAGCGGCCTGCCGGATGGCGCCGTCCTCCTTCAGGCGGGCCAGGTCACCCAGGCCGATGTTCTCCCTGGCCGTCAACTCGTACTGGACGAAGTCCTGGAAGAGGGCGGCGATTCTTTTGTATAGCTGAGAACGGGGCAGCGTGTGCAACGCCTGGCCGTCATAGCGGACGACCCCGGCCTGCGGCGTGTAAAGGCCCAACAAGCATTTCGCCAGTGTCGTTTTGCCGGAGCCGTTCTCGCCCACGATCGCCACGATCTCGCCGCGGCTGGCGCGGAAGCTGATCTCGCGCAGCGCGGGTTCAGGCGCACCCGGGTAGGTGAAGCTGAGCCCGTGTGCCTCAATCGTGTCGAGCCTGAGCGGCAGCGGTTCGGCACCCGTGTCGGCCATACCGCCCGCCTCTTCCGGCAGCTGGAGGAAGGCGAAGTAGTCGGCCATCTGCAGAATGCCGGCGTACAACTCCGTCACCTTTTGGGTGAGCGTTTCCACCGCCGTCTGTGTGCCGGCGATCGCCTGGGTGAGGGCGACATAGACGCCCAGGCTGAGGGATCGGCGGATGGCCAGCCACAGGATGAACAGCGTGATGCCGATGGCGATGGCCTGGTCGGCAAAAGTCCGGTTCACAGCCGCGTGTATTTGCTCCGTCAGGATCTTCTGGCGCTCCTTCGCACCGGACCAGAAGAGGGCTTTGAACCGCTCCAGGAAGTAGCTGCTGGTCTGATAGATGCGCAGCTCCTTGGCGGCATGGCGGCTGGTCATCAGCGTCTCCACGTAGGAGATGGCGCGGTTGAGCGGCGTAATGCCGCGGTTCAGCGCGACCGTGCGCCGGGCCAGAGCCGCCCCCAGGAAGAGACTGGGCAGGGCGAAGAGCGGCAGCAGTACCGGCAGGGACCAGTGGATCCGTGAGACCACCACGGCGTACGAGATCGTCGTGATCAGCGACTCCAGGATTAACAGCAGGTTGTCAATCGCCTGGACCCCGCGGTTTAGCCCGGTTTGTGCCCGGGCGTACGCGTCGAAGTAACGGGTCTGCTCAAACTGGGTCAGTTCAATGCGTTGCATTTTGTTCAGGAGCGGCTCTTTCATGTGGAGCGTCACATGCTCGTCCAGCCAGGACAGGTGTTTCCGTTTCAACTCGGCGATTACCGTCCCGCCGAAGACAAGACCAGACTGAAGGGCGAGAAACAGGGCTACCCGGGCGATGCCGGCGCCTGTCAGCGCGGCCACGATCGCGT
>JBLNEM010000424.1:0-4810 GCA_050262655.1 Mycobacterium leprae | reverse complement strand
TCCGCACGGAACTGGTGGGAACGGTGATCCTGGACGCCGACAAAGCCAGCTTTCTCACCCACGACGAGTATCCGTGGGGGAACTACACCTTCCACTACGCGGAAGGGGCCATGCAGGTGGTGCAGGACCATCCGACCTACGCCGACAGCGAAGTGCGGTTCGTCGCCGTGGTGAACCACTACCTGGACGCGCAGAGCTTCGTCGGGTTGTTTGCCGACCCGGCGCTGGGGAAACAGGCCTATGCCTGGGCCTACCAGGCGGGGCGTAACCGGCTTACCGGTTCTACGCCGCGGCCTCAGACGGATGGGTCCTGGACCCTGGAGGGGCGTGCGGAAAAGGTGCAGTTTACCCTCGTGAAACATGACAAGGACTATCGCATTACCAGTTGGCGCACAGAGCCGTAAATCGGAGGTAGAAGATGATGCAGCAGATCGTAGCGATGGGCGGCGGTGGCTTTTCGATGGAGCCGGAGAATCCCTTGCTGGATCGCTATGTACTAGGCCTGACCGGGAAGGCCCGCCCCAAAGTCTGCTTCCTGCCCACCGCCAGCGGCGACGCCGAGGGGTATATTGTGCGGTTCTACCAGGCGATGACCCGGCTGAATGCCGAACCCACACACCTTTCGCTCATTCGGGCGGAAGTGGCGGACATGGCTTCGTTCCTGCTGGCGCAGGACGTGATCTACGTTGGTGGCGGGAACACGAAGAACCTGCTGGCGTTGTGGCGGGAGTGGAGGCTGGATGCGATTCTGCGGACGGCCTGGGAGCGGGGCGTTGTGTTGGCCGGCATCAGCGCCGGTTCGATCTGCTGGTTCGAGCAGGGGCTGACCGACTCGGTGCCAGGGCCGCTGTCGGCGTTGTCGTGCCTCGGCTTCCTGCGGGGCAGCAACTGCCCGCATTATGATGGCGAGGCGGATCGCCGCCCGTCCTACCATCGGTTGGTGGGGGAGGGGCGGTTGCTCGACGGGATTGCTGCCGATGACGGCGTGGCCCTCCATTATATAGGGACGGCACTGGCGAAGGTGGTCAGCTCACGGCCGCAGGCCAAAGCCTACCGGGTCTTCGCGGTCGGCGGTACCGTGCAGGAAGAGGCGATGATCCCTACCTATCTCGGATAGGTATTTGGAGGTTCTATCGATGTATACCATTACGATTAGATCGGCCTATATCACAGACGCGGCCAGGATCGCCGAGATCAGCAGCCAGCCCAGTGTGGTTTGGGGCACGGTGCAGCTGCCGGCGCAGACCCCCGACCGGTGGCGGAAGCGGCTGGAGGGAAACCATCCGGACACAGCCTATGTACTCGTGGCGGAGATTGAGGGGAGCGTGGTGGGGATGTTGGGGCTGTTCCGCTCCACGAACCCACGCACCCACCATGTGGGGGAATTGGGCGTGGTGGTGGATGAGCAGTACCACGGCGGGGGTGTGGGGACGGCCCTGATGGCCTCGGCACTGGAGGCCGCCGACAAGTGGCTGAACCTGGTGCGGGTCGAACTGGAGGTTTACCCGGACAACGAGCGGGCGATCCGCCTGTATGAGCGGTTCGGCTTCGTCCAGGAAGGGCGGAAGCGGCTGAACGCCTGGCGGGACGGTCAGTATGTCGACTCGCTGGTGATGGGGCGGATCCGCCCGGGGGTGTAGCTACTCGGCCTCTTGCCAGGTAGCACCGCCGTCCTTGGTGAAGAGCAGGCGTCTGTCCGATCGAAGGGCGACGCCTGTTTTTTGTGTGCCAAAAGAGATCGCCTTCAGATTCAGGGGGCCGGGCCAGAGATACTCCTGACTGTGCTGGCCGTCATCGAGGCTGGCGGAGATGGTGCTGGGGACGCCGTGCACATGGGTGAGCAGGACCAGGCCGTCGGTCCGGGCCTCCAGCAGATTGAAGTAATCGGCGTCCCAGGCGGCGCCGAAGGTGCCGGCCAGGATCCGGGCGCACCCTACGATGCTGCCGGGGCCAGGGTAGCTCTCCCATGTGGTGCCGCCGTTCATGCTCCACCAGACGGACATCCGCTGGTCATCGACCTGTACGCAGCCCTTCTGCGGTGTAGCGAAGCGCACCCGGACCGGGGTGGTTGCACCGGGCGGCAGGTTGACTGGCTGCCACTGCTTGCCGCCATCGGTGGTGTGGAGCAGGTGCCCACCGGGGCTGACCGCCCAGCCTTCCCGATCGTTCACGAAGGAGACCCCGCGGGCATCCCAGCCCCAACTGTTGTGCCAGGGTGGTCCATCGTCCGGCAGAACGCCGACCTTCACCCAGGTAACGCCGCCGTCCCGGGTGGTCAGGATGGCGTTGCTGTTATACCGGTCGCCCAGGCCGAAGCCCAGGGCGGCATCGACCATGGCGACCGCCTCGGTGGGGTGGAGGCGGGTCCTGGCTTCGAGGGGCTGGGGCAGCAGCGTGATCTGCACCTTGATGGGGGCGGGCGGTAGTGGGGCGGCGGCGGCGGGGGCCGGGGGCTGGGGCGTTTCCAGGCGCATAGGCTTGCTGCAGCCCAGCAACAGGACGGTGATCAGGCTCAGGGTGATGAGGCGGCGCTGTGTCATTCGGGCGACCCCATTTCGCTTATGTACTCGTGAGTTGGACGAATGGACCCCGGTGTCTGGTTGCGCGGGGTGCGGCGGCGGGGCTTGGGGTCCGGAAACAAGCTTGTTTCGGCTTGCACTCGCCGTGGCTCCGCCCACTGTCACGTTTTTAAAGGCGGCGACCCGCCCACAGCATTAAAAACCGAACAGAGCCGCGCGTGTTTGTGGGTTTCAGCCCCATTTTCACCCCCACTGTCGCGATTTTAATGGGTAGAGCTGGACGAAGCCTTTAAAAACAAGACAGAGCGGCCGATTAAATACCAAATAGTACCAAACGGCAGTCCGAAGAGCGGCTGCCTCGGTCATGATGTGAACGCGTAAAGGGGGGCGGCCCAGGCGAAGCCAAGCGTTCTCGAGGGTGGCGGGCTCCTACCCCACACAATAGCGGGGCGTGGCACATCCCGGTGGGAAACGGCAAAGGGTAGCCAGGACAAGTCCTGGCTACCCTTTTTCAACACGCCCGGATTGCGCCGGGGGTCTGTGCGTTATGGGTTGGTGCTGGTGACCCAGCGTTCGGCCCAGTGCTGGATCGACTCCACTACGGGCTCCAGCCCCCGGCCGACATCGGTCAGTTCGTACTCGATCAGCACGGGCTTCGTGTCGTGCACGATGCGCCGCACGACGCCCTGCTCCTCCAGCTCCCGGAGGCGCTCGGACAGCACCCGGTCGTTCAGGGCCGGCACCTGCTGCCGGAACTCGCCGAAGCGTTTGGGACCGCCCAGCAGCATCCGGATGAGTAGGCCTGTCCACTTCTTGCCAAGCAGTTCGATGGCTTTCTCGTACTTCGGACACATCTGCTCGTAGCTCATGGGCGGTCACCTCCTTGCGCAACAGTGTAGCACAAATTGTACTTTCTTAAAAGCCGCTTGACAATATCGTGTGGCTAACTTAAAGTAAGTAGCGTACCAATCATAAGTACTACCGACGCAACAGGAAAGGGGTTCACATTCATGAATACTGGTTTGCTGATCATTCGCCTGGTCTTCGGTCTTACGTTCGCCGCACACGGCACGCAGAAGCTGTTTGGTTGGTTTGGCGGCTACGGCCTCGCCGGCACCGGCGGCTGGATGGAGTCGCTGGGTCTGAAGCCCGGCAAGTTCCACGCCGCGGTGGCGGGTCTCGGCGAGCTGGTCGGCGGCCTGCTGATGGCGCTGGGCCTGGGGCTGCCGGTGGCGGCCTTCCTATATGTAGCGACCATGCTGGTGGCGATCGTGAAGGTGCACGGCAAGGCCGGCTACCTCGCCCAGGGCGGCTACGAGTACAACCTGGCGATCATCGCTGTCGCCGTGGGCCTCGCACTGGCGGGACCGGGCGCCTACACGATCCTGACGCTGGTGAAGTAGGGCGAATAGAGAGGCGGCAGCCGGTATGGCTGCCGCCTTTTGCATGGGTGGGGGCGGTTGTGGGGAAAAGGAGATTTTGGACATCGCCTCGGCCAAGCGGCCGCGTCAAAACTGCGGTTTCCGGTCGTCTGGGATACCCCCACCGGTGTTTTTGCCTACCCCTCCCCGTATTATTCGCCCGATCTGTTGGCTGTGAGGGTGCCGCAGAGGGGAGGACGCCAGCGGAAAGTCGATTTTGGACAGGCGAAGCAGGATGAGTGGTGTCCAAAACTGCGGTTTCGGCGGTTGCGGGTACCGCCGCGGGTCGGGACGAGCTGAAGGCCCTACCCGGCACCGTATCACCCTGCTGCGCCTCTTCTCCGGTCTAGTCGGCGGGAGGCGTTGCGCACATCAATGGAGCGGCTGCACCTCCAGGGCCGCGTTGTGGGGGTTCCCGCCCTCATAGATCCAGGAGCGGTACGGCGGCCGAATCTGCAGGGAGCCCCTTTGGGGAAGCTGTCCGGCCCGGAGGGGGACCACCTTCCCGCCGACCTCCCGCTCGAGGGTATGGCCGGCACCCCAGTTGGATACCACCAGCAGCTGCTCATCCACCTGGGTAGCGTACGCCTCGTCCCCCTGGCGATAGGGGAGCCAGTTAATCTCGCCGCCGTCGGGCGGGAGCAGGCCGAAGATGGCGGTGGCCGCCCCGTCCATCCGCAGAATCACCAGGTACCGGCCGGACGGGTGCCAGCCCAGCAGCCCAGTCGAGAATACTTCCGCCAGCCGGCGCCACTGACCCGTCGCCAGTGAGACGCTCCAGATGGCGCACTTCGCATAGCGTGGGTTTCCGTTGGCGGCAGGCGCCGTCTCCTCCATGAGGGCCACGCGCTGACCATCGGCCGACCAGAC
>JBLNEM010000423.1:0-4089 GCA_050262655.1 Mycobacterium leprae | reverse complement strand
CTGTGGTAGTGGGGCGGGCTATCAGCGGGGGCTTTCTGTGCCATGGGCTGCAGGCGGATCGCATTCTGGCGTTGGGCCCTGAGTATGGCACGATGGTCCATGTGATGCCGCTGACCAGCATCGCCCGTGTGACCAAGGTGCCTCTGAAGCAACTGGAAGAGCTTGCCGAAGCCAATCCCGTCTTTGCGGCTGGCGTCCCTTTCTTCTACCGGCTTGGCGGTGTGGACCAACTGGTTGGCCAGCCGTCTGAGATGCGCCCGGCAGTTCTCAGCCAGGTGACCGAGATCCGCCGTTTGAAGGCAGAAGGGGCGTGGGAGCAGTTGGGACCGGTTGGACGGGGGCGGAGCGGCTGGGAGCGTGGCGGCCGCCTCACCCGGCAGAAGGTGCTGGAGCGGCTGGAGCAGGAGGGCAACGGCCTACTCGATGAGTTTGGCCGGACCACATGATCGGAATCGAGGGGGTGGGTGAACGTGCTCGAAGCGTTACAGATCTCAGTCATCACCATGGCTGTGGTCTTCCTGGCCCTGGCCGGGCTGACCGGCGCACTCTACTGCCTGCAGCGTGTCGGCCGTGAACCGTATCCAGACGATTCTTCAGAGATGGAGTGAGAAGACACCATGCTCGTTCAGCTTGAACAGCTATGGGACTCGACTGCTCTGGCGCAGGTTACCCTCAATCAGGCTTTGATGATCGGGGTTGGCCTCCTCTTGCTCTATCTGGCCCTTGTCAAGCACTTTGAGCCCCTTCTTCTGACTGGCATCGGCTTTGGTGCAATCCTGGCCAACATTCCTGGCTCCGGCATTCTCGACCCGGGAGGGCTGCTGCACCATTTCATGTTCCTGGTGGAGCAGGAGATTCTCCCGCCGCTGATCTTTGTGGGCATCGGGGCGATGACCGACTTCTCGCCTCTGATTGCGAATCCATCCACCTTTCTGCTGGGAGCGGCCGCACAGCTAGGGGTGTTTCTCGCCTTGCTGGCGGCCAGTGCCATGGGTTTCACGTTGCAAGAGTCAGCCAGTATTGGCATCATCGGCGGCGCTGATGGTCCCACCGCCATCTATCTGACCGTGAAGCTGGCGCCGCACCTGCTGGGGGCGATTGCGGTGGCCGCATACTCCTACATGTCGTTGGTGCCGCTGATTCAGCCGCCGATCATGCGGCTGCTGACCACCCAGCAGGAGCGGGCCGTGGTTATGGCACAATTGAAGCCGGTCACCCGCAAGCAGCGGATTCTCTTCCCGCTCCTTCTGCTGTTAGCTGTGGGGCTTCTCTTGCCGCCGGCGGTGCCACTGGTGGGAATGCTGGCACTGGGCAACCTGTTGCGGGAGTCCGGCGTTACGGAGCGGCTCTCCCGGACAGCCCAGAACGAACTGATCAACATCGCCACGATCCTCCTGAGTTTGACCGTCGGCGGAACCATGGCCGCCGAGGCTTTTCTGACCTGGGATACGCTGAAAGTGGTGGGTTTGGGCCTCTTCGCCTTCATGGGGGGCACGACCGGCGGTGTCCTGTTCGGGAAAGTGATGTACCGGGTGACAGGCGGGAAGGTTAACCCCCTGATCGGCGCCGCCGGGGTATCTGCTGTCCCCATGGCCGCTCGGGTGGCCCAGATTGAGGGGCAGCGGGCCAACCCGGAGAACTTCCTGCTGATGCATGCGATGGGCCCCAACGTGGCTGGCGTCATCGGTACCGCCGTGGCCGCGGCGACGCTGCTGGCCTTTCTCAAGTAAGGAGGGCTTGGTGTGCTTGATCTGGATGGAATGCTGCGGGTGATGGCCGCAATGCGGGCCAACGCGATCGGCGAGGTGATCATCACCCATGACCGGGTGGAACTGCGGGCCGCGGGGCTGCAGCCACATCCCCCGGCCGTCGCTGTCGGGGCACCGGAGCCTGTGGCTGATCCCGGCGACCGGACCTTTACCATCAAGGCGCCAATGCCCGGCGTCATCCATTGCCATCCGGCGTCGCTGGCGCCCGGCAAGCCGCTGCCTGCGGTTGGCGACCGGGTGGAGGCCCGGGCAGTGGTGGCGATTCTGGAAGCGATGAAGATGAATAACGAGATCCTTGCCGCCAAACCGGGGATCATCCGGCAGATTCAGGTTGAAAACGGGCAGAACGTGAAGATGGGTCAGGTGCTGCTCGTGCTGGCGGAGGTCCCGGGGTGAGCCTACGACCCGCGGCGGCAATCCGGCCACAGGTTGGTAAAGAGCCACGGCAGGGCGAAGGAGACGACGAAGGCGGCAGCGCCGGACTGTAGCAGGGGGAAGACCGGGTACTTTCCCGCGGGGGCGAAGACGGCGGGCGAGAGCACCAGCCAGGTGCAGACCAGCATCGGCAGCCCGATGATCAGCTTCAGGACCTGCCGCTTCCGGTCGCCTACCTGCGGATCAAACCGTACACGCTTCTGCTCCAGGAAGGCGCCAAGCAAGAGGCCGAGTCCCAGGGCGATCATCCGCCAGGCGTACGGGATGCCGGTGCTGTACCGCTCCCGGTCGAGGGAGCCGTCGGCGTTGATGTGGATGGCAGCCTCGGGGGGAACCCTGACCGCACCGTCGGGGGAGATAAAGACGGGGGATGCTCCGGCACAGGGATTGGCGGTCTTCTCCTGGCTGGCGCTGGTGGTGCAGACGAAATAGGGAGGTGGGTTGTTCTTTGCCCGACCGCTCTCGATCAGGCTCAGGCTCGAACTTCTGCCGACCGGCTCTACGAGATAGGTCGCGGCAGCGATCACGACAAAGAGGCCGGCGAGGAGCGTGGCGGTTGTCGCCGTGAACGGCAGATCAGGCCGGTAGCGGCGGATCAGCCAGACCCCGCCTACGATCAGCGCACCGAACGTCCAGCCGCTGAGGACGTCAAGGGGCCAGTGGGCCGCCAGCGCAATGCGGGAGAGCCCCACCGCGAGGATCAGGGCGATCGCCCCGATGATGCTCCAAGTTTTCCGGCAGAGGTAGAGCGCAAAGGTGCCCCAGAAGGTGGCCAGGTTGAACGAGTGGCCGCTGGGCAAGGAGTAGCCGCCGGCGTAATGACCGGCGTCGAGTGCCGGATGCAGCAGACCATTGAGGAAAGCCTGGTCAAAATAGGGGCGGTTCGAGTGCACGAGGTACTTCAGCGTATCGCCGATGCCCTCGCTCAGCACCAGGACGGTGCCCAGCACCCGGCCGACCTGTTTGTTGACGGTCCAGAGCACGGTCGCGATCACGCACAGGTAGACCAGTGTGCCATTCAGGTCGCTCAAGCCGTTCATCAGGTGCTGAACCCAGGCCGTGTCTGCGTGCAGTGCCTGCAGAATGCGCTCCTGGATCGATTGGAGCGGCCAGTGATACAGGCCCCAGGGGTAGAGACCCATTGCTATCCCTCCCAGATCGTCATCACGGTGTACGCATGGCACACCATAATCTAGGTATAGGGTATTTGCGGCCAATATACTATGGATTGGTCCAGACATTTACCAAATCGACCAGTGCGGCGGCGGGCCAAAGGTTCGTTCGGCTCCGGTGTCGAACTTGTGGGCAAGAGGCTTCGGGCTGGAGGGGTTTGCGCCCGATTACACCATGGGCAGCCTCTCCGTGCGAATCGGGCGGCCTGCTGAGCATCCAACCCAGAGTCGCATACGAGAGCAGCACCAGAGCCGTTCGGCAAGGGTGCTGCGTTTTGTCATTTCACTTCGCTCTGGGGGGCGGCGGATTGGTTCTGCCTGGTTGTACGCGGTTTGACATCGGCCATAGGCGTCAGGTGGATCCGTCCCAACTGGAGGATCAGCGACGGTCCAAGGCCTTCAACCGTCTCGCTAGAGATGGGGATATGTGCTCGGGTCCGCTTTGGCAGCGTAAGTGGCCGCAGGAAGAAGAGGCGACGGAGGTTGACCAACGCTTTCGTACCGTCCTTCGACCAGGTGAGCGGTACGGTGTTGTCCGCCGTCGCAGTGGTCGGCGTGGCGACCAACTCGTCGGGGCTATCCTTCACCTGACTTATGATCAGGTGCTGTGGCCGTGGGCTGGCAATGCGGCTGTCAGCAATCACTCTGAACAGCAGTTTAAGGGCCAGTGAACTAAATTGGGCCAAGTTCTGTCCCGTCGAAAGCATCAGTTG
>JBLNEM010000422.1:0-5204 GCA_050262655.1 Mycobacterium leprae | reverse complement strand
AGTGTAAGGATGAGGTGGGTACCGGCGCTTATGACCCCAACGGCATCGTGCAGCAGGGCGTTCGGGCGATCAAAGCCCGCTTCCCGGAGATGCACGTGGTAACCGACGTCTGCATGTGCGAGTACACCTCCCATGGCCACTGCGGCATCATCAAGGGTGAGACGGTGGACAACGACCCGACGCTGGAGCTGCTGGCCAGGACCGCACTCTCTCATGCCGAGGCCGGTGCTGACATGGTCGCCCCCAGCGACATGATGGACGGCCGCGTGGCCGCCATCCGGGATGCGCTGGACCGCAACGGCTTCACCGAGGTGCCCATCATGGCCTACAGCGCCAAGTATGCCAGCGCCTACTACGGCCCCTTCCGGGTAGCCGCCGACAGCGCTCCGGCCTTCGGCGACCGCCGCTCCTATCAGATGGACCCGGCAAACGCCCGGGAGGCTCTGCGGGAAGTGGAACTGGATATTATCGAGGGCGCCGACATCGTCATGGTGAAGCCGGCCCTTGCCTATATGGATGTGATCTATCGGGTGCGTGAAGCCTTCAACCTGCCGGTGGCCTGCTACAACGTCTCCGGTGAGTTCGCCATGGTGAAGGCGGCCGCGGCCAATGGTTGGATCGACGAGAAGCGCACCGTCATGGAGACCATGATGGGCTTCAAGCGGGCGGGCGCCGATATCATCATCACCTACCACGCCAAGGACGTCTGCCGCTGGCTGGACGAGGCCCGGTAAGCTTACGCATACGAAAAGCCGCAGCACTTCGGTGCTGCGGCTTCTGTCTTGCTGTCGGTCAGGGGCCTTCGGACCAACTGAGGAGGCCCGGCCCGGTGCCCGTTGGC
The DNA here is from genome assembly GCA_050262655.1 of Mycobacterium leprae. Classification (GTDB taxonomy): domain Bacteria; phylum Bacillota; class Sulfobacillia; order Symbiobacteriales; family Symbiobacteriaceae; genus DASXVX01. The sequence goes on along the minus strand of JBLNEM010000422.1, from coordinate 4,363 downwards.
GCGCCCGGCAGGCCGGGGGGCGGGAAGTTGTAGTAGGGGTCGTCGGTATAGAGCCAGGTGTTGTTCTTGAAGTTCAGGGTGCTGGCCGAGACGCTGCCGTGGATGCTCCAGTTGGAGTTGGTGTTGAGGGCGTCTTCCGTGATGATGGCGGCGTAGATCGTCTGGCCGTTGGCGCTGCCGCTCAGGTTGATGTTGCCCTGTGACACCAAGAGGAGGGAGCAGGGGTGGGTGGTGGTGTTGCAGGCGGAGTTGTTCAGGATGCTGTTGGTGACGGTGATCGTGCCGGTAGCGGCGTAGGTGATACGGCCATTTACCGTGCCGCCCGTCAGGGTCAGGTTTCCGTTCACGTAGTAGATCTGCTGATCACCCGAGGCGACCGACAGGGTCCGGTCTGTCGGATAGAAGTGGTTCTGAGCCTGCGCAGTGATGTAGTAGACGCCCGTCGCACCGAAATCCGGCGCCGGGATGTTGTAAGCGGTGGGCTTCTGGTTGTTACAGGCCGGACCGATATTGTTGGCGTCGCAGTAACCGCCCTCGATGTAGACCTGGCTCCTGTTCTGGAAGAGCACGGATTTGACGGCAATGGCGACGCCCTTGGCAGAGCTGGGGTAAGCCGCACAGGCCGGATCACTGCCGGCGTAGATATGGACGCCGTTGTTCAGGGTCAGGTTATTGTTGCTGAACACGTCCCCGCAGATGTTGACGTTCTGGTTCAGTTCCGACGCCGCGTTGCTGGGAGAAGTAGAGTAGATCGCACTGCGGTAGGCGCCCGGGACGCCGTTGCCCAGCGCCGCATTGATGGTGCGGCTGCTGGAGCCGGACGTGCCCACCGAGGTCACGGTGGGATTCCCCTGAGTGTCGGTGCCGACGGTGAGGGTATCGGTGGCGCTGTAGTTCCCCATTGGGATGGTGACCGGCGCCGGGGGGGTGCTCGGCAGCATGTAATGGGTCTGGAAATAAGCCAGCGACCACTCGATCCCGGCGTTCGCCGCATCCAGCGCCCGTTCGTCTGCCGTGATCTGCGCCGCCAGTCGGAGGGCCGATGTGGATGAGTTGAGCACGGCGACGCCGATCAGACAAATGACGGCCAGAGCCAGCAGCACGGTGATCAGCACGTAGCCGCTTCGTTGCTTTAACCGGAGCAGCAACCGCATCAGCCTCCCTTCCGCCCTCTCTTTTCCCTGTCTCGCCGTGACAATCCTTCTTCGACGGAACATTGCCATATAATAACGATAATGGTGTGCAGGATTACAGATTACGGGCGGCGAAAGAGGTCTCCACCAATTTTACTCATCGATAAGGGGGAGTGCTTGTGGCGGGACTGTTGCAGCGCAAACCGGTCCGTCTGGGCGACATTCTGCTGCAGGCCAAGCTGATTACGCCCAATCAGCTCGCAACTGCCCTGGAACTGCAGCGCAGTTCGGGCGGGCGCCTGGGCGAGATCCTGGTGAACCAGGGTTTCGTGACAGAGTTCGACATGTATAACACACTGGCTAACCAGTTGGGTCACCCGTTTGTGCCCAACCCGGAGCAGCAGTTTGAACCCGCCGCGGTGACCCGCGTGAGCGAGCTGCTGGCCAAGAAATACCGGGCCATACCCCTCAAGGTTGAGGGGGGCTCCCTTTTGGTGGCCACCTCAGATCCGCTGAACTTCGTGGCAATGGATGATATCGGCATGCACAGCGGCATGCGGGTGAAACCGGTGGTCTCCCCCGACCGGGCCGTGCAGCGTGCCATCACCAAGGCATATGGCTCCGCCACGCCCAACCTGCCACAGGCAGAGGTCGCCGCCGCAGCCGAACCGCTGGCCAAGCGCTCTTTCGACCTGGATGAGTCGGGCGACGGCGTGATCAAACTGGTGAACAACCTGATCGCCCAGGGGCTAAGCATCCGGGCCACAGACCTGCACGTTGAGCCCGGGGAGCAGCAGATCCGGGTGCGCTATCGCGTCGACGGCGTCATGCGGGAAGCGAACTCGATGCCGAAGAACGCGCTGAACGCCGTGCTCTCCCGCATCAAGGTCATGGCATCTATGGATATTGCGGAACGGCGCCTGCCGCAAGATGGGCGCATCGAAGTGGAGATGTCCGGCCGGCGGCTCGACCTCCGTGTCGCGACGGTTCCCACTGTTTACGGGGAGAAGGTGGCCATTCGCATCCTGGACCGGGGGGCCGCCATCATGGGGCTGGCCGATCTGGGCATGGAGGCCGACGTGTTGAAGAGCATCCGCAGCATTCTGGCCAAGCCCAATGGCATGCTGCTGGTGACCGGCCCTACCGGCAGCGGTAAGACCACCACGCTCATGTCGGCGTTGGCCGAACTGAACGATCCTTCCCGCCACATCCTGACCATTGAGGACCCGGTGGAGTACAACCTGCCCGGCGTGAACCAGGTGCAGGTGAACGTGAAGGCCGGGCTTACCTTTGCCACAGGCCTGCGTGCCTTCCTGCGTCAGGATCCGGACGTGATCATGGTCGGCGAGATTCGTGACGGCGAAACGGCCGACATCGGCGTACGTGCCGCCCTGACCGGCCACATGGTCCTGAGCACCCTGCACACCAACCAGGCGGCCGGTGCGCCGGGACGCCTGATCGACATGGGCGTCGAACCGTTCTTGCTGGCTTCTTCGTTGGTCGGTGTCATCTCGCAGCGCCTTGTGCGGTCGCTCTGCCCACGCTGCCGCGAGGCCTATCAGGTGGAGCAGTCCGACCCGGACTATCACCTGTTGGAAGAGGCCGGCATGATCGGAGCTACGCTCTACAAACCGAAGGGCTGCGGCCAGTGCGACTGCAGCGGATACCAGGGGCGCATCGCCCTGGTGGAGCTGCTGGCGATCACGCCGGAGATTCGGGAACTGATCAACCAGCGGGCTACTGCGGGCGAACTGGAGCATGCCGCCCGCCAGCACGGCATGCGGTCCCTGTGGCAGGACGGCCTGCGGAAAGCGGCCAGGGGCCTGACCTCGCTGGAGGAAGTCAAGCGAGTCGCCTTCGCGGAGGAGTAAGCCGTGAACTACCACTACAAAGGGAGAGACGCGAGCGGCAGGCCGGTGGAGGGAACCCTCGCCGCAGCCGACCGGGCAACGGCCCTGGCGCAGTTGCAGCAGAATGGCATTCTCGTCTCCAGCCTCCGTGGTGGCGGACGGGAACTGAAGGTCGGGCTGAACACCCAGATCAAGTTTGGCCGGAACAACCGGGTGACGCCTGGCGAACTGGCGGCGTTCTGCAGTCAGTTCTCGACGATGATCGCCGCCGGCGTGCCCCTGCTGCAGACGCTGGAACTGCTGGCGAAGCAGTTTCAGCCGCGCCGACTGTCGGTGGTGCTGACCGACGTGCTGCGGTCGGTCCAAAGCGGCAGCAGCCTGAGCCAGGGCATGGCGGCACACCGGAAGGACCTGCCGGGGGTACTGATCTACATCACCTCGGTGGCCGAGGTGACCGGCAACCTGGACCAGGGCTACGCCCTGATGGCGAAGCAGTTCGAGCAGGAGGAAGACCTGGGGCGCAAAATCCGCAGCGCCATGACCTACCCGACGGTGGTACTGGTCGTAGCCGCGGCGGTTATCATCTTCATGCTGACCTATGTGCTGCCCAACTACGCCGCCATGTTCAGCTCGCTGAACGCGAAACTGCCCACGTCTACCCGCATGCTGATGGCTTTTGGTGCGTTCGTCACGCACCAGTGGTACCTGCTGGTACCCGTGCCGTTCCTGCTGGTGTGGGGCTGGCGGCAGGCGATGCGCCGGCGGGCCGTACGGACCCGGTACCAGTACCTGCTGCTCAAGCTGCCGCTCTTCCGCGATATCGTCTACAAGCGGGAGTTCGGCTGGCTGACCCGCACCCTGGGCACCATGGTCCGCAGCGGCGTGCCGCTGCTGTCGGCCCTCGCCTCCGTCCAGGAAGCGATGGATTTCGCCCCCATGGCCAGGGCCGTGGCGAAGGTACAGGAGTCGGTCAGCGGCGGCGAAAGCTTTGGTGCCGCCCTGAAGCGCCAGCGGCTCTTTGACCCGATCTCGGTGGAGATGATCGCCCTTGGCGAGGTCTCCGGCAGCCTGGAGAGCATGCTCTTCCGGGTAGCCGACATCAGCGAGAAGGAGTTGGCCACGCTGCTGGACCGGGCCACCAGCCTGATGGAGCCGGCGATGACCCTGGTACTGGGCGTTATTGTGGTTTCCATCATCATTCCAATGCTCTTGCCAATGTTCGACATCTTTAAGGAGATTCATTAAAGTCACCATCATCTTCTACATTGATGATTGACACGTATTTTATCCGCCTGCTATCATCGATATGATCCAATGGCATTTTAGGGGGGTCTCCGGGAAGATGCAGAAGTTCTGGAAGCGGATGAAGAGAGAAGAAGG
>JBLNEM010000421.1:0-3745 GCA_050262655.1 Mycobacterium leprae | reverse complement strand
GCAGAAGGGGCAGTTCGGCTGGCAGACGTTGGAGTAGATCACCGTCCGCCCGATGCTGTAGCCCACTTCGCCGTTCGGCTGAAACCGCCGGGAGAGTTGGTGTGCCGCCATGGCGAGGCTGCTCAGCTCCCCTTCGGTGCAGAGGTGAACCGCCTCTTCCGGAAAGAGCCGCTCCCCTGCCAGCGCCTTCTGCAAAATTGCGTCTGTGTCCATGAAGTCCAGTCCAATATTCGTAGGTGTCACCTTCCCAAATTGCTGGGCTTACGGTTGAACCGAAACAGATTTCCGCCGCGGATTACGCGGATTTCGCGGATTAAGACCGAAAAAGAATTTGATGCCCGAGGCTCATGCTTGGGTGCCAAGGATCCGTGATGACCCGTGAAACCCCTATGTTGCATCGCACCAGAATCGCAGATAAAAAGTTAACAATAGCCGAGACCCCTTGGTTCTTTTTGTCCCAATCCGTGTAATCCGCGAAATCCGCGGCAAAAAACTCCGGATACGCTAGGCCGTATCGTAGACGTGGAGCATGTGATAGAGGCTGTCCCGCTCTGCCGGGATGCGCCGGGCCTCCCGTATCATGCCCAGCAGCTCTTTCTTCTCCTGCAGCATGGGCGTAGTAGCCCCCGCACCGTGGTAGATCTTCTCCTCCCGGACGGTGCCATCCAGATCGTTGGCGCCGAACTGCAGGCTCAGTTGGCTGATCCGGGGTGAGAGCATCACCCAGTAGGATTTGATCGCCGGAATGTTGTCCAACAGCAGCCGGGCCACGGCCACGATCTTCAGGTCATCGATGCCGGTGGGCCCGGGCAGCTCCGCCATCTGCGTATGCGTGGGATGAAAAGCCAGCGGGATAAAGCACAACTCGCCGCCGGTCTCGTCCTGCAGCGCCCGAAGCCTCAGCATATGATCGACCACGTGGTGCGGCCGCTCCACATGACCATAAAGCATGGTGCTGGTCGTGCGAATGCCCAGGTGGTGGGCGATGCGATGGATCTCCAGGTAACGGGAGCCCGGCATCTTGCCGGGGCAGATCCGGTTGTGCACTTCCGGATGGAACATCTCGGCGCCGCCGCCGGTCAGGGAGCCGTGACCAGCCTCCCTGAGCCGCAGCAGCACCTCCTCGGTCGACAACCGGAACTTGCGGGTGAAGAAGTCGATCTCGACCGCCGTAAAGCACTTCAGGTGCGCCTGCGGGACGGCCTGCTTGATCGCCGACAAGAACTCGGTGTAGTACGCAAAGGGCATCTCCGGGTGCAGACCCCCGACAATGTGAAACTCCGTCACCCCCATGGCGGCATAGGCTTTGGCCTTCTCCACCATGGCCTCTACGGTATACGTATACCCGGTTGGATCGACCCCCGCCTGTTTGCCAAAGGCGCAGAACCGGCAGACGTGCGCCAAGGCGCAGAGGTTGGAGTAGTTGATGTGGGCGTTGTTATTGAAGTAGACGTAGTCGCCCACCCGATTGTGCCGGGCCTGGTCGGCGATCGCGCCAACGGCAAAGAGATCGGGGCTCTCCAGTAACCGGACGCCGTCGGCGGCAGTCAGCCGCCGCGCCTGCATCACTTTCTCGTACACGGGCCAGAGTGCCCGGGGAAGCAGGTCGGGAACCCGAGACATGCCTTCGCCCTCCCGTGCAGGAAGCGCCCGGACTACAGGTATTCGCGCACCGCTTTGATCACCACGGACGGGGCCAACGCCGAGCCGCCTTCCTCCCGTGGCGAACCGCCCACACCGGCCTGCCCGCCCCAGGTGTTGCCAGATGGCTCCAGCGAAGAAAGGGCCGTGAACAGGGGGCGCAGGTCCAACTGGTCCGGCACCGATACCAGAGCCGGGTTGGCGCCTACGGTATACTTGGGCGCGGACATCTGCCAGTGGGACATGTGCCCCTCCGGCTCGTGCAGAACCACCAGCACGGCGCCCTGACCGTACAGCATCCGCATGACGGCCGCCGCATCGGACGCAATGTAGGCGATCGGCCCCAGCCGCGTCTCATACCATTGCGCCTCGGCAGCGGCTTCCAGAGCGACCTGATCCTCACGCCGCCGTGCAGCCACGAAGGGGTGGAAGCGGAGCGGCAGATTCGCCTCGTCAAACCGGCCAAACGGATCGCTCCCGCTCCCTTCGATCCATCCCAGGAGGTCCTGGAAGTGGCGCGAGCGCACGGCGTCCTCGGCGTGAACCAGGTTGATCCCATGCGCCACACCCTGAAGCGTCTCCGCATACGGGATGGGCTGCGGCTCCTTGAAGAAAAGGCCGCGATCGGCCAGGTCCACGTACCGGTCCAGTGCAGTGGGCTCCAGGCCCATGGCCTGCAGCAGAATGATCGGCGTTGCCCCCAGGGTATGGTCCTGGTGATGGTCGAAGTTCCCCTGCCCGGGCAGATGGGAGCGCCCGATATCCCAGATCAGCACCCGGGGATCGGCCAGTTCTGCCGCCGTAACCCGGGGCAGGTAATCGACCCGCAGCGGTGCGGACCGCCCTGCTGCCCGGCGGACTTGATGAACCCGCAGCAAAAAAGTCTGGGCATCCAGATCGGTGTTGGGATGGCTGATCCCCCGAATGGCGCTGGTGATAATCTCCTTGATCAACCGCAGACACCTCCGCTTCACCAATTCGGGGACCGGGCGCCACTCCCCTCCCATATCGTCAGGTTCTGGTGGTCTGTACTATGCCGCCGGCCCGCCGATCATGTACCCAGTGACCGACCACGCCAGCGCGGAATAAGATGAACTGCTGCAGGGGAGCGCCCCTGCTTTTTCTCCCCCACCGAGTTTCCCCCAACCAAAATTATTGGATGGAGGCAATCCAGGAAGATGGCGTATCAGCACGAGGTGCTTAACCGGCCCGAAGCTGCGGCAGCCGAGAGCCCCGCCCAGGACACATTGCCGGTGCGCCCGGGCGACCGGGAGACCGTGAAGGCGGCCCTCGCCGTGCTGGAAGGCAAGAGCAAGAAGCCGCTGCTGGCCCGCCTGGCCCCGTTCCTGGGACCGGCCTTTGTGGCCTGTGTCGCTTACATCGACCCCGGTAACTTCGCCACCAACATCCAGGGCGGCGCCCGCTACGGCTATACGCTGCTCTGGGTGATTCTGGCCAGCAACCTGATGGCCATGTTCGTGCAGTCGCTCTCCGCCAAACTGGGCATTGCCACGGGCCGCAACCTGGCCGAACTCTGCCGCCAGCACCTGCCCCGGCCGGCAGTCTGGGGCATGTGGGGGCTCATGGAGATCGTGGCCATGGCCACCGACCTGGCCGAGTTCATGGGTGCAGCCCTCGGTTTCCACCTCCTGCTGGGGGTCTCCCTGCTGCTGGGGGCCGTCTTTGCCGCCGTCGTGACACTGGCCGCCCTGGCCCTTGAGCGGTACGGTTTTCGCCCGTTGGAGGCCCTGATTGGTGCGATGGTGGCCGTGGTGGCCATGGCCTACGTGATCGAAACCCTGTTGGATGTGCCCGACTGGGCCCAAATCGGCTACCATGCCGTTGTCCCGGCGTTCAGCGGAACGGGAAGCGTCCTGGTCTCCGTGGGAATCCTCGGGGCCACCGTCATGCCCCATGTGATATTCCTGCACTCCGGCCTGACGCAGGGCCGGGTCGTGACGAAGGATCACCGGCAGCTGCGGAGGTTGTACCGGTTCGAGTTGATCGACGTGGTGCTGGCCATGGGGGTCGCGGGGCTGGTGAACGGCGCCATGCTGATCATGGCCGCCGCCACTTTCAACCGCTCCGGCCTGGTCGGGGTGGG
>JBLNEM010000420.1:0-2781 GCA_050262655.1 Mycobacterium leprae | reverse complement strand
CTGACCGGCGAGTACCTGGAGTACGCCGAGGTGCGTGCCCGCTACACCGACATGATGAAGTGGCTGGCCCGCCTCTATATCAACACCCTGAACATCATCAACTACATGCACGACAAGTACTTCTACGAGCGCCTGGAGTTTGCGCTGCATGACCGGGATATCTACCGGACCATGGCTTGCGGCATCGCCGGCCTCTCGGTGGCGGCGGACTCGCTGTCGGCCATCAAGTACGCCAGGGTGAAGCCCATCCGCAACGAGCAGGGCATCGCCGTCGACTTCGAGATCGAGGGCGAGTACCCGGCCTACGGCAACAACGACGACCGGGTCGACGAGATCGCCCGGGAACTGGTGGAGGAGTTCAACCAGCTGCTCCGCCAGCACAAGACGTATCGCCACAGCGACCCGACCCTGTCGGTCCTGACCATCACGTCGAACGTGGTCTACGGCAAGAAGACCGGCACCACCCCCGACGGTCGTCGTGGCGGCGAGCCGTTCGCCCCCGGCGCCAACCCGATGCACGGCCGTGATGTGAAGGGCGCCCTGGCCTCCTGCTGCTCGGTGGCCAAGGTCCCGTACAGCTCGGCGAAGGACGGCATCTCCTACACCTTCTCGATCGTCCCGGGCGCCCTGGGCAAGGAGGAGCCGGTGCGGATCAGCAACATGGTCGCCATCCTCGACGCCTACGCCAGCCAGGGCGGTCACCACATCAACATCAACTGCCTGAACCGGGAGACGCTGATGGATGCCATGGAGCACCCCGAGCTCTACCCGCAGCTCACGATTCGTGTCTCGGGCTACGCCGTGAACTTCGTGAAGCTGAGCCGTGAGCAGCAGCTCGACGTGATCCACCGGACGTTCCACGAAAGCATGTAGGGGCACTGCGTGGGAGTACCCTACGCCGGCAGGCCTGTGCCGCCACGGACGCCTTATCTTCGGAGCCCGCGGAGCCGGTCTCCGAAGGGCGTCCGAACGGCGTCACAGACCTGCCGGCTTCGGGGACGCTCAGCTTCGTTTCACTGGCATGGGACATAACACCCTTGCCTAAATCCAGCTTATCGTGAGGTGATTCCGATGGCGCTCCCGTTGCCAGTACGACCTGGGGTACCTGCTCCGGACCGGGTGGGGCGGATTCATTCGGTGGAGAGTTGCGGGGCAGTGGATGGGCCGGGGTTGCGGTTTGTGGTGTTCGTGCAGGGCTGCCATATGCGCTGCCGGTACTGCCACAACGCCGATACCTGGGACCTCCGGGGCGGTGGCGAGCGGACCGTCGGAAGCCTCGTCGACGAGATTCGGCGGTATACGCCCTTCATGAAGGCCTCCAAGGGCGGGGTCACCGTCAGCGGTGGCGAGCCGCTGCTCCAGCCCGACTTTGTGGCCGGCATCTTCGAAGAGTGCCATAAGCTCGGGATTCACACGGCCCTCGACACCAACGGCTTACAGACTCCGCAGGCAGCACTGCCGGTCCTGGAGCATACCGACCTGGTGCTCCTCGACATCAAGCAGATCAACCCGCTGAAGCACCGGGATCTCACCAAGGTTGAGAACCGGAAGACCCTGACCATGGCCCGGTTCATCGCCGATCTCAACATTCCCATGTGGCTCCGCTACGTGGTGGTGCCCGGACACAGCGATGCGCCCGAAGACGTCGCCGCCCTGGCCGAGTTCGCTTCCACGCTCCCGACGGTGCAGAAGGTGGAACTGCTGCCCTATCACAAACTGGGCAAGCACAAGTGGGAGCTGATGGGGGTGCCCTACACCCTTGATGACGTAGAGCCCCCCACCCCCGACGTCATGGACCGCATCCGGGCCCAGTTCACCGACCGCGGACTGCGTGTGGGTTAACATAGATAAAGCCAGCAGGGACCGCACGCCATGTGCGGTCCCTGCTACTTTGGCGTGCGACGGCGACCTGGCCGCCGAGGTTTCCCACCCCGACGGCCGATCAGGCGCACAACCACCGCCGCGCCCGCTGTGATCAGCGCAGCGACAACAACGGGGTCTAGATGAACGCCTGGCCACATGCTCTCCATCCTCCTCACCTGCTGTCTGCTCCAGGCATATTCAGAAACATGTTTGTCCAAGTACCGGTATCCCTAAGTTTGCTTTTCCACGCGTCGGTATGTTTTTCTACCAGTTGGTTAATCATCATCAAATGGTGATGACATAACATGCGTAACGGTTGGCTCTCCACAGCCCAGGTGGCCCAAATGCTCGGGCTAGACCCACGGACCATTCGAAAATACGAGACCCACGACGGCCAGTGGTGCGAGGTACTGGGCCTGCGCTTCCGGGTCTACCGGTGCGGCACCGGTCCATACGCACAGCGACGCTATAGCCAGTCAGAGATTGAGCGGATTTGCGAGACTCTGCTTGGCGACCGTAGCTGCAGGAGAGGTTCTCGATAGCAGAAGGTGCGGCGACCAGGCCGGACCGCCAGCAATACGCAGGGACCGCACGCCATGTGCGGTCCCTGCTGCCTGGCTACGTCACCAGCGCCTGTGCCTCTTCCCAGTCTCGGATCCATGCATCCACCAGCACTGCAGCGATCAGCGTCACGCCCAGGAGAAGGCCGTCCGACAGCGGGCTGTAGGGGGCGTGAAAACTTTGGAAGCCCAGTGCGACCCGCATGTATGTGAAAACCGTACCGGCCGTCGTGGCAACCGCAACGCGCCCCGCCGCATTCGACCAGTGCGCCCGCAGAACCCACAGCCCCAGCGGGACGACCACCCCCCACTGCAGCAGCAGGCGGCCAAGCGATTGGTTGGTCGATTCGGTTGAGAG
>JBLNEM010000419.1:0-5704 GCA_050262655.1 Mycobacterium leprae | reverse complement strand
CCAGTTCAGGTCGCACCTGCGCCACCAGTTCCCGGGCGGCGGCGGCGATCCCGCCCTGCGTCAGGCCGAACTCCTCCAGGTAGTGGTAGGGTGCACCGTGGCTGACGAAGTGGTCGGGGATGCCCAGCCGCTTCACCCGCGCCGCCACGCCGTGCTCGCTGTACAGTTCCAGCAGCGCCGACCCGAAGCCGCCGGTCATGGCCGCTTCCTCGGCCGTCACGATGCAGCCGGTCTCCTGCGCCGCCTTCAGCAGCAGGTCGTTGTCCAGCGGCTTGATAAACCGGGGGTTGACCACCGCTGCACTGATCCCCTCTCGGGCCAGCAGGTCGGCGGCGGCGAGGCAGGCCTGGGTCATGGTGCCGACGCCCATCAGGGTCACGTCGGCGCCGGACCGCAGCTGCTCGCCCTTGCCGATCGGCAGCAGCTTCAACTCTTCATCCATCGCCACGCCCACGGCCTTGCCCCGGGGATACCGGATGGCACTGGGGCCGTCCTGCTGGACGCCGGTGTAGAGCATGTGCTGCAGTTCATTCTCATCCTTGGGCGCCATCAACACCATCCGGGGGATGGTGCGCAGGTAGGGCAGATCGAAGACGCCCTGATGCGTGGCGCCGTCCTCCACCAGGCCGGCCCGGTCGAGTGCGATCACCACCGGCAGATTCTGCAGGGCCACGTCGTGGATCACCTGGTCGTAGGCCCGCTGCAGGAAGGTGGAATAGACCGCAAAGACCGGTCGCATGCCCGCCTTCGCAAGGCCGGCGGCGAAGGTGACCGCATGCTGCTCCGCAATGCCGACGTCGAAGTAGCGCTCCGGGTACTCCCGGGCGAACTGGGTGAGGGCCACCCCGGACGGCATGGCCGCGGTAATGCCGACCACCCGCTCATCCTGGGCGGCCAGCTTGCGCATGGTATTGCCGAAAACCTCACTGTAGGTCATGGCGCCGGCTGCGGTCTTGCCGGTCTTGATGTCGAACGGACCGCCCCCATGGAACTTGTCGGGCAGTTCCTCGGCATAGGGCACGCCCTTGCCCTTGGTGGTCACCACGTGCACCACCGTGGGGCCGGGGTAAGTGCGGGCCTGCTTCAGCGCCGCCCGCAGGGCCCGCAGGTTATGGCCATCCACCGGGCCGATGTAGGTCAGGCCCAGGTCCTCGAAGAACATGTTGGTCACCAGCAGGTGCTTGACGCCTTCCTTCAGCCGGTCGGCGAACTCGAATGCCGAGGCGCCCACCAGCGGAATATGCTTCAGCGCTTCGGCCACGTCATGTTTCACCCGCTGGTAGCTGGGCCCCGTCCGGATGCGGGCGAGGTAGTTGGAGATGCCGCCCACGTTCGCCGCAATCGACATGGAGTTGTCATTCAGCACGATGATCATGTCGGTCTTCGCCTGACCCACATGATCCAGCGCCTCGTAGGCCATGCCTCCGGTCAACGCCCCGTCGCCGATCACGGCCACCACCTCGTAGTGGTCATGGCTCAGATCGCGCGCCATGGCCATGCCAACCGCCGCAGAGATCGACGTGCTGGCATGGCCCCAGTGGAACTGATCGTGCTCCGACTCCCGCGGGTCGGTAAAGCCGGCAATGCCGCCATACTGGCGAAGGGTGTCAAACCGGTCGAGGCGGCCGGTGAGCAATTTATGCACGTAGCTCTGGTGCGAAACGTCCCAGAGAATCTTGTCCTGCGGGCTGTTGAATTCGGTATGCAGGGCCAGGGTCAGCTCCACCACACCCAGATTGGGCGCGAGGTGCCCGCCATTCTTGGCCACGGTCTCCAGAATCACCTGGCGAATCTCCTGACCCAGATCGAGGAGTTCCTGGTTGCTGAGTCCTTTGAGCTGTTCAGGCCCTGTCAAGTCACTGAGGTGCATAGCTCAGGGGCTCCTCCTTCGTGGGGAACGGCCGCCGGTAAAGGACCGGCCGGTCACCTGCTCTGTTGCGTAGATGATGCGACCCGCCAAAAAGACCACGTCGATCGGGTGCTCCATGGCGAAGCTCTTGCCCGCCGCCTTGCCACCCACTGTGAAGAATGAGATCAATCCAATCACCGCCAGGCTGGTCAACTGGTGGGCCAGTTCACCGCCATGGAAAGCGTTCACCAGCTGCATGGCCACGGTGGCGCCGGCCGCACCGCTGACTGCGCCGGTCACGTCGCCCACCACATCATTCAGGAAGTTGGCGACCCGGTCGGCGTTCCGGACCAGGAAGAGGGCCTGCTTGCTCCCAGCCACTCTCTTGGCCGCCATTGCGTGTAACGGCGGCGTCTCCGCAGCGGTTACGGCGGTGCCGATAATATCGAAAACGATGTTGATGAGAATCAGGAGACCAACACCGAGCATGGACAATAACGCGGGTACCCGTGACAGGGTCACATCGGCGATGTAGCTGATTGCCACGGCCAGTGTAAACGAGAGGAACCCGACTCGAACGGCTCTGACCCACCATCGTCGTGGCGGTGAGCTTTCTTGTGCCATAGCCCTTGCACCTCGTAGGTTCAAGTATGTAACAGGAACAGAAGGGGCGAACCGCCCCCTCCGCTGTTGACTGCCAAACAATAATGCTCCGGGTGGCAGCCTGGCGGGTAAATGTTGTGGCTTAGGTCTAGCAGGTTTTCCCCACAGCCGACCGAGCGTCGCCGCATCGGCGGTTTCCCTTTAGGGCTGCGCTGCCGTGTCACCACAGGCAGGGCTAGATTACCACTTAGTCCACACTGTAATCCCCGTCAGGCCTCTTGCGAACAGCCTAGGAATTTTCTTCGACACACACACCTTTTCCTAGCCTCTTTTGCAGTCGTGGTTTCAGCAGCCGTCTCCCTCGCATTCGGCTGGCCGGCTTCCTGCGAGGAATTGCGGAAGATAGACTTCCTCTGCCGCATCCGCCACGTCCACTCAAGGCAGGCTACACTGCACCCAGCGCCGCACCATGTTTTGGCACCGCATGCAGGTCTTCACTGCGCCGTAGCTCTGTTGCTCAGTTAGGTGCAACCACCACGTGCGCAGGCCTCCTCGGGAAGAGGGTCGTCGCCCGCATGCCATTGCGGATCGCCCTTCCTCCCGGCGGCTGTCACGCTACAGGTTCCCCCCGCAGCGTGCTTGGCCGAATCCCCAGCACCAGCCCCCGATTGGGCATCGGCGGCCAACACCAGAGACTTCATCGTTGTGCCCTCAAGCGGATTTTTAGCCCCGCCTTCAGAAAAGGTAGTATTGACTAGGATACTGTGCCACCCGGATACCTATAAAAATTTGACAGCACTTTCACTTAAACCCTGCCCCCATTATAGCACGGCGTGCTCTTGCGGACAACGAATGGCCGCAAGCGGTCCGGCACCGCATCGGACGCCTGCTGCAGCAGACGCTGGTGCGGAGACAAACCGTGAGGCAGAGTTCAGTGAGGCGGCTAATCGGATCTTAGTCGCCGGAGCAGTCTGTCAACCGTCCGCTCTGCTCCGAACAGCAGACGGCATCACCGACGAAGTACGTCGGCTGCAGTAGCTATGCATACTATCACGATTAACCTTCACGGTCAACAACAAATTGTGCCAGCGCTGTCAGCACGGCGGCACGCTCGCCGAAGATATGGAGCGCAGCCTTGGCTGCGTCCACTTCGGCACGGGCACGGGCGATCGCGCCATCCAGCCCGAAATGGCTGACATACGTAGACTTGTCGAGCTTGGCGTCGCGGCCGACACCCTTGCCGGTCTTGGCGGCGTCGCCAATCACATCCAGCACATCGTCCTGAATTTGGAAGGCCAGGCCGAAGTGCGCCGCATAAGCGGAGAGTGCTTCCAGTTCGGCCGTAGTCGCGCCGCCCAGCAGCCCGCCGATGCGCAGGGCCGCGTTGAACAGCGCCCCGGTCTTCAGCCGGTGAATCTGCTGGAGCTGATCGGCCGAGGCATGCTTCCCTTCCCATTTCAGGTCTTCCACCTGACCGCCCACCATGCCCGCGGCGCCGGCCGCCACGGCCAGTTCACGGACGACCTGCAGCACGGTGGTCGGGTTCGACCCGGGCAGCTGAATCTGCTGACCGGCCAGTTCGAAGGCCATGGTCAGGAGGGCGTCGCCCGCCAGGATCGCCAGCGCCTCGCCGTAAACCTTATGGTTCGTAGGACGGCCACGCCGCAGGTCATCGTCATCCATGGCCGGCAGGTCGTCGTGAATCAGCGAATAGGTATGGATCATCTCCAGCGCACAGGCGGCCGGCATCACGTCAAGCGGGCCGCGACCGAACAGCCCAGCGGCGGCGATCACCAGAGCCGGGCGCAGACGCTTGCCGCCGGCCAGCAGACTGTAACGCATGGCCTCCAGCAGTTGAGAGGGCGCCGTGTCCAGGTGCAGCATGTCGCCCTGGCCCACAGCGGTTGTGTAATGATCGAGCGCCTGGTCCACCTGCTGTGACTGCTTCTTCAAATAGGCTGCGATCTCCACCTGGCTCCAGTCCTCCCTATTTCGGCTCCACCGGGGTGACGGTGACCTGCCCGTTCTCTTCCAACAGCTTCTCGATGCGCCCCTCGGCATCATCCAACTGTTTGGTCGCCGTCCGGGCCAGCGCTACACCCTCCTGAAAGAGGGCCAGAGCCTGCTCCAGCGACAACTCGCCGTTCTCCAGCTGGCGGACGACCTGCTCGAGACGCGTCAGCGCCTCTTCGAAGCTCACCTTGCTCTCCTTGGCCTCTGCCCCATTCGCCTCATCATCAAAGAAGGTCCCCTGCTTCATTTCTGCTCTCCTCCTTCAGGTTCTGCAGTCGATTCCACCACACAGGTCAGTTCGCCGCGGTGCAGCATCACCTTGACCTGATCGCCTACCGTTACGGCCGAAGCCTCCCGAATCACCCGTCCTTCGGTGTCGCGGGTGATGGCGTAGCCACGGGAGAGCACCGCCAGGGGCGAGAGCGCATCCAGACGGCCGGCCAATCCCTCCAGCCGCTGCCGGTTCCGCTTCAGGAGCGGCGTCCTGGTGTACTGCAGCCGCCGGATCAGTTCATCCAGCCGCTGGCGGTCCTGCAGCAGCCGGCCCTGGGGACGCAGCAGCACCGGACGCTGGGATAGTGCCTTCAGCCGCAGCCGCTTCTGATCGATGGAGCGGTGGACCAGGGTGATCATGCGGGACTGCAACTGGCCGATCCGGCCGATCAGTTCGGAGCGGGAAGGTACTACGATCTCCGCCGCTGCCGATGGGGTCGGCGCCCGCAGGTCGGCCACGAAGTCGGCGATGGTGAAGTCGGTCTCGTGACCCACCGCGCTGACCACCGGTATCGGGCAAGCCCGGATCGCCCGGGCGAGTTCTTCATTGTTAAAGGCCCAGAGATCTTCCAGCGAGCCGCCGCCGCGGCCCATGATGATCACGTCGACCTCGGGCTGTGCGGCCACCAGCTTCAGTGCCCGCATCAGGCTGTCCGGCGCCTCCGCACCCTGCACGAGGGCCGGGGCGATCAGCAGGCGGATGCCGGGGAAGCGGCGGGTGCTGACGGAGATCAGGTCCCTAATGGCCGCACCGGTCATGGCGGTGATCAGGCCTACACGTTTCGGCATCAATGGTAGCGGCCGCTTCAGCCGCTTGTCAAAGAGCCCTTCGGCCTCCAGCCGGTTCTTGAGCTGTTCATACTGTAGGGCCAGGGCGCCCACGCCCGCCGGCTCCATGTTGACGGCATACATCTGATAGGCGCCGTCCCGCTCATAGACCGAGACGGAACCGAAGAGCAGCACCTG
>JBLNEM010000418.1:0-7981 GCA_050262655.1 Mycobacterium leprae | reverse complement strand
CGGGGGGACGACGACTCACTCCCTGGTGTAGGGCTACGACCGGCGGAAGCCGGATGCGTAAATAGCGCACGTCCGGTTTGACGAGGGGGCGTCGCTCGAAAGGGCGGCCCCTACTCTATTGCTGGGCCCTGGTCGATGGTTGGCAGGGGATGTGCTAACGATAACCGTCCGCGGGAAGACTAGGTATGGCCCCTTATAATTGTTTACAAATGCATGGCAGGAGAACGGCCCATCTATTTCGAATCGAGAAAGGTCTAGATCGCATGAGGAGGACTGACATTGTCTAATTCGAACAAGGCCACGACCACCGTTCTGGCCGTCGTCGTGACTCTCCTGGTAGCCGGAGCGGGTGGCTATATGGCCGGTGCCCGGCTCAACCAGCCGCAGAGTGCGGCGGTGGCGACGGTCAATGGCACCAAGATCACTGAGAAGCAGCTGTATGACCGCATGGTTGACGCCAACGGCAAGTCTACGCTGCAGCAGTTGATCGATGAGACCCTGGTGGATCAGGCCGCCACGGCTGCTAAGGTTACGGTGCCGCAGTCTGAGGTTGATGCCCAGATCAACAAGATCAAGGCTCAGATCGGTGGCGAGGACCAGTTCCAGCAGGCTCTGCAGGCCAACAACATCACCCTGAAGCAGCTGCAGGACAACGTGCTGATGCAGCAGAAGGTGACCCATATCCTCGGTAAGGATATCAAGGTCGACGACGCCACGCTGCAGAAGTACTTCCAGGATAATATCGAGCAGTTCGATCAGCGGCAGGTCCATGCCCGCCACATCCTTGTCGACACCAAGGAAGCGGCCCTGGCGATCCGGGACCAGCTGGTGAAGGGGGCCGATTTCGCCCAGCTGGCGAAGGACAAGTCCACCGAACCCGCTGCCAAGACCAGCGGCGGCGACCTCGGCTACTTCGGCCACGGCAAGATGGACGCCGACTTCGAGAAGGCTGCCTTCGCCCTGAAGGTAAACGAGATCTCGCAGCCGGTTCAGACGCAGTATGGCTGGCACATCATCCAGGTGCTCGATGTCAAGGGCAACCCGCCCACCTACGACAACTCCAAGGACGCTGTGAAGGAAGCCTACGTGTCCGACCAGGTCCAGGGGCAGTATCAGGGCTGGATTCAGGAGCAGCGTGACAAGGCGAAGATCGACAACAAGATCGATCCCAGCGCCAACTCGCCCGCTCCGGCTAGCACCGGCACCACGCCGGCGCCTGCCACGACGCCCGGAAAGTAACGTTCAAGGCCAGGGGGTTGCCCCTGGCCTTTTCTCTAGGCGCAAAGCGAGGGAATCGCCATGAGTCTGGTGTTACCTTACCGGTGGCTCGATGTGTTTGCCGTGGGCCCCTTCTCGGGGAACCAGCTCTGCGTTTTCAGCGGTGCCGATGATCTGCCGGTGACCCTGATGCAGCGGATCACCCGGGAGATCAACCACTCCGAGACCACTTTCCTGCAGCGGCCGGCCGGTCCGGGCAGGGACTGCCGGATCCGAATCCTCTTGCCGTCCGGCAGTTCGGCGGAAGAGGTGCCCTTTGCCGGCCATCCCATTTTGGGGAGCGCCTGCGTGGCAGCAGCCGATCAGCGGCGCCGCAGCACCGTCACCTGTGAGACGGGGGTAGGCAGCATTCCCGTCACCGTCACACCTTTGAAGGAAGGGCTGTGGGAGGCGCGCATGGCACAGCCGGTGCCCCGATTGGTGCGAACGCTTTCGGGGGGTACGGACCTGGCTGCGGCCCTGGGGCTGGAGCCCGACGACGTGCGCACGGATCTGCCGGTGGAGGCGGTCTACAACGGGATGTCGACCGTGCTGATCCCTCTCCGCTCCGTGGAAGCCGTCCAGCGGGCCCGCCCCGAACTGGGGCGGCTGCGGGCGATTCTGGGCCGGGATGGCAGCAACACCATGCTGTTCGCCCTGGG
This sequence comes from Mycobacterium leprae, assembly GCA_050262655.1. Lineage (GTDB taxonomy): Bacteria > Bacillota > Sulfobacillia > Symbiobacteriales > Symbiobacteriaceae > DASXVX01. The sequence goes on along the minus strand of JBLNEM010000418.1, from coordinate 6,062 downwards.
CGGTCTGACCGATGGCGCCCACGTTCACTGCCGGGTCTTCAGTCCATTCGACCTGGTGGTCGAGGACCCCGCCACCGGCTCGGCCAACGGCCCGCTGGGTGAGTATCTGGTGCGCCACGGCGCACTGGCCCTCCCGTCGATTCAGAGTGAGCAGGGCATGGAGATCGGGCGGCCCAGCCGGCTGACCATCGAGGTGGAGCGCAATGGCGGGCAAACCCAGGCCGTCTTCGTCTCCGGTCGGGTGCAGCTGATTGGGCAAGGCGAGTTCAGGTTGTGAGTGGAGAACGCCCGGAGCTGAAGCAGCTCCGGGCGTTCCTGTTACTTGATATTCCCGATGCGGTTGAGGGGCCAGATGCGGTAGACGGCCCGGGCGATGATCTCGTTGCGGGAGAGCAAGCCCCAGTAGTGGCCGTCGTAACTGTCGTTGCGGTTGTCGCCCAGCACCAGATACTGCCCTGCCGAAATGGTAACCGGGCCCCAGGTGTAGTTGGGCGGCTGTTTCTCATACGGTTCGTTCAGGGGCTGGCCATTGATCCAAACCTTGCCGCCGTTGATCGTGACCGTTTCACCGGGCAGGCCAATCACCCGCTTGATGTAAGGGTCGCTGGTCTTGAAGGGTGTGTTGAGTACCACAATGTCGCCCCGCTTGATGGGTTCAAAACGGAGCAAGAGCTTGTCGGTCCAAAGCCGGTCGCCGATCTGAATGGTTGGCTCCATCGACGAGCTGGGCACCATCCGGGCCTCGCCGATCGTAGCAGTAATCAGGAACCAGATGAGTACACCAAGCGCTACGTCGCGCAGAAACGACCATACCGGTGAGAGTTGTTTCATGATAACCTCCTCGCCCATCCTGAGAAGAATTCGCTCCGCCCTGCGGCCTTCCTGCGCCGGGCGGCTGTTTTCCGTTGTTCTAAAGAGGAATCGGCCGTTCCCGTCCAGAATCAGAAAGTTGATCGGTGGTGTGAAAAATGAAAGCATTTTGTTTTAACACCCGCACCAGTACCCTGGCAAGGAGGCGACCAGCATGCGGCTAACTTTCCTCGGCGCCTGTGGCGTTGTCACCGGGTCGTGCTACCTGGTGGAGGCCGGAGGTCTCCGACTGCTCATCGATTGTGGACTCTTTCAGGGGCGTGACGAGGAGTGGAACACCCGGGGCTTTCCGTTTGACGCGGCCAGCATCGATGGTGTCATTCTGACCCATGCGCACATCGACCATGCAGGACGTTTGCCATTGCTTTACGAGGAAGGATTCCGGGGGCCTATTTACGCCCACCCGGCCACCGCAGATCTGGCTGCGGTCATGCTGCGTGATTCGGCCCACATTCTGGCGGCTGATGCGGAACGGGCTAACCGGAAGGCGATCCGCGCCGGCAGGCCGGAGGTAAGTCCGCTCTATAACGTCGATACAACCGAGGAACTGGCAGGCTTATTCGAGCCCGTGCCTTATGATGAGTTGATCCAACTGCCCAACAGCGAAGTGAAGATCCGGCTGCAGGACGCCGGGCACATCCTCGGTTCGGCGATGGTGGAGGTGTTCGAACCCCGCTCCGGCGGGCGCAGCACCAAACTCGTCTTCTCCGGCGATCTTGGACAGCGCGACCGGCCGTTCTTGCAGGATCCAACGCTGATTGCGGACGCCGACTACCTGGTGCTGGAGTCAACCTATGGCGATCGATTGCACCAACCGCTCGAGTCGACAAGGAACCGGCTGGCAGAGATTATCCGCGAGACACGGGATCGGAACGGCAACGTGGTGATTCCGGCGTTCGCGATCGGACGGGCACAGGAGCTGATTTACGAACTAAGTATACTGATGCGGACTGATCCTGACCTGAAAGGAATGCCGATCATGCTCGACAGTCCGCTGGCGGCCGAGGCCACGACTGTGACCATGCGGCACCAGGAGGTCTTCGATACGGTGGCGGCTGGCCTGATGGACACCGGGAAGAATCCGTTCAAGTTCCCCGGTCTGGTGACGATCCAGACCACCGACGAGTCCAAGGCGCTGAACCAGTCCGACACGCCCATGGTGATTATTGCCGCCGGCGGCATGTGTGAAAACGGGCGGATCATTCACCACCTGAAACACAATCTGTGGCGACCGGAATCGACCATCCTGTTTGCCGGCTACCAGGCTGAGGGAACCCTGGGGCGGCGCCTGCTGGATCAGCCGGCGTTCGTCCGGATCCATGGGGAGGAGATTGCGGTCCGGGCCAGCATCGAATCGCTCCCGGGCCTGTCGGCGCATGCGGACCAGGCCCAGCTTCTGCAGTGGGTCGAGGGTCTGCGGCAGCCACCTGTCCGTACCTTCCTGGTGCACGGGGAGGAGACAGCCCGGGAAGCGTTGGGCGAACTTCTCACCGATCGGGGACACAAGGTTGTGCTGCCAGGCTTCGGCGACAGTGCCACGCTGTCCGGTGGCCAGGCGCGGGTGAGGGTAGCCCTGCCCATGGCGACGGCGCTGTTGCCGGAAGGGGGCGGGCTGTTGGATGCGGTGCGACAGGAACTGGAGGGACTTGCTCCTTTGTACCGGAGCAAAGCGCAGCATCTCTCCGGCCGGGACGCAGCCGAGTTGGCGCAGCGGTTGGAGGAGGCCCGAAAGCATGTGGCGGATGTGCGTCGCCGGTTGGAGGAGGCCGGGGACTAGTGTTGGTGATGGCCAATGTGACTATCTAAATGGTTTATAAGTGTCGGCTGAATTGCCTGTGCCTAGAAGACACCGCCTTGTGAAAATGCTATAGTAGTGTAGTTACGATTATCTCCGGGAGGCGCACGAATTAGGATGTTTGATCAGAGCAAGAGCGCTGCTTTCTTCGCCCAGTCCAAGGAGGTCATTCCCGGCGGTGTCAACAGCCCGGTGCGCGCCTATCGCGCGGTAGGCGGCCCCCCGCCTTTCGTTACCCGCGGTGAAGGCGCCCGGCTTTACGATGTGGACGGCCACGGTTATATCGACTATGTGCTCTCCTGGGGACCGCTGATCCTCGGCCACGCACATCCCGAAGTGACCCGGGCCTTGATCGAAGCGACGGCTCGTGGCACCTCCTTCGGCGCTCCGACCGAACTGGAATTGGCCATGGCGCACGAAGTGATTCGCTGCATGCCTTCGCTGGAGATGGTCCGGATGGTGAACTCCGGGACCGAGGCCACCATGAGCGCGATCCGCCTGGCCCGCGCCTATACACGGCGGGACAAGGTGATCAAGTTTGCCGGCTGCTACCACGGCCATCACGACAGCGTGCTGGTCTCGGCCGGTTCGGGCGCCACCGACCTGGGCGTGCCCGATTCGCCCGGTGTGCCCGCCGGCAACGCCGCCTTGACGATCAGCCTGCCTTTCAACGACCTGGCCGCGGTGGAAGAGGCCTTCCGGCGCTACGGCGATCAGATCGCCGCCATCATTACCGAACCGGTGGTTGGCAACATGGGTCTCGTGCCGCCCGTTCCGGGCTTCCTGGAGGGGCTGCGCCGGGTGACCAGCCAGTATGGCGCCCTGCTGATTCTGGACGAGGTGATGACCGGTTGGCGTGTCTCCTACAGCGGGGCACAGGGCTACTATGGCATCGATCCCGATCTGACCACCTTCGGCAAGGTGATCGGCGGCGGCCTGCCAGTTGGCGCCTTTGGCGGCAAGCGGAAGATCATGGAACTGATCGCACCGGCCGGCCCGGTCTATCAGGCGGGCACCCTGAGCGGCAACCCGCTGGCCATGACCGCCGGCTATACCACGCTGCAGATCCTCTCCCGGCCCGGCACCTACGAGCGGATGGTCGGCCTGACCGACCGGCTGGTGAAGGGGCTGAACGAGGTAACCGCCAAGCTTCAGTTGCCCTATCGGGCCCGTTCGGTGGGCACCATGTGGGGACTCTTCTTCACGCCGGTCAACGTGGTGGACTACGAGACGGCGCTGACGGCCGATACCAAGCTCTTCGCCCGCTACCACAAGGGCATGCTGGAGCGGGGCATCTATCTGGCGCCCTCGCAGTTTGAGGCAGGCTTCATGAGCCTGGCCCACACCGAGGCGGACATCGATGCGACGGTTGAGGCGGCCCATGATGCGTTGAAGGCTGCCATCCAAGGCTAAACGAAAACCCGTGCAGGGGCGCCGAATCTCGGTGCCCCTGCATCACATTGCCAGCGAAATGGCGTGTCATACCCTGTATAATAGAGCCCGAGGTGATTTTACATTGCGCAACACCAAGCTGATGCTGATCGCCTGCGTGCTGGGCCTGACCGCCATTCTATCTGGTTGTCAGACTGGCACCGCGGCGAACGGAAATAAAGGGGAGAGCGCCGGCACGGCTGCGGTGGCAGCGCTGGCTAAAGCCTTCGGCCCCGTCGATCAGAAAATCGAAATCGGACAGGGCTTTGTGGTGCTCGGTCCGCTGAATAATGGCTCCCGGGAACTGGCCTACCTGACGAAGTCGGGCAGCAGCTATGCGCTGGTCGGCCAGCGGGTGGTGCTCACGCAGGAGGCCGATACAGCCAAGTTGGAACAGGACGGAACGCTCGTGGTGGTGGAGACGGCCAAGGGCGATCAGAAGTCGCCCCAGTTTGCCGCTTACACGGCGGGCACTGACGGCCTGAAGCCAGTGGACTACTATGCCGCCAAGGCACCGGAGCCGGCGGTGAAGAGCGGCACCTTCATCCTGGTCAACAAGTACCTGAACGTACTCTATCTCTATCGGGACGGCAAGTTGGTGAAAGAATACCGGGTGGCCACCGGCCGTGATTACCATGGCACGGCTCCCACCTGGCAGGACTATGCCACCAACTTCTTTACCCCGGAAGGGACTTTCAAAGTGACCGACTTCAAGGTGAACCCGCCCTTCAATGCCCTGAAGCCCGGCGACCAGTCCTTCGCCGGCGGAGCCCCGGGGAATCCCCTGGGCACCCGCTGGATGGGCTTCAGCGTACTGCCGAACGACGGCGCAGGACTGTGGGGGATTCACGGTACCAGCCACCCCGAGCAGATCGGCACCTGGGCATCGGATGGCTGCATACGCCTGCAGACACAGAATGCCGAGGAGCTCTTTGGCCTGATCAAGGATAACAACCCGACCCTCCAGGTGATCCACCAATGACCGGCCGGGGCCGCTGGCGGCAACGGGCGCAGTTCCTGGGGCTGGTGGGCGTCCTGGTTCCCGCCTGCATGATTGCAGCCGGAACCGGGATACGTTGGCTGTTTCGCCGTCAGTCGCTAGGGCTGACCTGGCCGCCTGCGCCACATGCCGTGGCCGCCGGCGTCCTGATGGCCGTTCTCTCCCTGGGGCTGATCGCCCTGCTGCCACGTCTGCACCCCAGTCTGGAGCGGGCCTTGCGCGACACCGGCACTCGGGTTGGCCTGGAGGCCCTGGAGGAGCAGGGCTACCTGGTGATGGGGGTCGCGGTGGTCTTGGCAGCCGCAGGGGAGGAGGCGCTCTTTCGGGGCGGCCTCCAGCCGGTGATCGGCTTATTGCCGACTGCCCTGCTCTTCGGCTTCAGCCACGGCGGCTGGCGCCGGGCGATGTGGGTTTACGCGGCAGCCGCTTCGGCATCCGGCGCCCTCTTTGGGCTCCTGTACGCATATACCGGCAACCTGTGGGCGCCCATGACCGCCCACGCGTTACATAACCTGGCCTCGACCGTGCTGATGGGCCGGCGAATCGACATCAGCTGGAAGGATGGCCGGTTGGTGGTGCGGCTGGTGCCGGAGGAGGACGAGGAGCCTGCTCAGGAAGCGCCGATGGAGGTGGATACGATGAGGGCTACTGCACGTGAATCAGGGCTGGTGCCGGGCATTCTCCCGCCTGGCCCCGGCAACAACCTTTGCGATGTCCCGGGCGTGGGCGTAGGCCATGCCACGGTGGTGGAGGGCAGCGGTCCCCTGGTGCCGGGCGTTGGTCCGGTGCGCACCGGCGTGACGGCGATCGTGCCCCATGGGGGCAATCTGTTCACGCACAAGGTGCCGGCCGGCCTCTTCGTGCTGAACGGATTCGGCAAATCGACGGGGCTGGCGCAGATCCAGGAGTTGGGCACGTTGGAGACGCCCATCGTGCTGGCCAACACCCTGGGTGCATTCCGGGTGG
>JBLNEM010000417.1:0-2870 GCA_050262655.1 Mycobacterium leprae | reverse complement strand
CGTTGACTCGGTGGTCTTCTACTCCACCAGCGGTCCGTGCTGACGCCTGCATAGAGAGAGAGACCAACCCGGGAAGGGTTGGTCTCTCTTCAGCCCGCAATCTCGGGCGGGCGGTTGTGGTCCAGGATGAAACGGTTGTATGCATCCAGGACGAACAGGACAGCAAGCCGCATCACCAGGAAGTGGAACAGGGACCACCGGGGCGTCAGGTGCAGGATGCCGGATCGCCAGAGGAGCCAGTCCGCCGGCAGTGTCAGCAGCAGCACCAGGATTCGCCAGCCCCAACGGAGCCGGAATACCACCAGGGGGGTGAAGATCAGCCCCCATCCCAGTATGTAGGTCGTGGCGAAGGCCACATGGCCGCGTGTTTGGTCCTGAAACCACCCGACCTGATAGCGATAGGCGCCGAATAAGGCAACCACAAAAAAGACGATCGATGCGTGGACAAACGTGCTGGCGAGGTAGATCAGGAGAGCGTGCAGCAGCCCGGGCATGCGGCGATGGAGCAACGGGTAGAGCCGCTTGGCCACGACGAACCAGAGCACCGCCCCGACCACCGTGAACAGGGTGCGCCACCAGATGTGCCGGTAAAGCCCCAGGGTAAGGAACAGCTCTTCGATCAGGCCGATGATGACCGCTACCAGGCAGATCGAGCGAAAGCGGAGTTGGAATGCCGCCACCACGGAACCAGTCATCGGGATCACAAACGCGTCGGAGAAAAACGCCCCCATCACGTCATCGAAATAGTTGCGATCGAGGATGTGCGGCATGTACTCGTAACTGTGGAGCAGCGTAAAGACCACATACTCGGCAATGAAGGTGATGCCCCCCAGAAACGAGTACGTGGCGATGATCTTCTTGTCGCGGACTTTCCACAGCGCATAAACGAAGGGGGTGAGGGCGGATAGGGCAAGCATCACATACCAGAAGGCGTTGGGCATTGGGCGAAACCTCACCTGAATGGCAGTGGGGAGCTACTCGTCTCCTTAGGTTTTGGCGATCTTTCGTTTCGCATGCAAGCGAAACCGGGCAGGGTGGACCACCCTGCCCGGTGCTGCTTCAGTCGATCGTGAGATCCAGTTCCTGCTGTTCCAGGGCGGGCCGGTCCGTCTCCCAGGGGCGCCGCAGGCTGAAGCGGACCTGCACGTTCCCCTGGCCGACGGCCACGATTACCACCTGCAGATCGTGGCTCCCGCCCGTGAGCCGGGGGCCCCCCGGTGCGGTGGCCGGTTGGGGTTCCAGCCTGGTCCAGAGGATATCGATGGCTGCGGCGTCACCGGTGACGGCGTACTCCCAGGTATAGCCCGCCCCGGCCATTCCCCGCAAGCGTAGGGCATAGGACTGGCCCATCGAGAGTTGAACCTCGGTCATGATCGAATCGCCCCCTGCTCCTTCGCTTTGAATCGCTGGCAGGCAAAACGCTGCCCAATCTCGCCCCCGAGTGCAGTCGCCAGAAAACAGTCGGCATAGTCCTATGATTATGTTACCATGGGCATATATCGGCTGATGTAAACGCAGGGAACTGATTTGGTGAAGAAGCTATGATACTGCGGTTTACCCGGAGACGGTCTCACGAGGAGGCAAGCCCATGGGCGACGCACACACACCCGAAGACGTGATCCGCCACGCCCGGGAGGGTCGGCTGGAGGAATGGGTCCATACGTTCCTGACGCACGCAGGTAACAACCGCCCGATGTCCGACGGCCTGCGGCTGCAGGAGCGGTTCTGGATCGGCCCGCTGCAGCTCCCCCTGGAGCGGATGGAGCGCTGTTGCGGTCCGGAACCCGGGATGGAGTATCGAATGAACCCCGACAGCTGGGAAGAGCGAGTGGGGGCAATGGTGCGCAGCATGGCGGAGGGGTGGACGCCGCCGCCGCTGATCGCCCAGTTCGGCGCCGACCGGCGCTTGAGCGTCCGGGACGGCAACCACCGCCATGAAGCGGTGCGGCGGGCGGGTCTGTCATCGTACTGGTGCGTGATCTGGTGCGACTCGGCGGCACTGTGTCGGGAAGCAGAGGCGCTGCTGAAAGAGTATGGCGCCTGAAGGCAGGAGCCCCGTCCGGGGTTCCTGTCTCTTTTTTTGCACTTGACAGGCATGGCGTGATTCTATACTGTGTATATTAGGTAAGCACAGTTGAGGCGGACGAGAGGGGAATGGCATGCTCCTGAACATATCGCCGGCCAATCCGGAACCGCTTTATCAGCAGATCGTGACGCAGCTGCGCCGGAAGATCCTTCAGGCTGAACTGGCGCCCGGCAGCCCGCTGCCTTCGGTGCGGCAGTTGGCCGCCGACCTGACGATCAGCGTGATCACGGTGCGGCGGGCCTACGAGGAACTGGAGCGGGAGGGGCTGATCTACACCCACCAGGGCATGGGCAACTTCGTTGCCCGTTTGGACACGCAGCGCATAAACGACCAGGCTGAGGCCGAGATCCGTCGGGCGGCCGGCGTTCTGGTGGGCCGCGCAAGGGAATTGGGCGTTCAGCCGGGGCGGGTGCGGGCCCTGGTGGCGGAACTGCTGCGGGAGGAGGGGCATGATGGGGAATAGGATCATGGAAGTAGAGGGACTGACGAAGCGGTACCGCGGGTTCCAACTGGGGCCGCTCTCCTTCGAACTGGAAAGCGGCGCCGTGCTGGGGTTCATCGGACCCAACGGCGCCGGGAAGAGCACCACGATCAAACTGCTGCTGCAGTTGGTCCAGCCGGACGGCGGAACGGTGCGGCTCTGCGGGCTCGACCAGCGCCATGAGGTGGCGATCCGGCAGCAGGTGGGCTATGTAGGCGAGGAGATCAACCTGTACCCCACCGTGCCGGCGGGTTGGCTGGTGCGGTTCATCAGCCGCTTCTACGACCACTGGGATGAGGCGCT
>JBLNEM010000416.1:0-13257 GCA_050262655.1 Mycobacterium leprae | reverse complement strand
GGGGTTGGCCTATGTGCCGGCTGCCCTCTTTGCCGGCAGCCTCACCGGTGCAGCCGCCTGGGCGGCTCTGGGGCAGCAAGTCGTGTGGCTGGTGGCGCTCACTGCACTGGCCCGAACCGTCTGGGGTGTAGGCGTCCGGTCATACGACGGCCGCGGCGGATAGAACGGAAAAGTGGACGCCTCCCAATCGGTGGCGTCCACTCTGCGTTACTGGTCGTCCTTCGGCTCCGCAATCCCCCGTCGGTTCGTCATGCCCTCGTGCGGGTGGCTGGGCGAGGCCTGGGCGTGTTTCATGTCCACCTTGCGGGCCATCCCCTGTTTGGCCTGATCCTCCCGCTCGATCCACAGTTTCGCCACGTCGGGCGAAGGCATCTCTATGCTCCCGTCGGCCGGGTAGTGGCCAGTGGTGTGGGTGCCGATAATGTCCGTATCTACAATCTTGGGATCCTCTTGTTCAAACTTCCGGTTGAGTTCGTCGGTCATTGCAGAACCGCCCCCTTCGGAGGTAGGGTACACGAGGGGGCGATGCCCTATGCTTCATGCCAAATGTAGGGTATGATACATACCGAGCAGATACCTGGGAGGAAATCGATATGTCTCATACAGCCGTTGTACATTTGGCCCGCGGGCGCCAGAACCGGGTTCTGGAAGGGCACCCCTGGGTCTTCCAGGGTGAAGTAGCCGAGGTGACCGGGAAGTTCGAACCTGGCGACATTGTTACGGTGGTGGATGGTCGCGGCCACTTCCTGGGCAAGGGCTATATCAACCCGAAGTCCCAGATCATCGTGCGGATGCTGACCAACCGGGATGAGGAGATCAACCGTGACTGGTGGCAGCGCCGTCTGGAGCAGGCATGGCGCTACCGCCAGCGGCTGCTGCCGGACACCCGCTCGTGCCGGGTGGTTTTCGGCGAGGCCGATTTCCTGCCGGGCCTGATCGTGGACAAGTTCGGCGACATTCTCTCCATCCAGGCGCTCTCCCTGGGCATCGATCGGCGGATGGATGATATTGTGGCCATTCTGGACGACCTGCTTCAGCCCCGCGGGATTTACGAGCGCAACGACGTGCCCGTCCGTGAACTGGAGGGGCTCCAGCAGAAGAAGGGCTTCCTGAAGGGGCCGTTCGACCCGCGCCTGATCATCGAAGAGAACGAGTTGAAAATGGTCGTCGATGTAGCCGAAGGGCAGAAGACCGGCTACTTCCTGGACCAGCGCGACAACCGGCGGGCCGTCCGGCGCTATGCCAAGGACGCCCGGGTCATGGACTGCTTCAGCAACGTGGGCGGCTTCGCCCTGAATGCGCTGGCAGCCGGCGCTCGGGAGGTTATAGCGGTGGATGCCTCGGCTGAGGCCATTGCCGCCGCCCGGGAGAATGCCGAACTGAACGGGCTTGCCGACCGGCTGCAGTTCCGGGAAGGGAACGCCTTCGACATTCTGCGCCAGATGGAGAACAACCGGGAGCAGTTCGACGTGATCGTGCTGGACCCGCCCGCCTTCGCCAAGAACAAGGCCGCCCTCGAAGGCGCCGTCCGGGGATACAAGGAGATCAACTTGCGGGCGCTGCGGATGCTCAAGGAAGGTGGCTTCCTGATCACCTGCTCCTGCTCGTACCACATGCGGCCTGAACTCTTCAAGGCTGTGGTGGCCGATGCGGCGCTGGATGCCCGCCGGCGGCTGCGCCTGGTGGAGGAGAGGGCGCAGGGCGTGGATCACCCGATCGTGGTGGGGTATGACGAAAGCCATTACCTGAAGTGCCTGATCTACGAGGTGCTGTAACAGAGGGATTCGCACCAAAAAGGCCGTGAGCGCAAGCTCACGGCCTTGACATTATTTCGGGGGCTGTAATAAGTGAAAGGTTAATTACGAATTACACATATGATGGCAATGTTGACACGTAACTGCAAACAAGCTATGATAGAAATGTCCAACTACATTCAATTATTGCCATGCCCATAGTCCGTCCCCCAGGAAGTGTTACCATGGCAAGTCCGGATAGACGGCGTTTCCTGGGCCTGCCTCACCGTGCCATGCGCTCGTCCGCCGTGAACCGGCGGCACGCCTGGTTGGGGGGCTTCCTGCTGTTGGTGGTCGTGGCCGTTAGCTACCTGTGGCGCACCCGCATCTGGCTGCTGCAGGTCACACTCTGGCATGAGGTTGCGCTCCGCTTTGGGATCAGCGCGTATACCGATGGCACCGATCTGCGCTGGTACCAGGCTTTTTACCTGCCAACCCTGCTGGAACTGGTGCTGATCGGAGTAGCCCTGCTGCTAACCACCTGGCTGCTCTTTCGCTCTACTGTCGTGCCGGCGGTCAAGGGTTTCTTCGTCATGATCGTCACGCCGATCTTCCTGTACCAGTTGGTGCTCTATCTCACCAAAACCCCGCCGAATGAGGCGCTTACGCATATCGGCCCGGAGTGGCTCTGGGGGGAACTCTTCGTGCCCGGGCTGGAGACGTTGCTCTATGCCGTCTTCCTCTATCCACTGCCCATGCAGCTATCCATCAAGTTCCTCTCCCATTTGCTGCTGCTTTGCATGACCATCGTCTGGCGCACGGCTACGCCCATCGCTTACGTCTATGTCTCCCAGCGGTTCCAGGGGTTGCTCTCCGTTCCCGCCTGGATGGTGCTGGGCCCGTGGACCGATTTTCTGTACATCGTCCCGATGTTCGCCACGACCCTTGCCCTGGGCAAAGGGGGCCGGCCCCGTGATTATCGCAGTTAAGCTTTGGGTCGGTCTGGTCGTGATCGTGATGTCGATCTACACCATTCGCCACCTGATCTTTGCCTATGTCCGGCTCTACCTGCCGCAGCATCATGCCTTTCAGGACATCGCCGGCGCCTATCTGCCCACCGTTTGCGTGTTGGTGCCCATGCACAACGAATTGGCGGTTGTGGACGAGACCATTCGCACACTGAAGCGGCTGGACTACCCGGCTGAACTGCTCGATGTGCTGATCGTGGATGATCGCTCCACCGACGGCACCAGCGACCGCCTGGATGAACTCTGCGCGGGCTCCCGGATCCGCATCTTCCACCGCAAGCCGGAACCCAATCAGATTACCGGCAAGCCAGCGGCTCTGAACGATGCCCTGCTGTTGACCGACGCCGATGTGCTCCTTACCTTTGACGCCGACTACTGGCCCAGCCGGGACTCGGTGATGCGGCTGGTCGCCCCGCTGGCGGACCCCCGGGTGGCTCTGACCATGGGGCGGGTGGTGCCCCGCAATCCGGACGAGAACCTGCTGACCCGCATGCTGGACCTGGAGCGGGCCGGCGGTTATCAGGTGAACCAGCAGGTCCGTCAGACGCTGGATCTGATGCCCCAGTATGGCGGAACGGTCGGGGCGATCCGGCGTGCCTTCCTGACGGCGGTGGGTGGCTGGAACCCCACCTGCCTGGCGGAGGATACCTACCTGACCGTGTTGGCCTATATTCACGGGTTGAAGGTGGCCTATGTCAATCTGGAAGAGACCACCGAAGAGGTGCCGGTGCTCTGGTCGGTGCGGCAAAAGCAGCTGCGCCGCTGGGTGATCGGCCACAATCAGGTGGCACTCCGCCTGGGACGCAAACTCTGGCGATCGCCGTTCCTGACGATCTGGCAGAAGATCGATGCGACTCTGCTGCTCTCGATCTACGGCGCCACGGTGCTGCTGATGACGGGCTACATCGGTTCGGTCATCCTGCTGCTGATGAACGAGAGCATTCTGTCCGGCGCCACGTTCGCCGTTCTGATTCTGACGGCCTATAGCACCCTGGGCAATTCCGCTGCTTTCATCGAGATCGCCGTTTCGGCCGTGGTAGACGGTCGGCCGGCGGCGCTCTGGGGGCTGCCTGTGCTTGTGATGCATTTCACAGGATCGACTTATGTAGCGGTCGCCGCCACGCTGGACTGGCTGGTGTTGGAGCTGGGCCGGAGGCGGCAGGTTGCCTGGGAGAAGACGGAGCGAACCGGAGGTGGCCGACGTGGTCGTTCTGTGGCTCGCCGGGGCACTTCTGCTGTTGTGGGCCACCCTGTGGTTCACGTCGGTGATGGTGTTAAAGGGTCGCGGCGGCGAAGTGCCGGTTGACAACAACCGGGACATCGATCCGCGCTATTTCGCTCGTATGCTGCGGAGCCTGCTGACGCCGGTACTGGAGCCCCACTGGGGCGGACGGGGATACGGCTGGGTCGATATGCACCGACGGCTTGAGCGCGTCCGGGTCTATCAGGGGGACGTCGAACTCCGCTCCGCCATGCCCGAGTTTGGGGCCATTGTGGTGAAGGGCAATCTGCGGGTGCTCCCTGGCATCCGCGTCACCTCCGAGATCTGGTGTCTGGGCGACGTTGAGGTGGGGCCTCGCTGTACCCTCCGCACCCTGGCGGCAGACGGCTCTGCCTTCCTGGGCAAGGGTGTCATGGTGGAGCGGTGGGTGGATGCCGGGAAAGGGCTGCACATGGGCCCGGATGTGACCGTAGTGGCACGGGCTACCGCCGGCGAGGCGCTGGTGCTGGGCCGGGGCTTTCGCGGCGGGCGTATTTCGGCGCCCAGCATTCGAACCGCACACAGCACCGGCCAACCAGGCGTCGACCGCCACTTGATCGCTGAGGCCTGCAGGCAGTGGAACATGCTGCGTCGGAGCCAGCAGGCAGTGGCTGCTTCAGCCCAACAGGCGGAAACCGACCGCACCGCCGCCGCCCGGCAATGGGACGAAGGGGAGCGGGTAGCTGCTGCAGCTGAACACCGGCTCCTGGAGCAGGGTGCCATGCCCGCCGAGCGGCGGGCCGAGTTCGAGTGGGTCATGCCCCAATCGGTCTGTACTGGGGGCGACTACTGGGTCGGTCCGGCGACCACGGTGCTCCAGGATGTGGTCTGTCGGGGCTCGGCGGACATCGGCGACGACACCATCATCGCCGGCTCCGTCCATGCCGACAAGGATCTGCATCTCGGGCAGCGGACGCTGGTGACAGGCAGCGTGGCCTGTCGGACGCTGATCATGGAACGAGGAGCGATCGTCGCGGGCTCGGCCCACGTGGCGGGGGACGCCGTTCTGGAGGACGGGGCGGTAGTCGGACTGCTGCTGGAGTCTGGCGGATTGGCGGCGACTGGATCGGTTGACCTGAAAGGGGAGGCGGCCATCAGCCTGCAGATCGCCGCCGGCAATGCGATATCGACCTGAGGCGCGCTGGAAGGCGAACTGAGGTGGTCTCCTTGTACCTGGGCATCAGCCTGACCCTCCTCTTTGGCTCGGGCTGGCTCGCAGCCAAGCTGCTTGGATTGACATCTCTCTGGGAGAAAGTCATGGCGGCCACCTGTTTTGGCCTGGCGGCCACGATCCTGATCTCCCTGACCGTGGGCGCACTCCCGGGCGGTTACCGGCCCTTGCCGCTGACCGCGGCCGCAGCCATACTCTTCATCTCGCTTCTGCTGGCCGCCATTCTGCGGCGTAGCCTGACCCCGCAGGTGATGACTTCGGAAGAGCGCACTTCGCTGGGTGCTTACGTCGCCGCCGTCGCCGTTGCCGCTCCCGTATGGCTCTGGCAGTGGCTCAGCGGACTGCTGCTGCCGCCGATCTACTGGGACGAGCTTTACTACCACCTGACTCAGGCGGCTATCTGGGCTCATGCGGGGCAGGTGACCTTTCGGGTCTGCGGCAACCCGTTCGTGATTGCCTATCCGGCGGGGTTTGAGACCGTCGCCGGTTGGAGCATGGCGGTGACCGGCACTGACATTTGGGCCGACCTGTTGGGCTTTCCCTTCATGTTCAACGGCCTCGCGGTGATCATGGCCATGGCCGAGCGGCTGGGGGTTAGGCCGTGGAACGCGTTTTGGGCGGGCCTGCTCTGGTTGTTCACGCCGGATGTGATCTTTCACGCCAAGTCCAGCTATGTGGATCTGCCGATGTCAGTGGTCTTCGGCATCGCTATGTACTTCTTGTTCCGCTTTGCCGAGGGCCGCGGAGGGCGATTCCTATTCATAGCGGGGACCGCCATGGGGCTGCTGGTCGGGGCCAAGTATAGCGGCCCGTATATGGCGCTGGCGGGGTTGCTGCCTATTGGCTGGCGGCTGTGGGTCAGGCGCCCCGCCTTGCGGCTGACGAATCCCGCATGGTGGCGGGTGGGGCTACTCTATTTCGGGCCGATGGTGCTGGTCGGCGGCTTCTGGTATGTCCGCAATATCATTCTGTTCCATAATCCGGTCGAGCCAATGCGGATCCCTTTCTTGGGCAGCAGTCTGTTTTCCGGGTACTTCCGGCCGGACGCGTTCACCTACACCCCGGAGAGCGGCTGGGTGACTTTCTTGCGCGCCCTGGTGGAGTATGATCCCGACGCCTGGATGGACGGTTATTGGATCGGGCTGGGACCCCAACTGCTCAGTCTTGGCATCCTGCCCGTGTTGCTGTTTCTCGGGCGGCGCTCGGCAGACCGGGTGCCCTTCGTCTGGCTCTGGTTGCTGCCCATGTCCATCACGATTGCCGTGCTGCCGGCGAAGTACCCCCGGTACATGCTGGATCTAAGCCTTTTCCTGCTCCCGTTTTGCGGCTGGCTGCTGGAGACGTTGGGGCACTGGTTCACCGTGGTCACCGTGAAAGTTGCAGCCGTCGTCTGCATTGCTTACGCCGTGTTGGTGGCCACGCCGCACTATACGCTAAGCCCGCCGGACTACGACCGGTCCGCGCAGACGCCCTGGTCGGCGTTGACCATGAGTTATGGTCGCAGCTATTCGCTTTCACTCGGGCAGTGGAATGGTCTGAAGGAGGGGCCGCTGCGGATTTACATGCATCCTGGTGTTCGGCTGACCTATCCGGCGCTGGGGCCGCAGTGGCAAAACGAGACTTACTGTTTCCTGCCCACCACCGAGGCCGCCTGGGTTGAACAGGTGCTTGCCGCCGGAACGGACCTGGTGGTGATCGACACGGTGGACGGCCCCGGCGTCACGAAGGTGGAGCGGGGCTGGCTGGAGGCAAACCCGGCACTATTTCGGCGGGTACATAGCGACCCGATCACGTGGGTGTATCTGGTGCTGCCGGGCGACCCGGCCCACCAATCCTTTGTGGGGCGGGTGACGGCCCGCCTTGCCCAAGCTGGCGGGGTGAGTCCATGAAAGGGAAGCTCCTCGTGGCGCTCCTGATCCTCTCCACCGTGATCGGCTCCCTGGCGCTGGGTTCCCATCCGCGCTCCATCGCCAACGCCGTCGACTGGTGGAAAGCCTGGGCCGCGTATAGCCGCACAAATCTCCTGCCCAACGAACGGGGCCTCAATGTGGCCGTGCTGGACAGTGCGGGGCGATCGGTGGACACTCGCTCCTTCGATACCTACCTGAACCCCGACAGCGGCTTTGACCGCTTTGTCGAGGCGCTGCCCCCAGATTGCTGGGTGATCATCGCCGTGCGGGACGAAGCATCCGCCAGCCTCAGCACCGCTGATCTGGCGGCGCTGATCTCGCTGGGTGGCACCACGGCGCTGCAGGGCCGGTTCCGTTCGGGCTACGTGCTGGTTGGGCGTCCGCGCCTTGGGCTGGGCAACGGCCTGGAGGCAACGGGACGGGGGCTCCTGCACCTTCACCTGGCCAGGGGTGACCGCATTGGCGGCCTGGCCTTACCGACCGGCTTCACCATCGAGAGCGCCGGGTATGAGGCGGGCGATATCGCCCTGCTGCAACCCGACACGTATAAGTATGAGCGCCTCTGGCGCTGGCTGCGGGCGGCGCTGTCAAGGGCCTGACGCATTCTGACGCTTGGGAGGGGAGTTACGGTGATCAGACCGACGCTTGTGGCTGTGAAAAAGCACGAGCCGAGACCCGGTCAGGTTTGGCTGGCCCATGTGGGTGCACTGGTCCGGCTGGCCCGTCCCAGGCAGTGGATCAAGAACCTGCTGGTCTGGGCGGCGCTCCTGTTCTCCGGCGAGTTGTTCAGCCTGCAGGCGGTTGGCCAGACGCTGCTGGTCTTCTGCAGTTTCTGCCTGGTCTCTTCGGCGGTCTATTGCCTGAACGACATGCTTGACGCACCCTTCGACCGGCTCCATCCGCAGAAGCGGTTCCGCCCGGTAGCCTCGGGGCTGATCACACCGGTGGAAGCGATCGGCGCCGCTCTGGGGCTGGCGATGGCCGGCCTGGCGCTGGAGTACTTCGCCCATCCGGCGGCGGATGGGGTGCTGCTGCTCTACCTGTTCGTGAATCTGCTCTACAGTCTCTGGCTGAAACAGGTCGTTTTGCTGGACATCATGGCGGTCGCATCCGGCTTTCTGCTGCGCGCCGTGGGTGGCGCCGTAGCCATCGATGTAGGCATCTCCCGCTGGTTCCTGTTCTCGGTGCTGCTGCTTTCGTTGTTCCTGGCTACCGTGAAGCGGCGTCACGAGGTCAGCAGCAGCAAAACACCGATGGAGTTGAGGCGGGTGCTGGCCGAGTATCCGCTGCAGCTGCTGGATGCGATGATCAGCGTGTTTGCCGGTGCGTCCATCATCACCTATCTCTTCTACGCCATGGAGGCAGCCCGCCCCCCGCTCTTTGTGGTCACCAGCGGCTTTGTCTTCTACGGTGTCTTCCGCTATCTGTACCTGGTCTATCGCAGGGGCGGCGGCGGCAATCCGGAAGAGCCCTTTCTCCGTGACAGACCGCTTTTGACCGCGGTTTCGCTGTGGGCGCTCAGTAGTGCGGTGATCTTGTACGGGTCCTAGACTCGGTCCAGGGGGAGGGGGCTTCCTTGTACCTGGGCGTTTCGCTTGCTCTATTGGTCTTCAGTGGATTGCTGGGCGCCCGGCTGCTGGGCATGAAGGGATTGTGGGATCAACTGCTGGCGACGGTGGTCATCAGCCTGTCCGTGCTGGTACTCCTTTCGCTGAGCGTCGGGATGATGCCCGGCGGCTTTCGCCCCCTGCCGCTTACTGCAGCGGCAGGTCTGGTTTTTCTGGTGTTGTTCGTTCTGGCCGTCCGGCGGGGAGCGCTTCGGCGACTCCCGCTGGAACCCGACGAGCGTTCGGACCTGGCCGCCTTTTTTGCGGTGACCGGGGTGAGCATGCCCGTCTGGCTCTGGCAGTTCATCAATGGCCTGTTGCTCCCGCCGACATACTGGGACGAGTACTACTACCACCTGGTGCCCCCGGCGCTGTGGGCGAAGGCCGGCCAGGTGCACTTCGTGACCTCCGGCAACGCCTTTGTAGCGGGCTACCCGGCCGACATGGGGCTGGTCATGGGCTGGTCCTTCACCATGACCGGGACGAACATCTGGGTTGACCTCCTGGGCCTGCCTTTTCTCTTTGCCGGTCTCGGCGTCGTCATCGCCTACTGCCGCATGCTGGGCGTGCGGTCCCGCAACAGCTTTTGGGCCGGGCTGCTCTTCGTCACCACGCCGATGGTGATCTTTCATGCCAAGGCGGCCTATATCGACCTGCCGTTGTCGGTACTCTTCGGGATCGCTCTCTATTTCCTGACGCGTTACGCCCTGGACGGCGCTCCCCGGGATCTGGCGGTGGCTGCCATGGCCATGGGGCTGCTGGTGGGCAGCAAATACAGTGGACCCTACATGGCCATCGCGGGTCTGATTCCCATCGTTTACGGTCTGCGGACCGGCCACTCGGGCACGAAGCTCGGTCAGCCGCGGTGGCGGGTGGTGCTGCCGCTCTACTTCCTGCCAATGCTGCTGCTCGGCGGGGTCTGGTATCTCCACAACCTGGTGGCCTACCATAACCCCCTCTATCCCATGACCGGGTTCCTGCTGAGCAGCGACCTGATGCCGGGTCAGTACCGGCCGGACGCCTTCACCTTCACCCACGAGTCCGGCTGGGTTACCCTATTGAAAGCCCTGCTGGAGATCGATCCCGCGCCGCAGGCGGACAGCTTCTACTATGGTTTCGGGCCGCAGCTGATCCTGCTGGGGATTCCAGCGGCGGTTCTGTACGGGCTGTGGATGAAAAAGGAGCGACAGCAGTGGCTCTGGCTGTTGCTCCTGCCTATCCTGCTGACGGTCGCTTCGTTGCCGGCCAAGTACCCCCGCTACCTGATCTACCTGAGCCTGTTTCTGCTGCCGTTCGCCGCCTGGCTGCTGGGCAGCCTGAACCGCTGGGCGGGCCGGCTGCTGAAGCTGGTGGCCGTGGCCTGTGTGCTCGATTCGGTGCTGGTGGCCAGTCCCATCTATACGGTCGACCCGTTTGAGTACAACCTGGCGGCCGATCAGATCTGGGCGGAGTCCAGGGTGGGCTACGGCAAGTGGTACGGGCTGATGGGCGAACTCTTCGCCCTGAAGGATACCCCCATGCGCATCGTGGCGCACGGCAACTCCCACATGCCCTATCTGCTGTTGGGCGAACGCTGGCACAACGAGGTGCTCTACATCCCCCCCACCACCGAGGCAGAGTGGGTGGAAGCGGTCCGGGCCGCCCAGCCTGACCTGCTGGTCATCGAAACCGACGAAGCCATCTGGAGTGCTGCGTCCGGCCGTCAGGAGCGGGAATGGATTGCCAGTCACCCTGAACTGTTCCAACTGATCAACCAGAGCCTGACCGCCCGCTTCTATCTGGTGAACAGCACCACGCCCGACCACGAGGCGTTTGTCCAGCGGCTGCGTGCAGAGGGGGTGGTGCCGTGATTCGTGATCTGGTCATCGCCTGCCTGATCATCGGGGGGGCGACGCTGCTAGGGCTGACGGAGTCACACGGCCAGGCGGCTACTCGGGCGATTCAGTGGTGGAGCCAACTGGAGTTGGAGGCCCGGGGGCAGTTGCTGGCGGTGGGCCGGGGGCTGAACGTGGCCGTCATCGACGGGGAGGGCGGGCTCGAGGAGGCACGCACCTTCGACACGTACCTCAACCCCAACTCGGGGTTCGACCGCTATGTCGCATCGCTGCAGCCTTCAGCCTGGGTGGTGGTGGTGGTGAAGGATGAGGCCGCCACCAGCCTGAACGACCGTGACGTGGCGGCCCTGCAGAGCCTGGGCGGCACCGCCGGCCTGCGGGGGAACAAGCACTGGTCCTATATCCTGGTCGGGCGTCCCAACCTGGGCGCAGGCCGAGGGCTGGAGCGAATCAGCGAGAAGGCGCTCACGCTGGAACTGCCCGCGGGGCAGGAGATCGCCGGTCAGCCGCTGCCGTTGGGGATGCGGATCGACAGCGCCGGATTCTACCAGGGCAACTTCGCCAGCCTCACTCGCCTGCCGACGCACTACGATGGGCTGCGACGGTGGTTGGCAGCGGTGCTGAGTCGCATGTAGGGGGCACTTCGTGGGAGTACCCTCCGCCGTCGGGGGGCACTACGTGGGCATCCCCTCCACCGTCGGGTCCGTGCCGCCACGGGCGCTGATCCTGCGGAGCCCCTTGGGGTCTCCTCGGGCGCCCGAACGGCGTCACGGACCCGCCGGCTCCGGGGGCGCTCAGCTTCGTTTCACTGGCAGGGGACAGAACACCCGGGTGGGAACCCGTCGACACCTTAGCCGGATCGCTCTTGGGGGGATCATGTTGAGAATGTGGCTGTTGGCCGTTGGCTCCATTTTGCTGGGGGCTGTGGGCCAGTTGCTCATCAAGTTTGGGCTGAACGGGCTGGGCGGGGCCGGGACTGGGGCTGTAGCATTTCTTTGGTCGTCCCTTCGGAGTCCCTGGGTAGCGGGCGGCATCGGGGCGTACGGCTTGAGCGTGCTGCTCTGGCTGCTGGCTCTGCGGGAGGCGCCGCTCTCTTTGCTCTATCCGCTGGTCAGCCTGAGCTATGTAGTCGTGGTCGCCGGCTCGGCGCTGCTCCTGGGCGAATCGCTCTCGTGGGGGCGGGTTGGTGGGATCGGGCTAATCCTGCTTGGGGTGCTCGTGGTAGCCCGCTGGAGTTGACCGGCACTACGTGGGCATCCCCTCCAACGGCGGTGTGCCTGTTCCTGGCGACTGTCCCCCTGCCCCGCAACTCCAGATGTAGGCAGCTGCGATACACGTAAGGGAGTTGCAGCTGACGGGGCGAGGAGCGCAATCTGGACGGGAACCGGCAGTTGGTGAAGGTTTTGGCGCGCCGTTGCAGCGAGTATCACGCTGGAGCCACGCTGCCGCTGCCCACCGCGCTCTGCAAGAGCTCCGGATGGAACTCCCGCCGGATTGGCTCAGGGGCTGGGATGGATCCGCATGGTCGTTGATGGGAACCAACTTGGTGAGACTCACCGTAGAAGACTCGGGCGGAGGCGATCTCGTGAAACACTTACTGATGTGGCTGCTCACAATCGCCGTTGGCTTGTTGTTCGTGTTCGTTGGGTACTGGGGCCTCGAGTACTACCTGGTCTGGAACTACACGAGACAAACCGTGGCGGCAAACGAGCAAATCTTGCCGTCGGACGTAAAGGTCGTCCAGATCCAACTCCTGGGCAGCCATCCTTTGACGAAGCCCTTCCGGCCTCATTCCTGGATTATTGCCTACCAGGACCCACGGTTTCGCACTCTGGGGCTCGGGGACAGTCACTCCGGCATCGGCCTACATGTCGTGGAGCCAGCGTTTGCGACGTTCAACTCGTTCACGGTACACTCAAGCCCCCAACCATAACATTACGCCGGAGCCACCAGGCGCCGGCGTGATATCATCGGTCTTATAGACGTGGGCGTATGCCCACGTCCTTCGTTATGCCCACTTGCTCTTCAGTTGAGGCGGCTGGTACTGAGCCAGATAGGCGAACAGGTCGGGGAGGTCGGCGGTTACGTGGTAGAGCTCCCGGTAGTCGGGGCGGGCAAACTTCTGCTCGTAGATGTGCTCGAACAGGCTGAGCAGCGGGTCGTAGAAGCCGTGGGTGTTCAGCACCACGATCGGTTTGCCGTGGTACTGGAGCTGCTTCAGGGTCAGGATCTCGAACAGCTCCTCCAGGGTGCCGAAGCCGCCCGGGAGTGCCGCAAACGCCGTTGCCCGGGCCTCCATGGTCGCCTTGCGCTCCCGCATATCCCTGGTAATAATCAGTTCGTCTGCAAGTTCGTAGGCGATGCCACGCTCGTGCAGGGCCACGGGGATCACACCGATCACCTTGCCGCCGTGTTCATGAATCGACCGGGCCAGCGCCCCCATCAGGCCGACATCGGTGCCGCCGTAGACCAGCGCATAGCCCTGACGAGCCATTTCGGCACCCAACTGCCGGGCGAAGTCGAAGAACTGCGGGGCCACATTGTTAGCGGAAGAGCAGTATACGCAGATTGCCTTGTCCAAAGTAGGTGGAGCCTCCTCGGGGTTGCGCGTGGGAGTACCCTCCGCCGTCGGGCCTGTGACGCCACGGGCGCTGATCCTGCGGAGCCCCTACGGGTCTCCTTGGGCGCCCGAACGGCGTCACAGACCCGCCG
>JBLNEM010000415.1:0-3870 GCA_050262655.1 Mycobacterium leprae | reverse complement strand
GATCAGATGCCACACGATGATCGACGCCTTCCATTACCTTGTCTGCAGCCTATTCTAGCACCGGGGAGTATTTTTCGTCACCTAGGCGGCGCGCCTCGCCGCCTGCGGCGTGCCTCGCCGCCTGCATGACCGTGACCAACAGAAGGCCAGAATAGGGATAGAGCTCCCTGGCGGGAAGTGAAGAATGCCCATGGCCGACCAGATTCCTACAGCGCTGGCAGCGGTAGAGGCGGCCCTGGCCGACCTGTTCAGCCTGCCAAACAACCTGGGCATCCGGCTGCGGCGTCTGGTGCTGCCCACCGAGCCAGTCACGCAATTGGTGGCCCTCTTTGTCCATGGGATGGCGGACGAGGATCTGGTTCGGAGCCTGGTGATCGAACCGGTGGAACAGGCGGCCGCCCAGGAGGGCGCACCCCGGTTGCTGCCCGACGATATGATGGCACTGTTGCCTGCGCCACGGGTCACCCGTTCCCGATCCATCTCAGCTACGGTGGCGGCCGTGCTGGATGGGGTGACGGCCCTGTTCTTTGACCGGTCAGGCGAGGCGGTTCTGGTCGGCACGGAGCGCCGTCCGAAAGCCGCAATCCCGCTGGCGGGGGTGGCACCCAACGAGGCATTTGTGTCGAACATGGCCGACAGCATCGTCCTGTTGCGCACACGGGTGCGGGATCCCCGGCTGGTGGCTGAGCCCCTTCCGCCACCGAAGCCCGCCGTGGCGGATCCGCCGGATACCCTCGGGTGGCAGCGCAGGCAGCCGGCCCCAGGTATCTGCTTGGTCTACCTGAAAGGGCGAGCGGCGCCGGAACTGCTGGACCGGATTCGCCAGTGGGTCGACCGACGAGTCAGCGAGGCGAGGGTGCAACTAGGCCGCAGTACCGGGCTGGCCGCCGCGTTTGGCTTACTCCCCGAGGTGATGACCACCGGCTGGGCCGACCAGGCTGCGCCCATGATCAGTGCCGGGTATGTGGCCATTTTGGTCGACCAGGTCCCCTACGCCTGTGTGGCGCCGGTGACGGCCTCGGCCCTGATGTACTCCCCAGACGATGAGACGCTGGCCCGTCCCATTGCCACGGTGACGCGCTTCACCCGGCTACTGTTGTTCGCCCTGATCGTGCTGGGGCCGGCGATGGTGGTGGCACTGCTGAGCTACCATCAGGAGATGATCCCCACGCCCCTGCTGCTCGCTGTATCGGCCAGCCGGATGAGTCTGCCCCTGCCGATTGTGGCGACGGTTGTCACGCTGGAACTTTACCAGGAGATGGTCCGCATCGCGGCCAACAAGCTGCCGGCGTTTCTGCCGGCGGGGTCTGCGATCGTCGGCGCCAAGGTGCTGATCCTGATCATGATCATGGCAGGGATTGTCGGTCCGCTGCCGGCGGTTGTCTCGGTGCTGGTCCAATACGCCACCTTCGGACTGCCCAGCTACGACGCCCTCTACATGGCCCGCATCTGGCGCTTTTGGCTGATTGCCGGCGCAGGCATCTTCGGCCTGGCCGGAATGGCTACCATTTCGTTCTTATTGGCGGCTTACATGAGCCAGGCGGACTCCTTCGGAGTGCCGTTTG
This sequence comes from Mycobacterium leprae, assembly GCA_050262655.1. GTDB lineage: Bacteria > Bacillota > Sulfobacillia > Symbiobacteriales > Symbiobacteriaceae > DASXVX01. The sequence goes on along the minus strand of JBLNEM010000415.1, from coordinate 2,305 downwards.
GCGGTGCCGATGGGCTCTGCATGGTTCCGACCGGCCAGTCGCCCGGAAAGGGGAAGGGAGGGAACCTGTGTGCGCCAGGAGCCTCTCGTTAGGATCTGGTCGTTGGTTCTGGGCGGCATGACCTTGACCCTGGCCCACTTATTCCATCCGATTGCCTATGTGATGCTGCCGCGGGGCGAGACGGCTGCGTGGCTGGCGACCTTCCTTTCGGGGCTGGTGGCCCTGATCCTGTTCCTCCCCACGGCCCGTTTCATGAGCAGGCATCCCGGGCTGGATCTGGTGGGGCTGGGGCGGATGGCCGCCGGGGAGCCGGGTGCGATCCTTACAGGCGTGGCGGTTGCCCTCATCTGTCTGCCGCAGATCGGTCTCGTGATACGCCAGACCGTAGAGATGGCCGTCAGTTCCGTCTATCCGCATACCCCGGAGACATTCGCCACGGTGGCATTGACCATCTGTTTTGTCGCCGGTGCTTTCGGGCGAGTCTCCGATCTGGTTCGGTTGTGCCAGAGCTTCTTTCCGGTGACGCTGATCGCAGTCCTGGTGCTGGTGGGCGGCAGCTTTGCCTGGGGGCGCATGCGATACTTGCTGCCATTCTGGGGACCCGGACCCTTGCCTGTGCTCAAGAGTGGCGGCTTTCTAGCGGCCGAGTTTGGCCTGCCCCTGCTATGCGTCCTGAACGCGGCGCCTTTCCTGGAGAACTCCCGGCAGCTAGCGCTGGGCAGCGTCGTACTTCTGCTGGGCAGCACGCTCCTCTACGCGGCTACCGCTGTTGTCTACCTGATGACCTTCCCGCTGCCCTTCGGCTACTCGCTCACCTTCGGGCTGCACGAGATGGCCCGGCTGGTGATTGGGGGGCGTTTCCTGGAGCGATTGGAGGGCATCTGGCTCTTTGTCTGGTTCTACGCCACCGCCAGCTACCTGGCGGCCGTGCTGCAGACAGCCGCTGTCGCCTGGTCCAGAGCTTTTCACCTGCGGGGCCACCGGCTGGCGCTGCCCGCACTGGTATCGTTCTCCCTGATTATCGCCATGATGCCGCCGGACCAGGGCAGGGCGATCGCCTGGCATGAGACGGTCATGCCTTACGAGCTGGCAGTGGGTCTGGGGCTGCCGCTGCTGCTCACCTTGATGGCCATAGTGCGCGAGCGGCTCAGCAGAAAGGCTGTTGGCTGTGACTCGTAGGGGGGGCCTCCTGTTCTTGCTGCTGGCTCTCGTGCTGCTGACCGGCTGCTGGGATCGAGTTGAGGTGGAAGACCAGGCCTATGTGATCTCGATGGGGATCGACAAGGGAGTGCGGGAGCGACTGCAGGTGACGGTCCGTGTTGCGGAGCCAAGCCAGCAGCGGCGCCCACCCGGGACGGGCCTCTCCGCACGGCTGCTTACCGCCGAAGGGGATACGGTCCTCCAGGCCATTTACGTCATGAACGGCGGCATGGGAAGGCGCCTGGATCTGCGCCATCTGCGGGCCCTGGTGTGGGGGGAGAGCCTGGCCCGAGACGGGCTGGAACCCGTCATCATGGAACTGGAACGAAACCCCTTTATCCGCAGCACCATGCTGGTCGCACAGGCGCGTGGACGTGCCATGGACGTGCTGCAAGCCGACGCCCCCACCATTGAGACGGACCCCAGCAAACTGGCGGAGGACTACCTCCTGCAGGGCAAGTATAGCCATCTGGCGCCGCCCGTTCGGTTTCAGCATTTCCTCATGCGGCTTGCTGCCCCGGGGGGCGACCCGTATCTGCCGGTCCTTGCCATCAACCCCGATGTCGATATCAAGCCGGTGGGTCTGGACGGGTCGGAGAACGCCATCGGCGATCCCCGTGGCGTTACCAGCCATTCGGCCCTCCCTGGTGAGCTGCCGCGCAACGGCGGCAATCCGGTGGAGTTAATCGGCACCGCCATCTTTCAGGGTGACAAGCTACAGGGCTTCCTCACGATCGACGAAACGCAGATGCTGCTTGCGTTGCGGGGCGAGATGGGCAAGACCTACCTATCCTTTGCCGACCCCGACCGGCCGGCCGAGAAGGTGATGATCCGGCTGCATCAAGAGAACCGGCCGAATTGGAAGGCGCTCTACCGCCAAGGGCAGCCCCAGTTGGTTGGACGGCTGCTCTTCGAGGCCGAGCTGCTGGCAGCGCCCAGTGGGGTGGACTACGTGCCGCCCGCTGCTCGCAAACGGCTGGAGGTGGCTGCAGACGAGTATGTGAACCGCACGATGCAGCAGTTGTTGACCAGGCTGAAACGATGGCGTGCTGACCCGGCCGGGCTGGGACTGCTGTTTCGTGGGCGCTTCGCCACCTGGGAGGAG
>JBLNEM010000414.1:0-9133 GCA_050262655.1 Mycobacterium leprae | reverse complement strand
CATGGTGAATCTGCTGGTGCCCAACACGCTCTTGTTGGGCGGCGAAGCGTTGGACCAGGCCGGATCGCTGCTGGTAGAACCCATCAAGGCAGCGCTGAAGCCTCACCTGGTGGACTGGATGGCAGATCTGCAGGTACGCCCTGCCGTGCTCGGGGAGGTCGCCTGGCTGTCTGGGGCGGCGGAGCTTGTTCTGCAGCGGGCGTTCCAGTCGCCTCTTCAGCCGCTTGATGCACTCAGCGTGGCGACCTGGGTTGCGGAGGAATGATGATGGAGTGCTATCCGCACAAGGCCCAGTATGCCCCTGGTGATACCGTGCAGATCTTGGTGGAGGCCCCCCGGGGCACAGTCGCGCTGGAAGCCGACCTCTGGCAACAGACAGAGGTGATCGCCCGGTTACGGGCAGAGCCGGGCCAACCCTTGCTCTGGGAAGCGCCGCAGTGCGAGTGGGCCGCGTATGGGGTCCAGTGCCGGGCCCTGGATGCCGAGGGTGCGCTACTCGCAGCGGGCCAGACCGCCTTCGACGTGGCAGACCACTGGTCCAGGGCCCCCCGTATGGGCTTCATGACCGACTTCTCGGACGGTGAGACCCTCACCGAGACCCGACGGCGGATGCAGCTGCTGACCCGGCTGCATGTCAACTGTCTCGACTTCTACGACTGGTTCTACTGCCACCACAGCTACATCCCCCCGGAAGAGCATTTCGTGGATCCGCTGGGGCGTGAACTCAGTCTGATCAGCGTCCGGCGCAAGATACGTCTGGCCAGTGAGGCCGGTATTGCGACCGTTGCATACGGTCCCATCTACGGGGCGGACGAGTCGTTTGTGCGGGAGCACCCCGATTGGGCGCTCTACCGGAGCGACGGCGTACCCTTCAATGTGGCCCGACTCTTCTTCATCATGGACTTTCGGGCCGACAGCCCGTGGACTGCTCACATTCTCCGTGAATATACCCGGGCCGTCGCAGAGCTAGGGTTCGATGGGATTCTCATCGAGCAGTATGGCTACCCAAAGCGGGCGCTGCCGTATCCCGGTCATCTGGGACAGGCCAGTATCGACCTGTCTGACCACTTTCTGCCCTTCATCGTGGCGGCACAGGCAGCCATCACCGCCGTCCGCCCTGACAGTCGGGTGCTCTTCCACGCCATGAACAACTGGCCGCTGCGCAAGGTGTCCGCTGGTCCGCAGGCCGCCAACTACATGCAGGTCTTCAGTCCGTACGACACGTACCGGGACCTGCGCGACCTGATCGCACATGCGCGGAGCATGGCCCCGTCCAAGGCGGTCATTCTGGGCACTCCCCTGTCCATTTACACCAGCGCTTCGCCCGAGCAGGCCGACAACGCCCTGCTGCTGCTGACCGCGGTGATCCATGTGGCTGGCGGATTCCAGTTGGTCCTGGGCGAGGGGGAAGGGGTCCTCACCGAGGGGTATTTCCCCCACTACGCCCGTCTGCGGCCGCCGATGCGCCGACAGATGCAGGCATACTACGATTTTATCGTGCGATATGGCCCTCTGCTCCAGGCGCCGCCTGAGGCGGATGTCTCGGAGACGCACGGCGGCGGTGTGACCGAGGTGTACTCGTTTGCGGGCAGCCCCACCAGTCCGATGCCCACCCCGGGCTGCGTCTGGACCCTGGTGCGGGAGCACTCGGACCTGGTCAGCATCCACCTGGTGAACCTGACGGGAACGGCCACAGGTCGCTGGAATGAGGCCCAGAGTCCGCCCCCAACGGTGCGAAACCTGACGGTGACCTGCAAGGTCCTGGAGCCGGTTGCTGCGGTTTACTGGTCGACGCCCGACGCCGAGGCAGAGGCGGGCCAGTTACAGGCAGTTCCCTTTACCTTGGAACCAGACTCGCACAGCGGTCATCTGCTGCGTTTTGTGGTGCCGACGGTGGACTGCTGGAGCATGGTGCTGATCGTCCCCGGGAGAGTCGTGACGGAAGAGCGGGAGGTATCCATTCATGCGGACTGCACAGTGGCAGGTTGTCAACCAGGAGATTCTCCTCTGGCTAGATGATGATGAGGTAGAAAGCACGGAGGACCGCTTCCCGATCCTCCGCCGCTGGATGGAGGAGTTTCTCCAGGACCTGCCGTTCATTCTGGATGACTACCCGGCCGAGCGCTGGCTGGAACAGCAGGCGCTTGACCAGAACGGCGTGGTCGCCTTCCATCCGCACAATGGGGGCCGGCGGCCCATCCTGATGGGTGGCATCGATATCGAGGTGCTGCGGGTCCATCAATCGCACTGGCCGGAAAGCTGGACGTCCGGTCTGCGGGTCGCAGCCTTCGACAGCCAGGAGGCGATGATGGCACAGCTCTCCGACTGGAGCGGCCGTCCGGACCGGCTCCTGACCCGCGATGTGGGACAGGCGCTCTTCGTGCTCTGGACCTATGCCGACGCCCAGTGCCTGCGGATTCAGCCCGGGCGGCACAACCTGCCCATCCTGCTGAACCAGGCGGAAGAGATTGGGCAGCGACTGGGCTATAGCTGGCAGGCCTTGTAATCGTTAACACCCCAAATTCATTGCACCGGGCGACAGGATTTTCGGGACGGTGACGCCAACCTTATCTTCTTCATAAGGGAGGCGTCACCGTTTTGCCGCAGTGGAAGAAAAACGTATACGTACTTTGGCTCGCCGTATTCCTGGCTGGCATCTGTTGGACCATGGTGATGCCTTTCACCCCGGTCTTTCTTCGGCAACTGGGGGTTGCCCCCGGCGTAGAGGAGTTCTGGTCGGGGATCATCATCGCGGTGGCCTCTGTCTGCAGCATGGTCATGGCCCCCATCTGGGGCGCCATCGGTGACCGCTACGGTCGGCGCATGATGATGCTCCGGGCCGGCCTGTTCCTCATGCTGGGCTACATCCTGCTGGCCCTTGTCCAAAGCCCGTTGCAGCTTCTGTTGGTCCGCATGATGATCGGTCTGTTGACCGGCTTCGTGCCCATGGCGATTGCGCTGATCGGCGTCTCCACCCCACGCCAGCACGTGGGCTGGGCCCTGGGGCTGATCCAGACCGGCTATCCGGCCGGCGCCATCATCGGTCCGGTGGTGGGCGGCCTGGCCTCAGACTGGATCGGGATTCGTGGCGCCTCATGGGTCTCTGCCGTCTTGATCGCCGTGCCCTTGCTGATGGCGATGATCATTGTGAAGGAAGAGTTCACCCCGACCCCCCGCGGGCAGAACAACCTGGTGACAGAACTGAAGGCGGCTGCGACCCACAAGGTGCTGGTGGCCATTGTCCTGATCACCGTGATCTCCCAGGCCACTGTCATGTCGCTGGAGCCGGTGCTGGTGCCTTTCGTGCAGCAGATCGCCGGTGCCAACGCGCCCGGTTGGCTGGCCGGACTGCTCTACTCCATTCCTGGCGCTACCTATGTCTTGATGGCGCCCTGGTGGGCCCGGCGGGGCGAGCAGTTGGGGTTTGAACGCACGGTCAGCCTGGGCCTGTTGGCCACATCCGGCTTCTATTTCCTGCAGACCTTCGTGATGTCGCCGTGGCAGTTGGGCGGTCTACGGCTGGCTACCGGCCTGACCACCGCCGCCATCGATCCCGGTGTTGCTGCCATGATTGCCACCGCTGTTCCTTCGGCCTTACAGGGCAGGGCATTCGGCCTCAACCAGGCAGCCGGTTCGGCCGGCTCCATCGTCGGCCCGCTGCTGGGCGGCTGGATCGCGTCCTATATCAATCCCCGCGGCGTCTTTGTGATGGTCGGTCTGCTCTGCGTCGCCGGCTTCTTCTGGGTCAAGCGGGTGGTGGGTCCGCAGGTGCGGGCGGCATCAATGCAGCACAAGGCGGGCATCAACGGGCAACAAGACGAAGCGATCGGGTAGACTCTATAAGTATGGTGAGTGTCGACGCTCAGCCCGAGAGGAGACGAGAGCCTTGCCCCTTTCCCGCCAGCAGTATGAAGCAGCATCCACAAAGGCCCTGCAGTATTTCGAGCGGGCCCATATCTACCTGCGTCCCGATGAGAAGGCCAACCTGGAAGTGGCCGATTTCGGCCTGAATCAGTTGGACCAGACGGGTCTCCAGTTGGTCGTTTACGTCAACACCGCGCGGCACTGCGCCAAGGAGATGGTGCTCTTCCCGCATCAGACCTGCCCGCAGCATCGCCATCCGGCGGTGAATGGCCAGCCCGGCAAGGAGGAGACCTTCCGCTGCCGTTGGGGCAAGGTCTACCTGTATATCGCCGGATCTGCTACGCCGAATCCGGCCGTCCGGCCGCCCGCCGGCGATGAGGCCAACTACACCGTCTGGCACCAGATTGAGCTGAACCAGGGCGAGCAGTACACCATTGCCCCGGACACCTGGCACTGGTTCCAGTCCGGCGATGAAGGGGCGGTCGTCTCCGAGTTCTCTACCGCCAGCACGGACGAAAACGACATCTTCCTGGACCCGCGCATCCGCCGGGCCCCGGAGGTTGAGGCGTAACCAAAGCCGGAGGCCCGCTTTCCCCGGATGGGAAGGCGGGCCTTTGCTGCGCGCTATTCACGGTCCTTCCAACGGTGCTGCAGCTTCCGGGTCAACAGAATCTGCCCCAGGTGGTATGCATCGTGCAGGTTCAGTTCGGCCAGAACGGTACCCAGGGGCGTGGATTCGCCCGACAGCGGCTGCTCCAGTTGGGCATCCCGCAGCTGCGCAACCGCCTCCCGCATGGACTGATGGGCCGTGTAGAGTCGCTGAACGGCGGCTTTCCAGCCCTCCTCGTCCCGCGGATCGGCCAGCCCGAAGGTGTCCTGGTTGCGAATGCGGGGGCCGGCCAACGGCGCTCCGTGAATCCGGCGGGTGATCAGTTCTTTCCAGAAGGCCAGGTGGTTGGTCATCTGCCAGATGCTGTTGGCGCCGGGAATCGGGCCTTCGCTGCTGCCCACTCCCGGAATCCATGCGGCCTGCCCAGCGGTCAGTCCTTCCAGCGCCTTGCTATAGGCGACTACCCAGCCACCTGCCCCAAAGGCATAATCCATCTGATGCAGCAGCAAACGAACCCGCCTGGAAGCCATCATGCCCACCCCTTTGAAACAGGATTCCCAATGTATTGGCTATAGAGCTAAACTAATCCTGTCTACTCCCTTTGCGCACAGTAAGAGGAAGAACCCCAGCAGGAGGATCTAGACGCATGACACAGCCTCGTTCTGAATATCCCCGGCCCCAATTTGTCCGTGCCGATTGGCTGAACCTGAACGGCACCTGGGAGTTTGCGTTTGACGACGAGAACCTGGGCGAGCGGAAACGTTGGTGGGCCGGCAACCGGGCGCTGGAACGGACGATTACCGTGCCTTACGCCTTCCAGACGCCGCTTTCCGGAGTGGGCGACCCGTCGCTGCACGACGTGGTCTGGTACCGCCGTCTCTTCACGGTGCCCGCCGAATGGGCGGGGCGGGACCTGCTGCTCCATTTTGGCGCCGTCGATTACCGGGCCAAGGTCTGGGTCAACGGCCAACTGGTGGCCACCCACGAAGGCGGCCATACCCCGTTCGCCGCCGACATCACCGCGGTGGCGACGAAGGGCGAGAACGTGGTGGTGGTCCGGGCGGAGGATCCCTCGCTGGATATGACCATCCCCCGGGGCAAGCAGTACTGGAAGGCCAAGTCGGAAGGGATCTTCTATACCCGTACCACCGGCATCTGGCAGACCGTGTGGTTGGAGCCGGTGGCGCCGACCCGCCTGGATCGGGTACGCCTTACCCCCGACCTGGACACCGTATCTTTGGACGCCCGGTTCTACATCGAGGGCTTCAAGCCTGGTCTGAAGGTGCAGATGACGGTCCGCTTTGAAGGGGAGCTGGTGGCTGAGGAGAGCTTCCTGGCGGCGGAGCCTCGGTTTGAGCGCTCGGTAGGCCTGCCTGATCCGGAGCAGCGCTACACCCGGCTCTGGTGGCCCTGGCGGCCCAAGCTGCACGATGTCACCCTGAAGCTGATCGCACCGGACGGCACGGTGCTGGACACGGTGGAGAGCTACTTTGGCCTGCGGAAGATCTCGGTGGACGGCGGCAAGGTGCTGCTGAACAACCGGCCGTTCTACCAGAAGCTCGTCCTGGATCAGGGGTATTGGCCGGAATCGCTGCTGACGCCGCCCTCGGACGAGGCGATTCAGAAGGATATCGAACTGACCAAGGCGATGGGCTTCAACGGGGTGCGGAAGCATCAGAAGGTGGAAGATCCGCGGTACCTCTACTGGGCGGACAAGCTGGGCCTGGTGGTCTGGGGGGAGATGGCCAACGCTTATCACTTCTCGGACGAATACGTGGGCCGGGTCACCCGGGAGTGGCTGGAGATCATCGACCGGGACTACAACCACCCGTGCATTGTGGCCTGGGTGCCGGTAAACGAAAGCTGGGGGACGCCGCGGCTGCCGACCAACGAACGGGAGCGGCAGCACCTGCTGGCCAACTATCACCTGCTGAAGTCGCTGGACGGCACGCGCCCGGTGGTGAGCAACGATGGCTGGGAGCATGCCCGCACCGACCTGCTGACCATTCATGACTACAGCCCGAAGCGTCAGATGCTGCTGGAGCGGTACGACATCGACCCGGCGGAGACGGCCAAGCTGCTGCCGGCGGGCCGCGTGCTCTATGTGCCGGGGCAGGAGTACCGGGGCGAGCCGATGCTGATCACGGAGTTCGGCGGCATCGCATTCAAGACGGGCAGCCAGGAGGGCTGGGGCTACTCGGGCGCCGCCGACGCGGACGATTTCGCCCGGCGCTATGCCGAGGTGGTGGAGGCGCTGTTCGACTGCTCGAACGTGGTGGGCTGGTGCTACACGCAGTTGACGGACGTGGAGCAGGAGATCAATGGGCTGCTCACCTACGATCGGCAGCCGAAGTTGCCGGTGGAGGTTATTCGGAAGATTAACCGAGGGTAGCACTTCGCGGGAGTACCCTACGCCGTCAGGCCTGTGACGCCACGGCCCCTTTTCCTGCGGAGCCCCTACGGGTCTCCTCGGGGGGCCTAACGGCGTCACAGACCTGCCGGCTTCGGGGACGCCCGGCTTCGTCTTGCGGAGGGGACATGACAACCTTGCGGCTGCGCCCGGCTTCGTTTTGCGGAGGGGACATGACACCCTTGCGGCTGCGCTCGGCTTTCAGCCTTGCTTGGCTTCGTCTTGCGGATTGGGACATGACACCCTTGCGGCTGCGCTCGGCTTTCAGCCTTGCTTGGCTTCGTTTACTGGGGCTCACCGGAGGTGCAATCATCTTGGCGGATCAGTTGAATACGCGTATGTTCTGGTCGGAGGAGAAGCTTCAGCGGCGGGTGGATGAGCTGAAGCGGTATGTGGCACGGCAGGCGGTTACTGTTGCGCCGGTGCGGTTTATGCGGGGGGATGTGCTGGGCGGCGAGGCCGTCGCCTTTGACGATTCGGCGTGGGTCGAAGTTCAGCCTTATCAGGCGATCTTTGAGCAGGTGGACCAAATCGTTTGGTTCAGGGCTGCGGTCGACGTGCCTGCCGAGTTGGCGGGGAAGCAGTTGGCGGTCAGCTTTCCTAACGCGGTGGCCCGTGGGGGACATGACAACCAGGCGGAATCGCTGCTCTTCCTGAACGGGCGCCCGTATCATGGCATCGACCGGAAACATACCGTGATTCTCCTGCCGGAGGCCCTCTGCCAGGGGAGTTTCCATATGGCGATTCAGGCATGGGCGGGGCGGCGGGAGCCGGTGCGTGAGCTGCTCTGGCAGCCGCCGCAGTTGGTCTGGTTCGATGCCGAGACCAACGCGCTGGCTTATGACCTGGATGCCATCCGCCGCAGCGCCAAGGTGCTGGAGAAGACCGACGCCCGGCGGGTGGAACTGCTGAAGCTGGCGGAGCAGGCCATGCTGGTGCTCGACTGGACCTTCCCCGGTTCTGAGCGGTTCTACGAGAGCGTGCGGGCGGCCAGGGCGATTACCAGCGAGGGGCTCCGGCGGCTGGAGGGGACTGAGGCGCTCAAGCCGACGGTGACGCATATCGGGCACACCCATCTGGATGTAGCCTGGCTCTGGACCCTGGACAACATCAAGCTGAAGACCGCCCGCTCCTGGGCCTCCGCACTGCGCCTCATGACCGAGTTCCCGGACTTCAAGTGGATTCAGTCTCAGCCCCAGCTCTACAAGTTCATCAAGGAGACCCAGCCGGAGCTCTGGGAGCAGGTGAAGCGCCGGGTGGCGGACGGGCACTGGGAAGCCGAGGGCGGCATGTGGGTCGAAGCCGACACGAACCTCTCCGGCGGCGAGTCCTTGGTCCGTCAGTTCCTGTACGGCACCCGCTTCTTCCGGGAAGAGCTCGGCGTGGAGAACCTGGTGCTCTGGCTGCCGGATGTCTTCGGCTATGCCTGGGCCCTGCCGCAGATCATCCGGAAGTCGGGCCTGAAATACTTCATGACCACCAAGATCGCCTGGAACCAGTTCAACCGGTTCCCCTACGATACGTTCAAGTGGCGGGGCATCGACGGCACAGAGGTGCTGACCCACTACGTCACGGCCCCCACCGAGCGGCGGCCGGACTCCTGGTTCTACACCTATAACGCGCACGTCTATCCCGAAATCGTGAAGGGCAACTGGGAACTGTACCAGCAGAAGGAGCACAACACCGAGACGCTCTCGTCCTTCGGCTTTGGCGACGGCGGCGGCGGTCCCACCCGTGAGATGATGGAGTTCGCCGAGCGGTTGAAGGACATGCCGGGCATCCCCCGGGTGCAGATCGGCACGGTGGCGGACTTCTTTACCCGGCTCGATCAGCGGGTCGGCAGCGATCCCAGCCTGCCGGTCTGGGACGGCGAACTCTACCTGGAGTACCATCGCGGCACCTACACCTCGCAGGCGCAGCAGAAGCGGCGGAACCGCAAGTCCGAGTTCCTGCTCCATAACGCCGAGCTCTATGCCACTGCCGCCGGCAGCCTGATCGACGCACCCTATCCGAAGGCGGATCTGGACGCTGCCTGGGAGATCGTGCTGCGGAACCAGTTCCATGACATCATCCCCGGCTCGTCGATTCATGAGGTGTACGAGGACAGCGCCAAGGAGTATCAGCGGGTCTTCGCCCTGGGCGGCGGCGTACTCTCCGGGGCAACCCACAAGCTGGCGGGGGGTATCAACCGGGCGGATGAGTGGTTGGTGGTCTTCAACCCCACCGGCGTCAGCCGCGGCGACGTGGTG
>JBLNEM010000413.1:0-15382 GCA_050262655.1 Mycobacterium leprae | reverse complement strand
CCCGAACTGAGCTTGGAAGCCTGAGGCGCCAACACCAGCGCCACCGCCTGCTCAATGCCGTCTGCTGCCATCTGGCGGACCACATCGGGAATGCGCGGCGTCCAGTGTTTGTTGGCGCCATAGACCCGATACTCCATCGGATCATCCGTCTGGGCCAGCACCCGTGCAATGCCTTCCACCTGCGCCCTGGTAATCTCGTTCAACCGCGAGGAGCCGATGGCCTCATAGCGCCGTTGGAGCGCCGTCAACTGCTCCGGCGTGGGCGCATGGCCGCGGCGGATGTCCGTGTAGTATGGCAGGATATCCTCGGGCTGCTCCGGCGAGCCATAGGCCATCACGAGAACCCCAACGACCGGGCGTGTCACCTACATCGCCTCCCGCGGATCATAGGCATGGACCAGTTCAACGACCCGCTTCAGGCTGTCGCTGGACATCTGCGGCATGACGCCGTGCCCCAGGTTGAAGATATGGCCCGGACGCCCGCCTACCCGGCGGAGCACGTCATGCACCTTGGCTTCCAGGACGGCCGGCGGTGCAAATACCGCCACCGGATCGAGGTTCCCCTGCACGGCATGGTCAAAGCCGATGCGCTCCCAGGCCCGATCGACCTCTTCCTTCCAGTCGACGCCCATCACGTCGGCGCCTACGGAAGCCATGGACTCCAGCAGATGGCCGGTGTGCACGCCGAAGTGGATGAGCGGTGCACCGGTCGCCTTGACGGCCTGCACGATCTTGAACATGTACGGCTTCACATACTGGTCGTAGTCCGGGCGGTTCAGGTTGCCCACCCAGCTGTCGAACAGCTGAACCGCCTGGCAGCCGGCATGAATCTGATCCACCAGATACTGCGCCACCATGTCGCTCAGCTTGACCATCAGGGCATCCCACACCGCTGGCTCGCTGTACATCAGCGTCTTCACCACCCGGTAGTCCCGAGTGGGTCGGCCTTCCACCATGTAGCTGGCCAGGGTAAAGGGGGCGCCGGCAAAACCGAGGAGGGGCACTTCCAGTTCATTGACCAGCAGCTTGATCGTCTCGAGGACGTAAGGCAGCATCGCTTCGGTTTGGAGCTGGGGAATGGCCGCCACATCGGCCATGGTCCGCACCGGCTGCTCGAAGACCGGCCCCACGTTCTCCACAATATCAACCTTGAGCCCCATGCCCCGCAGCGGGGTCATGATATCGGAGAAAAGGATGGCCGAATCGACGCCCAACTGCTTCACCGGCAGCAGGGTTACCTCGGCGCACACCTCGGGGTGTTCGCAGATCTCCATGAGGCTATATTTCTGGCGAATCTGGCGGTACTCGGGCTGGAAACGGCCCGCCTGCCGCATGAACCAGACTGGCGTATGGTCTACTTTCTGCCGCCGCGCAGCGCGGAGGAGTGAATCGTTTTTCAGCATAACGCGAAACGGCTCCTTTCTCTACATCCGAATTTAGCCTTCATACAGTGTAGCGCAAGTAAAGGTCGTCGCCTATAGACCATGAGCAGGAGCCCATCCACCGTTGGGATAATTATAAAGGTAATAGTCCTGATAGAAATTAGTATGCATTTGGTTAGGATGAATGAGCCGATGGTGTGCGTGTGCATGCCGTTCGTGAAGGTACAAACGACTAAATATTCCCCTTTAACTCTTTCTCGCGTCAACAAGGAAGGATTCCTTGGTACCGATGTTGAATCTTACCAGCATTCCGATGAAGTGACTGGAATGGGCTGGAGCAATCTGGGTATAATGCCCAAATTGCCCCTTGACTTAGGACCATTACCCAGTTATGGTTATCTTAGGGCAGCGATACAGCTTCAACTATGCGTGTCGCGAAACATATGCAGACATTATGAAGGCCCCAGCGGTTGACAGTTTTTGGCGCCACTGTTACGATGACCCTATTGGTTATCCTGACTTTAGTACATAGGGAGGGGGAAAACAGTTATGATGAAGTCTACCGGTATCGTGCGCAAGGTTGATGAGCTGGGTCGTGTGGTAATTCCCATCGAGCTCCGCCGCACCCTGAGCATCGAGGAGAAGGATTCGCTGGAAATCTACGTGGACGGCGACAAGATCATCCTGCGCAAGTATGAGCCTGCTTGCGTGTTCTGCGGCAACGCAGCCAACGTGGAGAACTTCAAGGGCAAGAACGTTTGCCAGTCCTGCCTGGCTTCCATGGCGGGCCGTGCTTCCCAGGTGGGCTAATCTCCATCTATAGGCTACAAAGCACTCCTATCTTCAGGGGTGCTTTTTCTTATTCCTCCTCCGCCTTCAGTTCGAGCAGCGCCTGATAAACGTCGCGCTTGGAAAGGCCGAACCGCAGGCCGACTTCCTTCATGGCGGCCTTCCGGTCCATGCCCTCGGCTTCCAACTTGGCCACCAGGTCGGCCAGCCGTTCCGTTGCCGGCTTTTCCAGCGTTTCGGCGACTGCCGGTGCACCGCCGATGACCAGCACAAACTCGCCCCGGGGCGCGGTGGCTTCGAAGTGGGCGCGCAGCTCGGCCGGGGTCCCGCGCCGAATCTCCTCGTGCATCTTCGTCAGTTCCCGGGTTGCAGCCATCGGCCGGTCCCCCAGGACCGCTTCCAGGTCGGCCAGCGTATCCACGACCCGGTGGGGCGCCTCGTACAGGATGAAGGTGCGCGGTTCGGACTTCAACTGCTCCAGCTTCGCCCGGCGCTCCTTGCCTTTCAAGGGCAAAAAGCCTTCGAACAGGAAGCTGTCCGTGGGCAGCCCGGAGACGACCAGGGCCGTGGTGAAGGCCGTAGGGCCGGGCACCGGGACAACGCTAACCCCCGCCGCCACCGCCAGACGCACCAGATCCTCCCCGGGATCGGAGATGGCGGGCATGCCGGCATCGGTCACCAGGGCCACGTCGTCGCCGGCCAACAGCCGCTCCACCAGCGCGGGGCCGGCGCTCTTTTGGTTATGTTCATGGTAGCTGACCAGCGGGGTGTGGATGTCAAAGAAGCTCAACAGCTTCCGGGTCTGCCGGGTATCTTCGGCCGCGATCACGGCCGCCTCCCGCAGCACCCGCAGCGCCCGCTGCGTAATGTCTTCCAGGTTTCCGATCGGTGTGCCCACCAGATAAAGCGTGCCCATGCTGGCCCTCCCCGTTCCCATCAAGTCTGCCCCTTATGAGCCATAGATAGCCTGCAGTTCGGGGCTGAAGTGGCCCTCGGCGTCGTACACCACCAGGGGCGGCAGGGCGGTGAGCCCAACCCCTCCCCCCTTCACGGCCTCCAGCAGAAGCAAGTTGGCCGGTCGGTCGGCCCGTGGCTGAATCAACCGAAGCCGCTTGGGCTCCAGACCGTTCCTCCGCAGCTCAACCGTGAGGTCGGTCAGACGCTCGGCGAGGAAGACCACGGCCACGCGTCCGCCGAATTTGACGGCCCGTGCTGCCGCCTCCACCGCATCGGCAAGAGCGCCGGTGGTTTCATGGCGGGCGGTGGCCCGGGCTGCCACCGGGCTGGTGGCGCCTCGGCCCAGCGCCCGATAGGGTGGATTCATGGTGACCACATCAAAACAGCCATGGCCGTAAATGCCGGTTACATCCCGGTAATCGCCGCAGTCGATCTGTACCCGGTCGGACAGACCGTTCAGTGCGACGCTCCGCCTGGCCATCTCCGCCGTCTCCGGTTGCAGTTCAAGACCGGTGAGGCGGGCCTCCGGATGAAGGGCCGATAGCAACAGGGGGATCACGCCGCTGCCGGTGCCCAGGTCCAATACCCGATCACGGCGGCGGACCCGCACGAAATGGGCCAGCAGAACCGGGTCCATGGCAAAGGGAAAGCGCCCCGGATGCTGGATGATCCGTAGGCCGCCACGGCCCAGGTCGTCCAGACGTTCTCCGAGGCGCAGATCCATCATGTGTCCCTCCACTATTACGGTTGCGGGTTGCGCTCAGGCGGAGGGGTAGGGCCCTGGGCGCCTTCACCGGCACCCCTGTCGCCGCCACCACTCCGGCGCCGGCCACGATGGTGCCGCCGCCGCCGATCACCGCCACCCTCCGGTCTCGTGCCAGGGGCCTGCTGTTCACCTTGCTGATGTTCGGCCTGCGGCGCACGCTGGCTCTGCGGACGCTCACCTTGCGGACGCTCACCTTGCGGACGCTCGCCTTGCGGACGCTCGCCCTGACCACGGCGCCGGTCGTGATGGCGATCCCGACGGGGCCGCTCGGCCCTTTCACCGGGTACACCCTCTGCCGTGCCTCGAACACCCTGGAAGCGCTGTCCGTTCAGCTTCTCGCCGGGGAGCAGGGTCAGCTGCTGCTCGCCCTGCTGCTCCGCCGCAGGTGCCTCCCGCTTCGGCTGCTGCTGCCGCTGGGGCCGGCCGCCGCCACGCGCGGGTGCCTCGCCGGTCCGCTTCGGCCCGTCCGTGCTCTGACGCCCCGCTTCCGCGTCGCGCCTCGGCTGCTGCTGGCCACCGGCGCCAGGGGAACGCTTGGGCCGCTGCCGCTGTTCGGGCAGAGCCTCGCGATTGGCGCTTCTGCCTTCGGCGCTGGCCGGGACCGGTCGTTCCTCGCGGCTGGTGGGCCGCTCGCCGGCCAAACCCGCAGCCTGGGCGATTCGGGCCGAGAAGGCCACTGCCGCCTCCTCCACCGGCCGACTCTGCGGCATGCTGGGCCGCCGTGCCGGACGATCTTCGAGTGCGACCAAATCGCCGTCCTGATCCCCCTCCACCAGCAGCACCGGCGGTACGTAGCCGGGTGCAAGGGTGGGATCCTTCTTGGCGGCCTCATAGGTATCCTGTTCATACCGCAGGCAGCACATCAACCGGCCGCAGAGGCCGGAGATCTTTGAAGGGTTCAGCGACAGGTTCTGGTCCTTCGCCATGCGGATCGAGACCGGTGCGAAGTCGCCCAGGAAGCTGGTGCAGCAGAGAATACGGCCGCAGGGGCCGATTCCTCCCAGGAGCTTTGCCTCGTCCCGCACACCAATCTGCCGCATTTCGATCCGGGTCCGGAAGATGCCAGCCAGATCCCGCACCAGTTCGCGGAAATCGATCCGGCCCTCGGCCGTGAAATAGAAGATCACCTTTGAGCCATCAAATGTATACTCAACGTCGACCAGGCTCATCTCCAGCCCGTGGGCCTCGATCTTCTTCTGGGCGACGCTAAATGCCTCTTGCTCTTTGCGCCGATTGTCGGCAGCCACCGTTGCGTCTTTATCCGAACCCAACCGGAGAACCTTTTTCAGCGGCTCTACAATCTGTTCTTCTGTTACATCCCTGGTACCTACAGCTACTTCGCCATATTCAACCCCGCGGGCAGTCTCCACCACCACACAACTGCCGGCGGGAATCTCCAATTCGCTGGGATCGAAGTAGTATACTTTGCCTGCGGGTTTGAACCGCACGCCTACCACCCGGACCATCCGGTCACCTCCTGGCGTCGCCTGACTATAGCGACGGCACTACCCTTTAGTATAGACTTCAGAATACGCCAAAAGCAAGTTATGTCGCCGCTTACCCCTGAGCGATCTCTCCCAGGCGCAGCAACATGACCTCGAGGGCCAGTCGCGTGTTGGCGTTCTTCTGCAGGTTCGAGCGAGCCTGTGTGATGATGCCCAGCATCGCCATCAGGCGGGCAGCACCGTAGCGGTCGGCTAATCCTGTCAACACCGGATAACGGTCCCGATTCATGAGGAGCTCATCCCGGCCCGTTTGGGCCAGGATGAGGGCATCCCGCAGCCAGAGGCCGAACAGGTCCAGCCAGTCATCCAGATGCTCTTTCTCCTTCTCCAAGGCCTCCGCCTGACCGATCAACATGAGATCGTCGAGGGTATGCAGCTTGAGCAGCAGGTCGCCGCTCTGCTCCCGGCGCTGTTTCAGGTCCTCGTCGGCCGCCATTCGGCCAGCTCTGCCGACGCTTCCGCCCGACAAAGCCGCCAGCAGAGTGGCCTCGCCGGCCTGTACCGCGCTCTGTTCGACCAGCACGCGGGCAACCTCCTCGCTGCTCAACGGCTGAAAGTGCACGACCTGACAGCGGGAGATCAAGGTGGGAAGGACGCCCGACAGGTTATGGGTCAACAGGATCAAGACCGCATACGCCGGCGGTTCCTCCAGAAGCTTCAGCAGCCGATTCCCCGCCACATCGTTCATGCGGTCCGCCCCGTCGATGATCGCCACTCGCACCTTGCCTTCGTTCGGGCGGGCGTACATGACGCTTTGCAGTTCGCCCACCTGCTCCGTCTTGATGAAACGGCCATCAGGCGACAAGATGGTCAGATCGGGATAAACGGGCGGATCGGCCGCAATGCGCCTGCAGGCAGAACAAGTATCGCACGCGCCCTCGGGCCCGGGATGATGACAACTGAGCGCCTTGGCTAGCTCCAGCGCTACCCTGCGCTTGCCAACCCCCTCCGGGCCCTCAAACAGATAGGCGTGTGCCACCTTGTCGGTGGTGACAGCCTGGCGCATAAGCCGAACCGCCAGGTTTTGCCCGACGATGGCCGCCCAACTCACGTCCATAACCCCCTAGATGGGTCGCCTGCCGCAGGCTCCTGCGGAACCTGCTGCCGGCCACCGTTCTCACTCGCTCCTAGAACTTCTCAAATCGCTCCACGTTCAGCACAAAGATCGTGGCGCCACCGACCAGGATCTCCACCGGATAGGGGATGTAGGAGTCGGCAGGTCCACCCATGGGCGAAAGCGGCGTCACCAACTGTTCCCGGGCCCGGCAGGAGTTTTTGATCAGGCCCACCACGCGGTCCACATCGGCGTCATCGACACCCAGGAGGAGTGTCGTATTCCCTTCACGCAGGAACCCACCGGTACTGGCCAGCTTGGTGGCACGGAACCCGGTCTGCGTTAACTCTCCCAGCAAGCGATGCGAGTCCTTGTCCTGAATGACTGCTACGACTAGCTTCACGCTCACGCACCTCCAGATCGATCTACCATCCGCTTGAGCTGAGTCCGATGGTTAAAGTATCTCATCCACCAATGCACGTATTTTCGCCTGAACGGCCTCGATGTTGCCGGATGCATCTACCAGTTTTACCCTATCCGGCTCTTTTCTTGCCAACAGCAGATATCCTTCGCGCACCCGGTGGTGGTAGGCCTCTTCCTTCTGCTCGATCCGGTCGTCGGAACGGCCGCTCCGGCGCTGCCGCGCCACATCCGGCGGCAGATCCAGCACGATCGTCCTGTCCGGCGCCAGACCGCCGGTCGCCTCCCGGTTGATCGCCTGGACGAACTCCAGGGGGAGACCGCCGGCGAAGCTCTGGAACACCAGGCTGGCATCGACAAAACGATCAGAGATCACCAGTTTGCCGGTTGCCAGAGCCGGTCGGATCACCCGCTCCACATGGTCGGCGCGGCCGGCCGCAAAGAGAAATGCCTCGGTCAGCACCGGCATGCCAGCATGCACCGGATCCAGGAGCACACGCCGAATCTCCTCAGCCAGTGGGGTGCCGCCCGGCTCACGGGTAAAGACGTAGGGTACGCCCTTCTGATCAAGGTAGGCCAACAAAAGCGAGAGCTGCGTCGATTTACCCGAACCGTCGACTCCCTCGACCGAGATGAAGAGACCCAACTTGGATTCACTCCCTGACTACCTGGATATAGCGGAGTTCGGGGTCGGACGGCCCCTGCAAGTGATTGCCCATGTGACGAGCAGCCTGTAGGTATTCGATTACATCGGGGCTCAGTTGCTCACCGGGGACGACTACCGGAATACCCGGCGGATAAGGACAGACCATCTCGGCCGCAATCCGCCCCGTGGCATCGGCCAGGGGCACAAGCTCCTTGGCGGCTAAAAACGCCTCCCGCGGCGTGAGCAATGCCGTGGCCTCCGGCGGCGCCGGGGGACGAGGCGGCAGGCCTGTTCCTTCCGGTAGCTCGTTTACAGCTTTCACCAAGGCCGCTACGGATTCCTCTTCGTCGCCGTGGGTCAATAATGCCAGCACCCAGCCCAGCCCTGAAGCCTCCAGCGCCACCCCCCTCTCCCACAAGAGGTCATAGGCCTGGAAACCGGTCAGACGGCGTCCGCGGACATCGATCAGCAGCTTGGTGGGATCCGCAGCGGGGGCTACACGAATGCCCTTGCATTGCGCCAACTGGCGCCGTGCAGTCGTAGCCAGGGTCAGGGCCCGATCCCACATCGCCTCGCCGTGTAACGCCAGTTCGCGCCGGGCGAGGTCGAGCGAGGCCATCAACAAGTATGACGGGCTGGTGGACTGCACGAGCGGCAGCATCTGCCGCAAGCGTGCGGCCTCCAACCGGCTCCCCCGGCCCAAATGGCAGATCGCCGATTGGGTGAGGCTCCCACCGGTCTTGTGCACCGACTGCACCACGCCATCCGCCCCGAGATGGAGACTGGAGGGGGGCAGCGCCGGATGAAACCCGAAGTGAGTCCCGTGCGCCCCGTCAACCAGTACCGGCAGTCCCGCCTGGTGAATCATCTCGATCTGACTGGCGACGTCAGACGCCGCCCCGAAATAGGTGGGGTGCACCAGCAGCGCAGCACTGCTGCCCGGCAAGGCCGCCGCCAACGCTTTTGGCTCTGGCCCGATGGCCACATCCAGATCGGGGTCGAACTGGACAGGCACCCACTTGGGCCGGGCACCGGCCAAAATGGTGGCGCCCAAAATCGAGCGGTGCGCATGGCGTGGGAGAACGATGCTCTCCCCCGGCCGGCAGGCGGTCAGAATCAGCCCATGCAGGCCGGCGGTTGTGCCCCCTACCAGAAAATACGATTCAGCCGCTCCGAAGGCGTCCGCCGCGAGCCGCTCCGCTGCCAGAATCGCACCGGAGGGGGCGTGCAGATCGTCGAGCCCCGGGGCTTCGGTCAGATCAATGCGTAAGGCGTTCTCACCCATGAACTGCCGCCATTCGGGCGGAGCGGCGTGGCCCATCTTATGCCCTGGCATGTGATAAGGCGCTCTTACCTGCGCCACATATGCCTGTAAAGCGGCAAAGAGGGGCGCCTCCTGCTGGTTCAGCCCCGAGGTCAGCCCCTTCTCATTCACGCTCCATATCCCCTTTCGGCCCGCCGGAACTTCAGCACCTTCCGGACATCATCGCCCTTCAGTGCAAACACGCGGAACCCGTTCAGAAGCCGCGAAGCAATACGCGGCCCGTAGGCATCTTCGATCTCACCCGGCGTCAGATTGGTGGAGACCACCATGGGCATGCGCCGGTTCATCCGGTTGTTGATCAGGTTGAACAGTTCCTGTCCGACAAACTCCGTCACCTTTTCGGCGCCCAGGTCGTCCAGGACGATCAGGTCTGCGTCCATTAACCGTTGAATCCCTTCCCGATAGCGTTCCTCATCGTCAAAGCGATGAAGCCGGATCAGGTCTAGGAACTCGGCAAAAGTGAAGTAAACCACCATTCGCCGGGCTGCCACAGCATCATTGGCAATGCAGGACGACAGGAAGGTCTTGCCCCGCCCCACATCGCCCACGAAGAGGAGGCTCTCTACCTGCGCCCCTGTTCCCAGGCGCCTGGCATACTCCTTACTGGTCTCCAGCAGGGCAGCCATATACTTGCGATCCTCCGGCGGATAGACCGTCAGGTCGAAGTCAGCAAAAGTCTGTTCGCGCAAGAGTCCGGTCAGACCGGCCCCACGGTACAGGTCGTTGATCTCCTCCTGGACCAGGCAATCGCACTTGCGTGCGGGCCGAACCAACTGGCCCTCCACGATCTCCGGGGCCAACCAGCCGGTATTCTTGCAGGCCGGGCAGTCCCAGTGCACTTCCAGCTCCTGCGGGTCAATCCCGTTGCGTCGGAGCAGTTCAGCCCTTTCGGCCGAAAGGGCGGCAGACCACTGACGCAGCTCCTCGAAGCTCTTGCCGAACCGGGTCTTGGCCTTCAGCACTAGCCGCGCCAGATCGACACCGATCTCGGCCTGAAGCTCCTTGATCTCCGCCAGACGGGGGATTCGGGCATAAATCGCCGCTTCACGCTGCTCCCGTTCTTGCTCCAGTTGACGGATACGCGCCTCGCGCCGCTTCATCCGCTCACTCGCCAGGTTTGTCATAGTGGTAATCGTCATACGCCCTATCCTTCTTCCCATCCCGTTTCAGGAAGACATTTGAATTTGACGGGGCCGAAGACCGGCGGTTTGAACTCCTGCCGCCCTCGGCCGGCTGCTGACTGCGCTTATGCTCCGCCTGTGCCCGTTCAGCGTCGGCTACCGTCCGCACATCCTGTGTGCGCCAGGACTCCAGAATCTTGTTCGCATAGTGGAGCGGCTTGGCCACACCGCTGGATGCCTCCAGAGCCCTGATGATGACCTCGTTGCTGAAGCCCCATTCCTCCGACCACTTGTCCATTAGCTGATGTTCAGGAACGGTAATGGGTCGATTGAGCCCCAGGAGCCCAAGGAACACCTTATGTTTGCCCGTCCACTGGCGGCGCCGCTCGGCAGCCTCTTCGGCCCCCTGCGGCGTTGTGATGCCGTCCTGGTGCCACTGCCGGGCGATCTGATTCAAATAGGCCATGCGAGGATTACCCTGACTACGTTTTCCCTCTTCAATGACCGCCTGTACCAGGTCCACACTGAAGCCGAACGAATCGACCCAGTCCTGAATATCCTTCACCTCGCCTGACGACAGGGGGCGCGCAAGGAGGCGCTCGGCAGCCTCCACCGCCGGGTCCACCATACGGCCGGCTGCCGCCTCGGCCCTGGCCCTTGCCTCGGCCTCGTGTAATGCCCGTTTCTCCTCCCAGTAGGCCCTGAGCCTATACAGGAGAGGCCCGAAGGAGAAGGTGATCTCTTCGTCTGACTGGTTTTTCGTCAGAACCAGTTCTTTCTGCTCCAGTTCAAGCACGAGCGTACGCACCTGATCAAAGTCGCCGGGATTGGTCCCGCGCGAAATATGATAAGGGCCGAATGGGTTTTCCGCCGGCCCACCGAAACAGGCCATGACTGCGAACAGCTTGCCCATGTCGGCGTAGTCCAGCCCCAAATCAGCCGATAAGTCAAATATGATGCGGGGGATGTTGACAAAGCCCCGCTTCAATAGTCCTGCCAGAAAACTGAGCTCGCCCATCGATTCGGGCTCACGTGCCAACAGGTCTCCCCCTCTCGTTCGCCAAAATGGGTCTATCAGTTTTACCGCCTTGCCAAAGGCCGCGTCTGATCCACATTCCGGATGGGATGAATCGATCCCAATTGGAGCCCATTTCTCCGCTGACCGTGCCGATTCCTCCCCAGATTATCCGGTCCCCATACTTACCTCTGATGGCAAGGATCAGCAGAGCTAAACATAGAGAAACCCCGCAGCGCTTGCGCCCTGCGGGGTTTTGGATATTTCTTACAGGTCGGGGTGCTCCGACATGGCCTTCAGCCGGTTCCAGCGGCGGTCGATCTCCCGCTGCAGCTCGGCGGTCAGCTCGGCGTCCTTCAGCATGTGCTTGGTCTTGCCCATCATCTTGAGCCACTCTTCCACGCCGGTCTTCTTGTTCTTCTCCTCGGGGTTGTAGGTGATGTGGGTGATACCACGCTCCACCTCATACAGCGGGAAGAAGTTGCAGTCGACGGCAGCCTGGACGATCTTGGTGCCCAGGTTGTCGGGCGAGGCCCAGTTCAGCGGGCAGGCGATCAGCAGCTTGCCGTAAACGGTACCCACGTTCTGAGCGTACCACTGAGCCTTGGCGGCCTTCTTCCACAGATCCTGCGGATTGGACTCGACGGCAGTGAAGACGTACGGGATGTGGGTCGCTGCGAAGATCTGAGCGGTGTCCTTGTGGTGGAACCACTTACCCTTGCCGAACTCGCCAACATGGGAGGTTTCGGTCTTGTGGCCGTACGGCGTGGAGTAGGAGAGCTGGCTACAGGTGTTCATGTAGCCCTGGTTGTCATACTCCAGCATGATCAGGTGGTGGTTACGCAGCGCAGTGCCGATGGCCGGGCCCATGCCGATGTCCATGCCGCCGTCGCCGCTGACCATCACGAAGGTGATCTTCTCGTCAGCCGGGATCTCGCCCCGCTTCTGCTTCTCCTCGAAGGACTCCACCACGCCCGCCAGAGTGGCGGCGCCATTCTGGAACAGGTTGTGGATGAAGGTCACACGGTGAGCAGAGTGCGGATAGCCGGTGGTAACAACGTAGCCGCAGCCGGTCTGGAACAGAACCACCACGTGGCCGGAGAGGCCGCGGAAGAAGTTGTCCAGGGCACCGAAGATGCCGCAGCCAGGGCAGGCGCCGTGTCCAGGCGTAATACGCTTGGTCATGCCCATCATCTGGCGGGGCGGCGGCACGGTAACCTTCAGTTCAGTACCGACGACCTCGACCTTGACCGGGCTCTGGGTCTCCTCTTCAGTCAGGGGAGGCACAGAGATGACCGGCTCAGCCTTGGTATCGGTGGTAATACCGAAGTAATCGAACGGCACTTCCACCTTACCGGTCGCCAGCATCTGCTGGGCCAGTTCGAAGAACGCAACCGCATCCTCCGGATAGAAGTCCTTGCCGCCCAGGCCGTAGATACGGGAGGCGATCAAGGTATTGTTGGCGGGATCGTCCTTCAGGGCAGCCTTGATCTCGTGGGTCAGGTTGCCGCCGTTGCCGCCGTAGGAGTCGGCACGCTCGCCGATGACCAGTGCCTTGACGCCCCTCAGGGCGTTCTGGATGATCTCGGTGGGGAACGGGCGGAGGACGTGCAGGGAGATGACGCCGGCCTTGATGCCCTTCTCGCGCATCTTGTCAGCGATCTCACGGCCGGTGTCAGCGGCGGAACCCAGCAAGAAGAGGGCCACATCGGCATCCTCGAGCCGGTAGGTTTCCACCATTTTGTACTGGCGACCGGTCAACTGAGCCCAGCTGTCGAAGACCTCGGGCAGGACCTTCAGGGCGCTCTGCATGGCGAGGTGCAGCTGGTATTTGTTGTTGATCAGGTCGGGGTCGTTCATATAGGAGCCGAACGACGTCGGGTTCTTCGGGTCCAGGGCATGCGGGAAGCCTTCGGGCTGCGGGCCAACCCAGCTACGCATGACCTCGGAATCCTCGAAGTACTCAACGCGCCGCTTCTGGTGGCTGGTGAAGAAGCCATCATAGCCGACGATGACCGGCAGACGGACCTCAGGATGCTCGCCAACCTTAACCGCGATCGGATGGAGGTCATAGACTTCCTGCGGGTTGTCGCCATACAGGACAACCCAGCCAGTATTCAGGGAGTAATAGAGGTCGCTGTGGTCACCACGGATATCGAGCGGGCCGGAGACTGCGCGCGTAACCAGGTCGAGGACCATCGGCATGCGGGTGCCGGACTGAACCGGCATCTGCTCCAGGGCGTACAGGTAGCCGTTCGCCGAGGTAGCGTTAATCACACGGGCGCCGGCAACAGCAGCGCCATAGCAGACGCCAGCTGCACCATGCTCGCCGTCGGCGGGCACCATGCGAATGGTGTTCTCGCCGGAGACCCGCATGTCATCGATATACTCCGCCACTTCCGTGGACGGGGTGATGGGGAAATAGCCCATCATGTGGAAGTTAATGTGGCTGGCGGCAAGGGCAGCCATCTCGTTACCAGACTTAAAATCGGAAACCTGCTTCTTGTTCAGTGCCATGCCGCTCACCTCCCGTTCGCAAACAGATTAGTGTGCTTGACAGTATGCTCGTCGGCGTAGCCATCCTCTTCCCGCACGGACTGGAGGGCGTCGGTCGGGCAAGCTTCGACGCACTTCAGGCAGCCCTTGCAGTACTGGTAGTTGATGCCGAGGAGGTTGTTGGCCGGGCGGCCACGCTTGTCGACACCCTTCTCCCAGACAAAGCAGTAGTCCGGGCAGACCATGTCGCACTGAGCGCAGTCGATGCAAGTAGCCCGGTTAAAGGCGGGCAGGAAGCCCTGGCGGGAAGCCGAGAGGTCCTTCTCAGCCATGTTGCCGGGGTTGACAATCGTACCACCGAGCACCTGGTTCTTGTAGCCGAACTTCGGGCCACTCTTCTTGAAGGTGGTGGCGGCAGTGCCGGCGCTAAACTCCTCGAACTTGACCTCGCTGAAGCCGCGGTCGAAGCAGGCCAGGTTGCCGGGCACGGTGGCCGGATACTTCTTGGTGAAGGTATCGGTGATCATCCGCCTGACCGCTTCCTTATCGATGAAGGGGGCGGCGGCGCAGAGGGCGCCCAGGAAGGCCATGTTGGCACGGCTCTTCGTCTCAACGGCAATGCTCATCGCATCGAAGGTGCCGATGCGGGCGTTGTCCAGCTTCAGGATCTTGCGCATCTCGGCGGGGGACTTCTTGGTGTTCACGATGACGGTGCCACCGGCCACCAGGCCAGCCACCACGGGCTGAGTGCGAATCAGGGCCTCGTGGAAAATGCAAACGATGTGGGGCTCTTCAATGGGGGACCAGATGCGAATCGGGGTCTCAGGCGCAGAGAACCGCACCATAGCCTTAACCGGCGAGCCCTTTTTCTCGGAGCCATAAGACGAGAAATTGGAGCCGTTCAGCCCCTGATAGAGAACCCCAGCCTCTGCCAGCATCTTACCGGCGATGTTAGCGCCGTACCCACCGATGGACTCCATACGGATATTGAAAATACCGTAATCGTCCGTGACGGGGAGCTTGATCGAGGCTGCATTCGAGCCGACTGCCATCCTCTTCGACCTCCCTGATCGACGGAATATCCGTCGATCGGATTACTAGCTCTTCTTCGTTGAGTCTAAGCCCAGCCGCACGGATAGCCAATCCGCCATCGGCCCTACTCCTTATAGCTATAAAAGAGCAAAATGCGGCGGCGAAATGCAGGTTTGGATCGATGAAATGCGATTGACAAAACCTTTAGACTGTGTCGAGCTGGTTTCAGCCCGTTCTGACCACCGCCCGGCGCCCGGCCGGCTCTGTCCTCCAGCGACGGCCCCCGCCTCGCCGGCTGTCCTGATCTTAATCGGCGTGGCTGACGGTAGGCTGAAGCCCGCCATTCGCCCAATTGCTCTGGGTTTTGCTGACGACGATTAAGTGGCAGTTATGAGACTTCACGTTGTAACAAAAATGTATGTGAAAAAACGGTCGCACGTTCGGGGTTTATTGGGCTAAATTGTGGTATATTTATACCGTGCGGCGCTATAATGGCGCGACACAAAGCTCAGTTTGGTAAGGAGGAGTGCAGTAATGGCGAGAAGCAGGAACACTACAGCCAGGAACACGACCTCTACCACCTCACGTTCGACTACATCTACTTCGTCCCGGTCATCCGGTTCCACCCCGGCCTCCAACAGCTCCCGGGCTTCCACTAGCTCCGATCGTTCCCGGACCACCGAGGATCGGTCCCGGACCTCCAGCAGCTCCGATCGCTCCCGGACCTCCAGCGCCGATCGCTCCCGGACCACCAGCAGCTCGGATCGCGCCCGGACCTCCAGCAGCTCCGATCGCTCCCGGACCACCAGCGCCGATCGCTCCCGGACCACCAGCGCCGATCGCTCCCGGGCCACCAGCAGCTCCGATCGCTCCCG
>JBLNEM010000412.1:0-3105 GCA_050262655.1 Mycobacterium leprae | reverse complement strand
TGGTCATACGCGTAGCTCAGGGAAGCCATCGCGCCGCCCATGTCGTCTTCCAGAACCACGCGCAGCGGAGCGCCATCTGCCCTGAGGCCGAAGTATTTCTCGACCAGCGATTCGGCCCCGGCCAGTGTGGAAGACTGCAGGGAGTCGACGACGCCCTGACGCTGCTGCACTTCCTCAAGATTACGGCGAGCCTCCTCCAGCGTCTTCCAGAGGGCAGTCGGGTCGAAAACTTGCCCCGGCTGCTCCACGCCGAACAGACGGCCCAGGACGCTCCAGGTCAGCGTGATCCGGTACAGGGCCTGTGCGTCTCGGCTGATGGTCACCTGGTCTGTGAGAGGCCTTCCGCGTGAAAGGGCGCTGTTCCGATGAACACCGTGGTTCCTGACCGCCACGCCATGTGCGTCTGCCCCGGTCAGGCCTGGAGGACCAGCCCTGCCTGGAGGGGCATGTGAACCTGGCATCCCGTTTGGACCTTGGGCGCTATTTGGACCTGGAGGGCCATTCGGCCCCTGAGCCCCGTTCGCCTGGGCGCCATCCGGCCTCCGGGCACCATTTGGGGCGTTGGCACCATCTCGCCCCTGGGCTTCATCTGGCCCCTGGGCCCCATTGGGGTCCTGGGCACCATTGGGCTTCGCTACCCCCCAGGGCGAGACTGCAGCAATCCGGTTGGACAGCATAGCACCGCCTCCAAATCGAGTGCTCACACTTCATTTTACCGTTTCTACCATATTTTTACAATCACGAGAAGGAAAAGGCACAGGGTAATACCCGGAATAGCCCTGAAGAAAAGGGAACCCGGCTTCGGACAAACCGCCGAAGCCGGGGACCATTTTGGCACCGAAATCTAGGGGGGGATTCGGTGGGACTACCGAATCAACAGATCCAGCACCCGCTCCTGCCCCGGCAGCAGTCGCTGCAGCGGCACCAGGTCGGTGTCACTTGATAGGGAACCGGCGAAACGCCCACTGGTAGGCCTCACCCGCAACCAGAACCACCCGGAGCCTCCCAGGGCCACGGCGTCGAACCGGAAGCGCCCGTCTGCGGCGGTGCTCACCGTCGCCATCACGCCCCGACCCTCCTCCAACAGTTCAACCGTTGCGCCGGCTACCCCTTGCACATTCCCGTCCAGCACACGGCCCGAAACCGCTGCCGTAGCTGGCAGCAGGGTTACGTTGCGTGTCATGTTTTGGCCCCCCGCCGGGGGCTCCATATCCACCAGAAGGCGACCATAACCCTCTCGGGTGGCGCTCAACAGCAGACAACCGGTCTGCGGCAAGGCAGCCCGCAGCCGGTAGAAGCCAGCCTCGTCGGTTGACGCCTGGCCAAGCTGCTGTCCCGTCGGTCCGATCAACGCCACCGTCGCTCCCGCTACCGCCGCTCCATCCGGGCGAAGCACGAGACCGCTGACCAGGCGCTCCGCCTTTGTCAGCCGCACCGATGGCAGCGCTGTTACACTGGTGACAGCGGTGGTCACGTTTAGCGGTACGGGCGTCAGGTAACCGTCGGCTTCTACCTTCAGCCCATAGGTAGTATTGGGGCGGATTGAGATCCCCTTCAGACTGTACCAACCAAGCGCATCGGTGACAGACGCCAGGCCCTCGTCGATTCCGTCCGCCTCGAGCCGAACCCTCGCCCCTGCCACAGCGTGTCCTTCTGCGTCGGTCACCCGCCCTGAAACCGTTGCCTCAGTCGGTTGCAGTACGGCCTTGAGCATCGTCCGGGACCGGGGAACAACGGCAAGTCCTGTGCCCTCCTGGCCATCCATGCTGAACTCCCTCGTGGCACGGTAGCCGCTCTTACTGATGCGCACCGTGTAAGGAGCCGAGCTCCAGGAACCCTGAACCGTACCCGGCACGTCCTTCAGCAGGAAACTGCCGTCTGCCCCCGTTTCCACGCTCTTACTCTCGCCCGAACTACGCAACAGTTCCACCTTGGCCCCGGCTACGGGTGCACCCTCCGGCGTAAGAACGACTCCGGCCACATCACCGGCGCCAAAGGTATACTTGACCTCCTCCTGGTTCTGAAGGAGCACCTGGTTCCAACCAGCATGCTTCAGGGCGAACCACCCGGTGCTGAAACGGTTGTTGACCTCACCAGACGACAACCGCACAAGGGCATCTGTCTGCCAGGGAACCCCCTCAAACCGATACTCCCCGTCCTTGTCGGTCTGGGTGGTCATCCACTCACCAAACCCCTTGATCTCCAGGACTACCCTGGCGTCAGGCAGTTTGGAGCCGTATGCGTTCATCAGCACGCCAGACACAACCGTGGTGTTCGGCTGCAGGCGGATCGACTCGCCGCCGGTGAAATCCCGTTCATCACCAGCAGCCAGCGTGACCCCCGCAGTCTCGGTCATACGGTAGCCCTTTGCTACGACCCGCACCCGATACTCGCCCGGCGCCATGGCCGACACGGCCAGCCGGAAACGCCCCTGGGAATCCGTGTCGCCTGAGGCCACTTGGATCAGGCGGTCATCCATCAGCAGGACGGTCGCACCTGCAACCGGCTGCGTCGTAGCGCCGTCGATTACCAGACCAGCCACTGCAAATCGAGCCGCCTGTAGCGCCAGAACCGCTGCGGCCGTCTGTCCCGGTGCAATGGCCAGCGCCGCGCTCCCGGTAAGGTGCCCAGCTGCCCTGGCGACAACCCGGTACTGGCCCGCCATCACGCCCTCTGCCCGGTACAGCCCGCCGACTGCCTCCCCTTCAGCCACAGTCCGACCAGAGGCGGCCAAAAGTGTGACACGGCCGGAGATGGGGCTGCCATCCTGGCTGCGCAAGGTGATCTGGCAGTTGCCCAGCAGTGGCTCCAGTCGCAAGGACTGGTACGGGTGATTGGCCAGATCCACCCACCCGGTCTCCAATACGCGGTAGCCTGTCGCCGACGCGCGGAGGAGCCAAAGCGTCCCATCCGCGGGGCTCGACGGCATCCAGAAGCCGCCAGTTTGGTCTGTGGTCAGCAATGCCACCAACCCTGCGCCAAGTTGGTAGACTTCCACCTCTGCCCCTTGAAGCGGCCGACCGTCGAGGTCAGTCACCATCCCGGTCACTGTGCGGGTGGTGGAGGGTGAGGCGGACACAGGCAGTCCCGCAACTACGAACAGGA
>JBLNEM010000411.1:0-3353 GCA_050262655.1 Mycobacterium leprae | reverse complement strand
GTGTCGAACTTGTGGGCAAGAGGCTTCGGGCTGGAGGGGTTCACGATCGAGGTTGAACTGCAGCGGTGCTATCTTGACAGCCAGGCCGTCACCGTGAAGAAGGCGTACATGAGCGTTCCGGCAGCAGGCGAACCTGACCCGTGGCGTGTACTGTTGCTTGGGCCCAACACCCTCACCAGTGCTGCGCTGTACGATCTCATGGCCGCCGGTCCCGTCGCGTTCACCGGCGTGACGGTGGACGGTGAGCGGGTATCAGGACAGGTGACGGTGCGGCGGGTGCTCCACGGACAGAACGCCGAACTGAGGGGGACCGGCCCGCTCAACGGTGTATGACCTGGCCGCCCTTTGTGTCATGCGGGATGGATTTTACGGATACTTCCACCGGTTC
Source organism: Mycobacterium leprae (assembly GCA_050262655.1). Taxonomy (GTDB): domain Bacteria; phylum Bacillota; class Sulfobacillia; order Symbiobacteriales; family Symbiobacteriaceae; genus DASXVX01. The sequence continues at coordinate 2,965 of JBLNEM010000411.1, read as the reverse complement.
GCACACGGTTCTTCACAATTTCTCCATACTTAACGGCTAGGGTGAGGGCGTCAAACCCGATGGAAAGGTCGGATGGAGATGCGCCGGGTTACCTTGGCCGTCGCCCAGATCCTCGCCTTTGCCCTGATCCTTTCGTTGGCCATGGCAGGCCCTGCACAGGCCAGCGGTGGCAGTTCCCTGCGGGGCGGGACCGCACCCGCCGTGGCGTTGTTCGATGTCGGGCCGCACAGTGCCGCCGTTACGGCCGACTCGCCTCAGGTACATACAGGCCGCAATACGTTCACCCTCGAACTCTGCAGTCTCCCGCCGCAGGCCAAAGCTACGCTGAAGCTGACCGGGCCGCACGGGCAGGTGATCGATGTTCCCCTCACCCCACTTGCAATGCCGCAGGGCAGCGGCCCCACGACCTTGCCGGTAGGCGCCGATGGACACGCAGGACACAACCACGGTGGCGGCAGCGGCGTTATGGGCAGCAACGCCGGTGCTGCGGCAGGAGAGTTCGTGCCCCACAGTCACGACGGCGGACTTACCTCGGATGCCGGCTTCAGCTATCACGTCCGTGGCAGCGCCAGGCTGGATGAACCGGGAGAGTGGGTGGGCACCGTTCAGGCGCCCGATCCGGACAAAGGCGTGGTCACCAACGACTTTACCATCCTGGTGGTCCGAGGCGGCCCCAACCCCTGGTATCTCTGGATTGCCGGCCTCTTGATTGGCGGAAGCCTGCTCCTGGGGGCCATTGGGCGCCGCAGCCCGTCGAAGGCGCTCCGGCAGGTGCCCAGCAACGTGGTGCGGGGGCCCTGGATCAAGCGCTTGATGGCCAGCCCCTGGTTCCCCGCCATATTCGCTTACCCCACCCTGGTGCTCTTCGCTTACATCGTCTATACCCTGCTGTGGGGTCCAGGCGCCGGCACCTTCAACCTGGGCACCAGCTTGACCTGGGTCTTCTGGTGGCCGCTGATCCCGCTGTTCATGTTCTTGCTGGGCCGCTTCTGGTGCGCCATCTGCCCCTTTGCCACTGTGATCGATCTGGTGCAGAAGGTGGCGGGCCTGGGCAGGCCTGTTCCGCCCTTCTTGAAGAAGTACGGCATCTGGTTGATCGATGCCACCTTTCTGTTGATCACCTGGGCGGACCATGTCTTCGGCGTGGTGGAGAACCCGCGGGGATCGGGCTACCTGCTGGCGGCCATTGTCGTCGCCTTGGTGGTGACCGGCGTCTACTTCGAGCGGCGGGCCTGGTGCCGCTACCTCTGCTTTTTGGGCGGGCTCAACGGCAATTACTCCCGTGCCTCCGCCCTGCAGCTGCGGGCCACCCCGGCGATCTGCGCCGAATGCAGTTCGCAGGCCTGCTACAAGGGAACCGAGAAGGCGCCGGGCTGCCCGGTCTTCGAGTTTCCCCGCACCATGCAGACCAACGCCAACTGCAACTACTGCGGGCACTGCGTGAAGAACTGCCCCAACGACTCGCTCCGCCTGGCTTGGCGGTTGCCAACGCAGGAACTCTGGTTCATGGCTCGGCCCAAGGTGGAGGAATCCTTCCTGGCCGTGGTCATCGTAGGGATCGTGCTGCTGCAGAACATCAGCATGCTCTCGTTCTGGGCGCCGCTGCTCCAGTTCTTCACCCGGCTCCTCTTCGGCCTTCCAGTGCTGGGCTTCACGGCCATTTTCCTCCTGGCCATGTGCCTACCCATGGGTGTTGTGCTTCTTTCTGCCGCCCTGAGCAGCCGGGCGGCAGGCGAGCGGTTGGCCGCCAACTTCGCCAGGTTTGGCTATGCCATTATCCCGCTGGACCTGGGCGGTCACATCGCCCACAACCTGTTCCACCTGCTGGCCGAAAGCAAGACGATCTACTACAACATCGCCGGCCTGTTCGGCTATCACGTGACCGGTCCCGTCAACTTGCTCTCGGGGCTGACCATTCAGGTGCTCCAGTATGTGATCCTCTTCCTGGGCATCGGCGGTTCACTCTACACGGCTTTCAAGATCGCCGCCCGGAACGGCCGATCGCTGCACACGCTGTGGCCTCATCTGGTAACCCTGCTGCTGTTTGGGGCGGTCAATCTCTATCTTTTCACACTTCCGATGTCCCATCGGGTATAGTATAGTCTTACTAGGATGATTACGGGAGGTGACCCCCCATGACCAAGATCGTCGTGATCGTCAACATGTGCGTTGCGCATGGGGAGGGGGGAAGTATGCCCATTTGACGCCCACACGGCTAATAACCCCCGGCCGTGACAGAGGTGAAACACCTTTGTCACGGCCGGTTTCATTGTGATCGGGAAGGATGAAACCCCATGGACACCATACAGGGGCGGCGCAACCTCTGGTTCTATGCAGCCGCCAACGCGGTTTCACGCTTCGGCGGGCAGTACCAGTTCCTGGCCGTCACCGCCCTCACTTATGCGGTTACCGGCTCACCGCTCTTCACCGCTATGCAGATGGCGGTCAGCGGTCTGCCGATGATCCTGCTGGCCCGCTGGACTGGCCTGCCCGCCGACCGGTTTGACCCTCGCAGGGTGATCACCGTGGTGAGCCTGGTGCAGGCCGTTCTCACCCTCGGCTACCTGCTCTCCGGCAGCGTGGTCTGGATCCTGGTCCTGAACCTGCTGGTCGCAACCGCCAGTGCGTTCGCAGGCCCTGCCCGCGCCACTTTGGTGCCGCAAATGGTAGGGCATGATCAGATCATGCGGGCCAATGCCCGTCTCGCAACGGTGGGTGGGGCGGTGGAATTGGTCTCACCAGTCCTGGCGGGGTTCATGCTGGTCCGCACCAGCACCGCTGCCGCGTTTCTGTTCAATGCCGCCAGCTTTCTCTTCCCGGCCGCGGCCATGCTTCTGGTTCAGTTGGTGGAGCCACTGGAGCGCAAGAATCGGGCGGCTGCCGAGGGATCGGCTCTGCACGCTGCCTGGCTCTTCCTCCAGGCACGTAGAGGGATGATGCGCCTGCTCCTGGGCTACGGCGCCTA
>JBLNEM010000410.1:0-2834 GCA_050262655.1 Mycobacterium leprae | reverse complement strand
ACACTGATAGCCAGAACCTGGCTATTAAGCTCCTCGAAACGGGACAGGTCGTCCTCGTACGAGGGCATCTGAGCGCCTCAGACAGGGGTCCAGTCCAGGGGATAGAACGCGATGAAGACGTTCTTGCCCTTGAGACCGGCGAGCGAAACCTCGGTGTCAAGGTGCGACTTCAGCGTGAAGTCAGGCGCCTTGTCTCCGACCTTCAGTGTCCTGGTCGAAGTTGCACCCTTCGGCATGCAATGACCTCCTTTAGGTGTGGCAGGAGATGAAATCCCCTGAAGTAAGAGTATCACCTGCCACCATCATACTATACCGATCCTTTTTTGACTACTATGTTGTGTAAGTTTTTTCGGCAGGGGCTGGTCCCGGCAGAAGAGAGCAGCCAGCCGGTCTCCGGCTGGCTGCTTTTTCGACTAGGTACCGGCCACCACCATGAGAATGCCGGCTGTTGCCACCACCACCCCCAGGGTGAGCGCCCGACCGAGACGGCCGGCCCCGGGCAGGAACAGGGCGGTCAGCAGCAAGGTGATCACGGGTTCAACACCGGACAGCAGGTTGGCGATGCTGACCGGAATACGGCCGAGGGCTGCCAGAAAGAGCATGACCCCCGCAATGCCCGCCACACCGGCGCCTGCCAGCGGCAGCGCATCCCGCCATCGGGGTAGCTCCCTCAGTTCCCGGTAGGTCCGGGGCAGCAGCAAGATCACGACCAGGCCGGCCACAGCCTCCAGGGTGGCCCCACCGGCAGGCTCCGCCCAGTAACCCATGGCGGTCTTCCGCAACAGGTTCCCGACGGCGAAGGCCAGTCCGCCGACGACGCCGGCCAGCAACCCCCACAATACCCGGTTACCCTGCTCGTCGCTCCGGGTTGTGCCGCCATCGGGCCGGGCCACAACCCAGAGGCCGGCCAGCACCAGGAAGGAGCCCACCAGCGCCAGCGGCCCGGGTCGCTCGCCGAAGATGAGCATGGCAAGGGCCATGCCGACTACCAGCGCCCCCACCTTCGCCGCCGAAGCACGGGGGGCACCCGCGGTCTTGATGCAATAGAAGATCAGGATGTTGGCGAACGAACCGGTCAAGACGCCTACGCCCAGGAAGATTGCGACGCCCACCCAGTTGGGCGTGCTCATCCGGCCGCCCAGACCGATGATGCCGCCCGAGAGGATGATCTCGGTCACCAACATCACCAGGAGGCCGGCATAGGAACCGACTCGATCCCCTGCCCGCCGGATGGCGAGGACCATCAGGCTGAAACAGAGTGCGCTGCCCAGCGCCAGGAGGGCTCCGACTACGCCCATGCTAAGCCCTCACCACGATCGTGCGCAGATCGGTCATCTCCGCCATCGCGTGGGCCGGACCTTCCCGGCCGATCCCGCTCTCCTTGACGCCACCATAGGGCATGCTGTCGCGGCGGAAGTAGGAGGTGTCGTTGATCATGACGCCGCCCACTTTCAGCCGCTTGGCCGCGGTGAGGGCAGCGCCGATATCGGTGGTGAAGATGCCGGCCTGCAGCCCATAGACCGAGTCATTCACCTGGTCGATTGCGTCCGACAGGCTTTTGTATGGCGACAGGACGACGACGGGGGCGAAGATCTCTTCGCAGGAGACTCGCATACCAGGGGCGACGTCTGCGACAACGGTGGGCCAGAAGAGAGCCCCCTCCCGCTTGCCACCGGCCAGCAGCCGCGCTCCGCCGGCCACCGCCTCCTGTACCCAGTTTTCAGCCCTCCGGGCCGCTTCCTCGCTGATCATGGGGCCGACGGCGGTCGCTTCGTCCATGGGGTTGCCGACCACGACACTGGCCGCCTCCGCGGCCATGAGCCGGCAGAACTCGGCGTAGACCGACTCCTGCACCAGCACCCGCTGCACCGAGATGCAGACCTGTCCGGCGTTGTTGAAGGCACCCCAGGCCGCAAGCGTTGCGGCCCGCCCCAAATCTGCGTCGGCCTGCACGATGGTAGCGGCGTTTGAGCCCAGCTCCAGCGAAACCCGCCGGAGACCAGCCGCCCGGCTGATCTGCTTGCCCGCGGCTGCGCTGCCGGTAAACGAGATAAAGTTCACGTCCGGATTTTCGACCAGCTGGCGCCCTACATCGGCACCGCCCTGGAGCAGGTTGAACCAGCCGGCAGGCAGCCCCGCCTCGGCCAGCACCTCCGCCAGCATGGCACACGAGACCGGGGTATTCTCGGATGGCTTCAGCACCACGGCATTGCCGGCTCCCAGCGCCGGACCTACCTTGTGCGCCGCCTGGTTCAGGGGAAAGTTGAAGGGCGTAATCGCCGCCACTACACCCACGGGCACCCGCAGGGTGAAGGCCAGCCGTTCTTCACAGCCGTACTCGCCCTCAATGGGCACCATCGCACCGCAAAGCCGAATGCACTCCGCCGCAGAGGCCGCAAAGACTCCGGCCGACCAGTCTACCTCCCAGCACGCTTCGCGATAGGGCTTGCCCACCTCCCGAGCGATGGCCAGCCCGATCTCCTCCCGCCGCCGGGTCAGGATCGCCGCAGCACGGCTCAGGATCTCCGCCCTGCGGTTGGGCGGCAGCGGGCCGCTGTCCGCCACCCACTTCGCCGCCCGCACCGCTTCCGCTACGGCGGCCGCATCCGCAGCGGACACAGTTGCCCATTGCTCGCCACTATACTTATCAGTTACCGGGATCTCTTCCGACCCCGAAAGCCAATCACCGTTGATGTAAAGCCCGTAGTTTACAGGAATGATCCTCGCCTCCCATTACAATCAACCCTTGACCGAACCGGACGAGAGGCCGCCTACCAGGTTCTGCTGCACGAACAGGAAGAAGATCACAATGGGCAGCGTGGTAATAATCGAAC
>JBLNEM010000409.1:0-7146 GCA_050262655.1 Mycobacterium leprae | reverse complement strand
GTCAAGCCATGGCTTTCATCTATGATGAGTCTGTGGTCAAGAAGCTGTTCGAGAACATCGCTCCGCGGTATGCGGATCGCAACGGTGGCTACACCCGCGTGACCAAGACCGCCCCCCGTCGTGGCGACGCCGCCCCGATGGCGATTCTCGTGCGAAGCACCGTGGCGTTTTCTCGGATGACACGGATGATTGGGTATCCCTGGGGATTATCGGATCAGCCCCGCAGCATAGAACTACCCCCTGTTGTTTGGTCTCTTAATCCGCGTAATCCGCGTAATCCGCGGCCAAAACCGTTCCGGAACCACGCGCGGCTCACCCCCGCCCCAGTGTAACCCCCCGCAAAAGAAAGGGCGAGCCCCGCCGGAAGCGAAGCTCGCCCTTCATGCCGGCGCTCCTGAGAGCGGCCGTTATTCGTATACCTTACACCAGCTCGAGAATCGCCATCGGGGCGGCGTCGCCACGACGGGGGGCGGTCTTGGTCACGCGGGTGTAGCCACCGTTGCGATCCGCGTACCGCGGAGCGATGTTCTCGAACAGCTTCTTGACCACAGACTCATCATAGATGAAAGCCATGGCCTGGCGGCGGGCGTGCAGATCGTTACGCTTCGCGAGAGTGATGAACTCTTCGGCGATGCCCTTGATCTCCATGGCCTTGGCCTCGGTGGTCTCAATCCGCTCCTTGTCGAACAGGGCGGTTACAACAGCACGGAACAGCGCCTTACGAGCGGAGCTGTCACGGCCGAGCTTCTGATAAGCAGACATGTCTGTTCACCCCTATCATCCTGCAAATGCATCGGACTGGCTGCACTTAGTCTTCCGACTCACGCAGCGAGAGACCGATCGCGGCCAGCTTCTGTTTGACTTCCTCGAGAGACTTCTTGCCCAGGTTACGGACTTTGATCATCTCTTCGTCCGACTTGGCGCAGAGCTCAGCGACGGTGTTGATCCCTGCCCGCTTGAGGCAGTTGTACGACCGCACGGAGAGGTCCAGTTCCTCGATGGTCATCTCCATCAGCTTGTTCCGGTCATTCTCGTCCTTCTCCTGCATGACCTCGATGTTATCGGCATCATCGGTCAGGGAGAGGAAGAGCTCCAGGTGCTCCTTCAGGATCTTGGCACCCCAGGAACAAGCCTCGTCCGGCTTGATCGTCCCGTTGGTCCAGACCTCAAGGGTCAGCTTGTCATAGTTGGTCCGATTGCCGACGCGGGTATGCTCGATGGTATAGTTGACACGGCGGATGGGGCTAAAGATCGAGTCCACCGGGATTACTCCGATGGGCATATCCGGCGTCTTGTTCTGATCTGCCGGCACATAGCCCCGACCCTTGCCGACACTGATTTCAGCAACGAGCCGCCCACCCTTGTCCAGGGTAGCGATGTGCAAATCCGGATTGAGGATCTCCACATCGGCGTCCGTATGAATGTCCCCAGCCTTGACTTCCCCTTCGCCATCCGCATCGATGCGGATCGTTCTGGGTTCGTCACTGTACACCTTCAGCGAAAGCTGCTTGAGGTTGAGGATAATGTCCGTAACGTCCTCCACAACACCAGGGATGGTGGAGAACTCATGCAGCACGCCGTCGATCTTCACAGAGGTAACTGCGGCCCCCGGCAGGGACGAAAGCAGGATACGCCGCAGCGAATTACCAAGGGTGATGCCGTAGCCGCGCTCCAGCGGTTCCACCACGAACTTGCCGTAGGTGTTATCGGGCGCCAGCTCCACGCATTCAATCTTTGGTTTTTCCATTCCGATCATCTGTAGATACCCCCAATTCCCTGTCTCACTCACCCATGAGCGCCCTACGCCGCCGCTAACAAACCCCCACGAATCATGCGGCCGGAACCCCACAGCCGGAGTCCGCCGCACGACTCAGGTTGATTAACGGGAGTACAGCTCGACGATGAGGTGCTCCTGGACGGGGGCGTCGATCTCATCACGGTTGGGCATGCGGACCACGGAGCCCCGGAGGGCCTCGACGTCAACGGAGAGCCAGGCAGGAACGGTATGAGTACCGCCGGCAACCAGCTCCTTGATGCGCTTGTGGTCACGATGGCCTTCCCGAACGGCGATCACATCGCCCTCACGCACGAGATAGGAGGGGATATTGACCTTCCGACCGTTGACCTCGATGTGGCTGTGCTTCACGATCTGCCGAGCCTCAGCACGGCTGGTGGCGAAGCCCATCCGGTAAACGATGTTATCCAGGCGGCGCTCCAGCAACTGGAGCAGGATCTCACCGGTAACACCCTTCTTGCGGGAAGCGAGTTCGAAGTAACGCTCGAACTGGCCTTCCAGGACACCATAGAAACGACGAGCCTTCTGCTTCTCACGGAGCTGGACACCGTACTCAGAGACCTTGCGACGGGAAGCGCCATGCTGGCCAGGCGGAGTGTTCCGCTTCACAACCGGGCACTTGTCGCTGTAGCACTTGTCGCCCTTCAGGTATAGCTTAACGCCCTCCCGGCGGCAAAGCCGGCAGACTGCGTCGGTATAACGCGCCATTTGTTAACTGCCCCTCCTCTTCCTACACCCGGCGCCGCTTCGGCGGGCGGCAACCGTTGTGGGGGATCGGCGTCACGTCTTTAATCGTCGTGACTTCAAGACCGGTAGCCTGCAGCTGACGAATGGCAGCTTCACGGCCAGAACCAGGGCCCTTCACGAAAACCTCGACCTCGCGCATGCCATGCTCCATGGCATTCTTGGCAGCGGCTTCGGCAGCCATCTGCGAAGCGAACGGGGTCGACTTACGGGAGCCCTTGAAACCCATACCGCCAGAGGTAGCCCAGGAAATGGTGTTACCCTGCGTGTCGGTGATGGTGACGATGGTGTTGTTGAAGGTAGAACGGATATGGGCCACGCCTTTGTCTACGTGCTTCCGCTCCTTACGCTTCGTACGAACAGTGCGCTTAGCCATTAGAGACGTGTCCCTCCTTACTTGGTGGCCTTCTTCTTACCGGCAACAGTACGCTTCGGACCCTTACGAGTACGGGCGTTGGTCTTGGTCCGCTGGCCGCGCACAGGCAGGCCCTTGCGGTGCCGCAGACCACGATAGCTACCGATTTCGATGAGGCGCTTGATGTTCAGCTGGATCTCGCGCTGGAGGTCGCCTTCGACCTTGTAATCCCGGTCGATGACTTCACGCAGACGAGCAACCTCGTCCTCGCTCAGGTCACGGACGCGGGTGTCAGGATTGATACCGGTCTTCTTCAGAATGTCGCGCGAAGAGGTCCAGCCAATGCCGAAGATATACGGCAGAGCGGCCTCCACACGCTTGTCACGGGGCAGGTCTACACCTGCGATACGTGCCATGCTTGAGTAATACCCTCCTCAAAGGCAATCAATCAATGGGTTGCGGTCGTACGACCCGTCCAGAACTGCTCAGTGCCCAAGGAAGTCCGTGAGGAAGGAGAGGGTCCTCACTAACCAGCCGCCCTCGAGCCCATGAAGCCTCTGGTTCCAGCGCCCGTTTTACACGCCTCCCGGCAGTGTGGGCCCCTCGAGTCCATACAGGTAAGCCCGTCCAGTCCTGGCTAGCCAGGGCTGTAGAGGCCAAACTTCAGGCAAACTTGTGGCCGAGACTAACCCTGCTTCTGCTTGTGCTTGGGGTTCTCGCAGATGACCATCACCGCACCACGGCGCTTGATCACCTTGCACTTCTCACAAATCGGCTTAACAGACGGCCGAACCTTCACGAGCAGCCCCTCCTCTCTTCGCGCTCGCCGCCCAGCTTATGGGGCAAGACGTGAGCGCAGGGTCTAGGTAGCCAAAACTATAAAAAGGAAATGATGCCGAAGACAGACCAATAGGGCGCCCGGTTGTCCGGCCGCCTTCATTCTGAAGTGGTCCGTTCCCCTCTCATCCCTACTTAAACCGATATACAATTCTACCACGAGTCAGGTCATATGGCGAGAGCTCAACTGTGACTCTGTCACCGGGTAAGATTCGGATAAAGTTCATGCGAATCTTGCCAGAGACGTGGGCGAGCACCTTGTGACCGTTTGCCAGCTCCACCCGGAACATTGCGTTGGGCAAGGGCTCGATCACAGTGCCCTCCAGCTCAATGACATCGTCTTTAGACATACACCAACCTAGACCTCCTCTAAAATCCGGTATCGCAAGGCTTCCAGAGCCTTCATGATCTCCATGTCAGTAACCCGGTCGCCTCGCTCAAGCCGGAGAGCCAGATTGGCATCAACCCAGCCGAGCACCGACAAGTGCCTTCGGCCCTTCGCCTTCGGCTGCGTAACGGTGCGATGCCGGCCGTCTGCGACGGCTACCCGTCGCCCGTCCAGCACCCGCAGAACAACGTAACAGGCACCCAGGTCCCGTCCAGCTAAACTCTGAACGAGCACCCCGGGTCTTATTACTGGTTGGTCCACCCAGGCGCACACCTCCATGGGGGGTGACCCGTCTCTGACGAGACGGCAACCCCTGGGAAAAGCCCAATACCGCTATTATACCACAAGCAGTCCCTTTTATGCCAAGGCTTTTGCGCGTTTGGCAACCGCTTTTGCGCGCTTTTCCTTTAAGCCCCGGTCAAGATGAGCGGACCGTTTTCGGTAATGGCAACTGTGTGTTCGAAGTGTGCCGACGGACGACCGTCAACCGTGACCACGGTCCACTTGTCCGGCAGGGTCCGAACTTCCCAGGTGCCCGCGTTGATCATGGGCTCGATGGCCAGCACCATGCCCGGCTTCAAGACCGGACCCGTGCCGCCGGGACCATAGTTCGGGATCTGGGGATCTTCGTGCATCTGCGCGCCGACCCCATGCCCGACATAGTCCCGCACCACACCGAAACCAGCAGCTTCGGCATAGGCCTGCACCGCATGGCCGATGTCACCCAGCCGCTTACCCGGATGGCACTCGGCAATGCCCTTCTCCAGGCTGCCCCGAGTCACATCCAGCAAACGCAGGGTTTCAGGATCGACATTCCCCACGGGCCAGGTGTACGCAGAGTCGCCCACATAGCCACGGTAGGTAATCCCCAGATCGATCGCGATCACGTCGCCATCGTTCAGCTTCCGCTTCCCCGGAATGCCATGCACGACCTCGTCGTTGATCGAGGCGCAGATGGAAGCCGGGAAACCGTTATAGCCCTTGAAGGTAGGAACGCCCCCGGCCGCCCGGATGAGCTTTTCCGCCAGTGCGTCCAGTTCGCGGGTGGTGACACCCGGCGCGACGATCTTCGCCATCGCCATGTGCACCTCGTAAACCAGCCGGCCGGCTTCACGCATGATCTCGATCTCGCGGGGCGATTTCAGGATGATCATTTAGCTTGCTTCACCGCTTTTTTGATGGAGGCCGTCACGTTGTCCACCGTCTGCACGCCATTCACCCGCACGACCTTGCCCTTCTTCTCGAAGTACTCGAGAACGGCTTCCGTCTTCGTGTGATACTCATGCAGCCGGACCTGGACCGTTTCAGCCGTATCGTCCGAACGGTGGTAGAGTTCCCCACCGCACCGGTCGCAAATGCCTGCAACCTTGGGCGGGTTCATCCGGATGTGGTAGGTGGCGCCGCACTTGCACATGCGCCGTCCAACCGCCCGCTCTACCAACAGCGTGTCCGGCACGTCAATATAGACCACGCCATCGAGATTCAGGTTGAGCCTGGCGAGCATGCCCTCCAACGCCACTGCCTGGTCTACGGTGCGTGGGTATCCATCCAGGATGAAGCCTTTCCTGCAATCATCCTGCCCTAGCCGATCGTTGACCATTGCATTCGTCACATCGTCAGGCACGTACTTTCCGGCATCAATGAACTCCTTGGCCTGCTTCCCCAGCGGGGTGCCCTGGCTGATGTTTGCCCGGAAAATATCACCGGTCGAAATATGCGGAATGGCCTCCAGCTGCGCCAGGGCCGAAGCTTGCGTCCCCTTACCCGCTCCGGGCGGACCCATCAGGATGATATGCACGAATCACACCTCCAACCTGGACTGGCGAGGCACCCAGAGGACCGGACCGCAGGTTTCCCCACGCTCCGGTCCCAGGTTGCCCGTTTTTCTCATCAGTTCCGCATGAAGCCCTGGTAATGACGCATGACCAACTGAGAGTTGATCTGGTTCATCGTATCCAGGGCCGTGCCTACCACAATCAGCAAGGCCGAACCGGTAAGGAAGGCCCCCGCCCCGACGTTTGCGACGCCGGTGATTGCGATCGGCAGGATCGTCAGCAGGGCCAGATAGACCGACCCGACCAACGTCAGCCGTTCAGACACACGGGCCAGGTACTCGGCCGTGGACTTGCCAGGCCGGTAGCCCGGAATGAAACCACCGTTCTTCTTCAGGTTGTCCGCAACCTCGTCGGGATTGAACGTAACAGCCGTGTAGAAGTAGGTAAAGAAGATGATGAACAATCCGTTCAGCACCCAGAATACCCAGGCGTGCGGTCCGCTGCCGCTCAGCCAGCTCGAAACCCAAATCTTGAAGGAGTTGGTGTTCGACATGAACTGGGCGATGGTCATCGGCAGGTAGAGCAGGGACTGGGCGAAGATGATCGGAATCATGCCCGCCTGGTTCACCCGCACAGGCAGGTGAGTCCGCTGACCGCCGTAAACCCGCTTACCCACAACACGCTTGGCGTACTCGACCGGCACCTTCCGGACGCCCTCGGTAATGAGGACAACCAGAACGGTCATAGCCAACGCTGCAACCGCGATGGTAATCAGGGCGAAGATGTTGATGGACCCTGCCCGAAGCATCTGGAGCAGCGTGCTTAATGCAGACGGGAGCCGGGAGACGATACCCGCCATGATGATCAGCGAGATACCGTTGCCAATGCCCTTCTCCGTGATCAGCTCACCCAGCCACATGAGGAACGCGGTACCAGCGCTAAGGCTGATCATGATCACGATAAGCGTCCACCAGTTGTTGTTAAGGAACGCGCCACCATTCTTCAGACTCATTCCCAGGCCGAACGCCTGCACCAGCGCCAGGATCACCGTGCCATAACGCACGTACTCCTGGATCTTCTTACGGCCCTCTTCGCCTTCCTTCTGCATCTCCTCAAGCCGGGGAATGACCACGGTAAGGAGCTGCACGATGATGGAAGAGTTCACGTAAGGGGTGACAGACATCGCAAAGAGGGCGAACGATTTGAAGGCCCCGCCGGAGAAGAGGTCGATCAGCCCGATCAGGCCACCCTG
>JBLNEM010000408.1:0-2885 GCA_050262655.1 Mycobacterium leprae | reverse complement strand
TACCTGGCCGAGCGGATTTGCGGCATCTGCGGCTTTGTCCACTCCACCACCTTCTGTCACGCGGTGGAACAGGCGGCCGGCATCGAGGAGCAGCCCCGGGCGCGTTACATCCGCACCATTCTGCTGGAGTTGGAGCGCATTCACAGCCACCTGCTCTGGCTCGGGCTGGCCGCCCACATCGTGGGCTTTGACACCGCCTTCATGCAGGCGTGGCGGGTTCGTGAGCCGGTGATGTGGGCCGCCGAGGCGCTCACCGGCAACCGCAAGACCTACAGCATGAACTGCATCGGCGGCGTGCGGCGGGACGTCACCGCCGAAGGGGCCAGAAGCCTCCGCGAGACGTTAGGGCAGGTGGAGCGGGAGTCCAGGGCCATCGTGCACTCCCTGACCAGCGACACGACCCTGCGGCTCCGGCTGGAGTCGGTCGGGGTACTCTCCCGGGCCGAGGCCATTCGCATGGCGGTAATCGGGCCGGCTGCCCGTGCTTCCGGCGTGCCGCTGGACGTGCGGGCCAACTTCCCCTACCTGGCCTACCCGGCCCTGGGCGACTTCCAACCGGTGCTGCACACGGAAGGCGACATTCAGGCCCGGCTGGAAGTCCGCATGACCGAACTGTTCCAGTCCATCGGCCTGATTCGGGCTGCGCTGGATGGGATGCCCGAAGGCCCGCTGGTGGCGCCGACGGTGACCATCCCCGCCGGACGAGTGGGAATCGCCTTGACCGAAGCCCCCCGCGGCCAGTGCTGCCACTATGTGGAGACAGGCGAGGAGGGCAGGCCCTACCGCTGGCGGGTGCTCGCCCCCACCTGGATGCAGCTGCAGGCGGTCCCCAGCCTGCTGGGTCCGGAGAGCACCGTGGCCGACTTCCCGATCATCGCCGGCAGCATTGATCCCTGTTTCTCCTGCACGGAGCGGCTGGAAGTGGTGCGCACGGGGAGGTGGGCACGGTGATCGGCACGGTGCTTTGCCTGCTGTATAACCTGGCGTTCGTTCTCCTGCTGGCCCCGCTCTTCGCCGGCCTGACGCGCAAGCTCCGGGCGAGGCTGCAGGGGCGGGTGGGGCCGCCCATTCGTCAGCCCTATTACGATCTGCTGAAGCTGCTGGGCAAGACGGGCAACCAGGTGCGGCCCGACTATGTGCACCGCCTGGCGCCCTACCTGACACTGACCGGTGCGCTGGCCGCCGGGCTGTTTGTCCCGCTGGGGCCGCGGGCGCCGTTGGGCTTCGCTGGCGATGGGCTGGTCCTGATCTACCTGTTGACGCTCTCCAGCATCGGCGTGGTGCTCTCCGGCCTCTCGTCCCAGAGCCCCTTCGCTGCGGCGGGCGCCAGCCGGGAGATGATGCTGCTTCTGGTGGTGGAGCCCGTGCTGGCCGCCTCCTTCCTGACGGTTGGGGTGCGGCTGCACAGCCTGGGACTGAGTGAGGTGGGGGACGGGCTGGCCGGGGCGGGGGTCGCCCCTTCGTTCCTGTTGGCAGCGGTGGCCTTCTTCCTTGCCGTTCAGGCGGAGTCGGCCAAGCTGCCCTTCGATATTGCCGAAGCGGAGACCGAGCTGATGGGCGGTCCGTTGATCGAATACGCCGGATCCGCACTGGCGGCGGCGCAGTGGGCGTTGATGGTCCGGCAGATGGTGCTGGCTGCCTTCTTCAGCGCACTCTTTCTGCCCTGGCCGGCCCATCTGCCCTGGCTGGCGGTGCTCCTGACCCCGCTGAAGATGCTGGGGCTGTTGGTGGTGGTCGAGGTGGTGGCGGTTTTCAGCCCCCGCCTGCGGATCAACCAGGCGATTCGCTTTTATGAAGGCGTGGCCGTGCTGGCCTGTACCGGCCTGCTCTGTGCTGCCATCGGCGCCTGAGAAGGGAGAGGAGAGCCATGTGGCGGGCCAAACTGGGTCTGTTGCGGATCAGCTTGAAAACCGGGCGCGTCACCCTGCCCTATCCGGCGGCGCCGCACCCGCCAGCCGAAGGCTTCCGCGGCCTGCCGGAGTTGGATGGGACCCAATGCGTGGGCTGTGGCGCCTGCGTCAACGCCTGCCCCGCCCGACTGATCGGCCTGTATGACCGGGAGGGCCGGCGCGTGCTCACCGCCAACCTGCACCGCTGTACATACTGCGGCCGCTGTGCCGAAGTTTGCCCGACCGGTGCCATGCGCATGTCCACCCAGTTTGAGACGGTGACTGCGGACCCGGCGCAGCTGCATCTGCGGGCCGACCTGCAGTTGGCGGGTTGCACGGCCTGCGGTCGGCCCCTGGGCACCACCCGGCAGATGGTGCAGTACATGGCAGAGTTGGGGCTCGATCCAGGTACCGCAGCCCTGTGTACGCGGTGCAAACGGCGGGGCATGGCCGGCCGCCTGCGGGAGGTGTATCGGCGTGGCTGAAGCGATACCGCTCTTTCTGCTGGTCACCGCCGTGTTGGCGGCGGAGATCCGGCTCTTACGGTGGGCTACCTGGGCTTACTGCGTGCAGGGCTGGTTGATGGCGACATTTGTGGCAGCGCTGGGCTTCACGCTGCAGAACCACGCCCTCTATCTGTGGGCCGGTATGGTGATTGTGAGCAAGGGCCTGATCCTCCCCTGGCTGCTGACTCGCTATCGGGCGGGTACCGCACAGCGTGAAGTCGGCGGACAGGCCTTTGGCCCCTCTGTCCTGGCAGCCGCACTCCTTGCCCTGCTCGCCTTTGCCGGGGCGGAGCGATTCGGCGGGGGGCTGGGGGTGACCCCGGCACTGCCCGTGGTACCCGGTGTGGCGGTCGGCATTCTGGCGGTGGCGCTCTGGACCCTCCTGGCGCATCGGGACATCCTGAAGGTTGTGATCGGCGTCTGCCTGCTGGAGAACGGGGCACACCTGCTGTTGGTGGGAATGGCGCCCGGTCTGCCGGAGACCGCCGAG
>JBLNEM010000407.1:0-4313 GCA_050262655.1 Mycobacterium leprae | reverse complement strand
GTGCCGCCCACCCTCCGGCCTGATTACACGGCTTTCATTACGGAGCTATATGGGGCCATGAAACAGGTCGGTCTTGGCCTCACCCTTTCGGTGCCTGCCAAGACCGAGGATATTCCGGAGTCGCCCTGGACCGGCGCCTTCGACTACGCCGCCCTGGCGCCCTATGCCGACAAGATCGTGATCATGACCTACGACGAGCACCTGCCGGGCTTCCCGGCCGGTCCGATCGCCTCGATCCCGTGGGTGAACCAGGTGATGGCCTACGTGGTGACGCAGATTCCGCACGACAAGGTGCTGCTGGGCGTGGCCGCCTATGCCTACAACTGGGTGCAGGGCACCACTACCGGCATCGCCCAGTCGGTGCCCAACGCCCTGAACCTGGTGGCACAGTATCATGCGACCATCCAGTGGGATCCGGCGGCGATGGTGCCGTTCTTCACCTACACCAATAGCAGCGGCCAGAACCGCATCGTCTACTTCGAGAACGCCCAGTCCACCGCGGCGAAGCTGGCGATCATGCGCAAGTACGACCTGGGCGGCATCGCCATCTGGCGCCTGGGACTGGAGGAGCCGGGCATCTGGCCGGTGGTGGCGCAGCAGATCAATCGTTAGCTTCGTCGGTGGCCGACGGCAGTTCCGGCTCGGGGCTCAGCAGTTCGCTCAGCGTGACCGGATGCAGTCCCTTCTGCTGAAAACGGAGGAGCGCCTGCTCGAGTACCCGGGCCGTGTTCGGCTTCGGATGCATCAGCACCAGATCGCCTGGCATCGCCTTGTTCAGCGTGGTCAGGATCTTGTCGCCGGAGGTGCTGTCCGACCAATCCACCGTATCCAGGCTGTAGAGCACGGTCCGCAGCTTCAACTCGCCGGCGGTGCGCAGGATGTCGGCATCGACCTCGGACTGGTGCGGGGCGTAGTAGCGAACGGGCATGCCGGTGATCTGCTGGATCACTTCCACCGAGTGGGCGATGTCGCTCTTCAGCTTGTTCGCCTTGTACATGGCCTTGGGGCCGCTGGCGAGATCATAGCCGTGGGTGGCGATCTCATGGCCATCGGCAGCGATCTTCTTCAGCAGATCCTTGTTGTTGTTGGCCCACTTGCCGGAGACGAAGAAGGTCGCCTTGGCGCCCAGCTTCTTGAAGACCGGCAGCATCTTCGCCAGTTCCAGCTCGCCCCAGTCCACGTTGATCAGCAGGGCGACCTCCTTTTTCCCCGCGTTGCCCTGCCGGATCACGCTCATCGGGAACTCGGCCAGGGACTTGGCGGGGAGTTCGGCCGCGGTGGCCGGGTTGACCCGACTGCCGGCTTTTGCCGTGGAGAGCCGGAACCAGGTGGTATCCACATCAAGATGGTAGCCGTCCAGTTCGGGTGTTACATAGCTGATGCCGTTGGCGTCCTTCGTCTCCTTCGCCGCCACGGCGGGTTGGTGCATATTCAGGGCCATTTCGTTCAGCATGGTGCGGGCCTCGGCCTCGGACTTGCCCGAGAAGTCCCGGTTCATGAGGGTGACGCCCTCTTTGATGGTCTCGTCAGGGGAACTGCCGGCGGGCAGATTTTTGCCGATAGGGTACAACAGGATAGCGAGCAGGAGCAACAGCACCAGCGCCAGCGACCAGCGGTTGACTCGGATCACCTGAAAACGGGCCCGCGCAAAACGTTCCACCCGGACCACCCTCCTTTGTCCTCACGAATAGACCTATGGGCGGGGCTGTCCGCGTATGACAAGCATGGTATAATGGGTGAAACACTGAGATTTTCGTTACACAAATTATCGAGTGGAGGATTGACTACGTGTCCAGGCGCAACGCCCGTTCCAACGTCTTGAACGCCGTAGCCGGCTCCATCGCCTTTGGCGTGATCAACCAGTACATTGGCATCTTTGCCGTCAAGCTGAATGCGACCGACCTTCAACTGGGCTACCTGTCGTCGTGGCCGAACTTCGCCAGCGTGATCGCTGTGATCGGAGCCGCCACGGCTGTGGCGCGCTCGAAGTCGAAGCAGAAGCTGATTGCGGCGATTCTATTTGCGGGCCGGGCGGCCTTCCTGGGGGCGGCGGCCGTTCCCTGGTTCCCACCGACGGCGCGGGTCTGGGCCCTGATCGGTTTCTGGGTCGTGGCGGTCTTTCCGGCTTCGGCCGCAGGCACCGCACTCTCATCCTTCCTCGCCGATGTCTTTCCGACGGTCAGTGAACGGGGAAAGGCATTCGCCGCTCGAAACGCCTGGGCCACAGGCGCCGGCATGCTCTCCATTCCCGTGGTCGGCTGGCTGCTGGACTACGTCTTCCCGTATCCGGAAGGCTACCAGATTGTCTTTGCCGCCTCGTTCCTGGTGGCGCTGGTGGAACTCTACTACCTGCTGAAGCTGGAAGAGCCGGCGAAGGAGGAGGATCCGGGCAAGGCGCCTGGCGTCGATGGAGGCCTGAAAGCCTATCTGCGCACCTTCAGGCACCGGCCGTTTCTCCTGTTCGTCCTCTGCTCCATTCCGTTTCACTTCACGTGGCAGTTGGCCTGGCCGATCTTCACCCGCTACCAGGTGACCGACCTGGGGATGAACAACGAATGGATGGCCTGGACCACGGTGGCGAACCAGTTGGGCCAGGTGCTTACCTATCCCGTCTGGGCAAGAATGGCTGAACGCTATGGGAATTTGCGCATGCTATGGCTTGCCACCATCAACGTGGCCCTCGCACCTTTCCTGACCGCCTGGGCGCCGTCGCTCTGGTGGCTGATTCCAGTCAACGTGATTACAGGCGTAGGCGTGGCCGGGCTGGTGCTGCTGATCCTGAACAGCCAGCTCGATGTCTCTCCGGCCGAGGAACGACCGGTCTTCCTGGCCGTGCACTCGGCATTGGTCAGCATCAGTGCAACCATTGCGCCGCTGGCAGGCGCATTCCTGATGGCGTCACTGGGGGACCGCCTGGCCCTGTTTATCAGCTCAGGTCCGCGCTTGATCGCCAGTTCCTCCTTCCTGGTATTGTTCTGGTATAACCGGCGGACCAAGGGCAGAGCAGCGGCGGTGAATGCGGGGCAGTAAAGGAGGAAGTAGCCGATGAAGCTCATTGTGGCAGTGGTGGGGGACGAGTACGTAGGGAAGTTGAGCGAGGGGCTGACCCGGGGTGGGTTTGGCGCTACCAAACTGGCCAGTACCGGCGGCTTCCTGCGCGCCGGCAACACGACGTTCCTGATCGGCGTTCCGGTCGACCAGGTGGATGCCGCCATGGCGGTGATTCGGGACGCCTGTCCGCCAGGCGATCGTCATCATCGGACCGCTGCCAAGGGGCCGGAGGGGGTTCCGGCGGTGCAGGTGGGCAAGGCCACCGTGTTTGTCCTGGACGTGCCAAGCATGCTGAAGGTTTAGGCCGCTCTGGCGGTCTGCAGCGGAATCAGGGGCAGAAGGGCTCATCCTTCTGCCCCTTTTTGCATAGAGTTGAGCCGTAGCGCACCCGGGAAGGCGGTGGGCCGGTGCTCAACTGGATCTGGATCGTGCTGATGGTCTTCGGCGTAGGCGTGGCGGCGGCGAATGGCCGGGCCGCTGCCGTTACCGATGCCGGTTTTGCCTCCGCCAAGCTGGCCGTGGAGACGATCTTCGGCCTGGCCGGGATGATGGCGCTCTGGATGGGCCTGATGAAGGTGGCGGAGAAGAGCGGTCTGATGGAGGCCTTTGCCCGGCTGCTCCGCCCGCTGGTGCGTTTTCTCTTTCCCACGGTCCCCAGCGACCACCCGGCGATCGGTTCGATTCTGATGAACATCTCCGCCAACATGCTGGGGCTGGGCTCGGCGGCGACGCCCATGGGTCTGAAGGCGATGCAGGAACTGCAGACGCTGAACAAGGAGAAGGGGACGGCCACCGATGCCATGTGCACCTTCCTGACCCTGAACACCTCATCGATCACCTTGATTCCCGGCACGGTGATCGCACTGCGGGCGGCGGCGGGATCGGCCAACCCCACGGAGATCGTGGGCGCCACGCTGATCGCCTCGCTGGTGCCCTGGGTGGCCGGTGTATCGCTGGACTGGCTTGTCCGCATGTATAACGCCAGGCGGCGGAGGTGATGGGGTCGTGGCGGTGATCAACGCCATTTCGCTCTGGGCCATTCCGTTCATGCTGGGGTTCATCCCGCTGTGGGGCGCACTGCGGCGGGTCAAGGTCTACGACACCTTCATCGAAGGGGCCGAGGAGGGCCTGAAGGTGGCGGTGCAGATCACGCCGTTTCTGGTCGGCATGATGGTGGCACTGGCGGTCTTCCGTGCCTCCGGGGCGATGAAACTGCTGGCCAGGCTGCTGGATCCCGTCACCCGGCCCCTGGGCTTCCCGAC
>JBLNEM010000406.1:0-3296 GCA_050262655.1 Mycobacterium leprae | reverse complement strand
GGCTTCGCCTGGGTGAGGGCCAGTACCAGCGACTGCTGGGCCAATCCGGGCCGCTGCGCTACGCGGCGGCGCCCAGCCCCTACCCCGATCGGTGGCCACTGGCCTTCAAGCTGGCGGTTGCGGCGGGCGATGTGCGCGCCTCGTTCCCACCGGACACGGCTGATCGGCAGAACGCTCTCCAGTTGGGGCCGGTCCTCCGCTCGTGGCAGCCGACCGGGGACCGCGGGCAGTACCAGTATCAGGTGCGGGGCTATTTCGATCCCACCAGGCTGTCGGTCGCCCTCGACCCGCGCACCCAGATGCCGCTGATGACCTACCGGCCCGCTGAGGCCACGCGGGTGCTGGATCAGGCGGGCCGGCCGGTTAACCCGCCCCAGTTGTTGTCGGGCGGGTTGTCGCCGGTGAGCTTTCTCTCGGCGCCGCCGGTCCTTTTGACGACCATGGAGGGCGCAGTGGCGCTGGCCGGTGATCGTGCGATCAACGCCATTCAGATCAAGGCGAAGGATGCAGAGCATTTCACGCCGGAAACGGTCGCCCGGGTGCAGGCCCTGGCCGCGGAGATCGAACGGCGCACCGGCCTGGTGGCGGAAGTGACGATGGGCTCCTCACCGGTGGGCGTGCTGGTCCAGGTGCCCGACCGCGGATGGGTGGAGGAGCTTTGGATCCATAAGAATGCCTCGGTTACTACGGTGCAGCAGGTGGAGTTTGGATACAGCAGCTATGCAGTGCTGCTGATTGCCGTCGCGGCCCTCTACACGGTGGTGACCGCACTGACCGGCGTGAATGCCCGCCGCCGCGAGCTGGGGGTGACCATCGCCCTTGGCTGGCCGGACCGGGCCATGCGCAGCATGGTGATGGGGGAGCAACTGCTCTTTGCCCTGCTGGCGGGTGCACTGGCCGCACTGGCTGCGACCCTGGCTCACGCGCCGCCCACCATGATTCTGGTCGTGCTGGGCCTGGCGGTGCTGATCTACCTGCCGGCCATCTGGTTGAGCGGGCTGGTTGCGGTGCGCACTGCTCCGGGTGAAGCGCTGCGCTGGGGCGATACGGCGCCTGGGCGGCGCGTGGTGGGGGGAGCGGGTGTGGTGCCGCTAGCCCTCTCGAGCCTGCTGGGGCGGCCGGGTCGGACGCTGCTCACCGTTGTGGCCATTGCCCTGCCTACGGCCCTGCTGATTCTGCTGACGTTCATCGGCCGCTATCTCCGGGGCGTGCTCTATACGACCATCACCGGACAGTATGCCGCCATGCGGGTCGGACCGGTGCAATACGCCGCAGGCATTGTCGCCCTGGCGGTGGCTGCGGTGACCGCGTTTGACCTGATTCGGCAGAATGCGATCGACCATCGCTCGGAGCGGGCCCTGCTCCATGCCCTCGGCTGGCCGCAGCGGTGGATTGCCGCCACCATGGTAGCTGAGGGGACGCTGCTGGGGCTGGCTGCCGGTATTGCCGGAGAGCTCTTCGGCATTCTCCTGCTCGCCCTGCTGTATGGCTTCAAGGTCGCCGGCGTCGCGCAGATTGCGGCGGTCGCCTGGTTGTTGCCGGTTCTCCTGGGCTGCCTCACCGGGCTCGCCAGCACGCTGGTGGAGTTTCGCTCCTGGAACCGCGCCGGATTGGCGGCGGTCAGGCCCGAGGAGGTCAGCCGGTCCGGAAGGGGCTACCGGGTGGTGGGTGTGACCATGCTGCTGGTGCTGCTCGGTTGTGTGGGCGGCCTGGCCATTTACCGCTGGGCGGGCGAGTGGCAGGCGCGGCGGGCGGTGGGCCCGTCTGTGGGTGAACGGACGGAGTCGGCCATCGCTGCCGTGGTGGCCCAGCAGAACGGCGCACTGGCAGACCTGGATCTCAATGCATACCAGGCAACGCTGGATCCGGCCAATCCGCCCTATGTGACGGAGGAGCAGCACTGGCTGGAGGATGCCCGGACATGGAAGGCGCTGAACCCCGGCGGGCGCATCACCCGGACGGTGGCCAAAGTGCAGCTGCTGGGCGACAACACGGCGAACGTGTGGATTCGCCAGCAGCTGGAGGGCGCCAAACCTGCCAGTTCGGTGCTGGAGACGGTCTGGACCCGAAGCGCAGAGGGGCAGTGGCGGGAATACGGGCGGCAGCACCTGGTGCTGCAGGAAGGGAATCTGACGCTCTGGTATCCACCGTCGGTGCCTGAAGCGACGGCACGGCGGGTACTGACCGCCGCGCAGAACGACCTGGACACGCTGCGGCGCATGGGCTATACCCTGCCGGAGTCGCAGCTCTTCGAGCTGTTCGCCAATGAAGATGCGTTCCGCGACTCGCTGGGCCCCTATCTGGCCGGTGCCGGCGTCGCCCAGGTCTGGGTGGAGGTTGGCGAACCGCTGCGCTTCTATATGAACGACAGCCTGCCCAACTTCGCCTACCACCTGCTGACGGTGGCGGCGATCACGCAGACGCACAACCAGGCGCCGCTGTGGCTGCGGGAAGGGATCCGGCTTTACGGCGATGCGGCCATGGGTGGGTTATCCGTTCAGGATGAGATTCGCCGGTTCCCGGCCGTGCCGCTGCTGCCGCCGACGCAGTTGGGATCGATCCCGGGCAACGTCGACCGGAACGCCGATAGCTATGCCCAGGTCAGCATCTCCGGCATGGCGTTTGTCTGGTATCTGCAGGAGACGTATGGACCCCAGACGGTGAAGCAGATTTGCGACGCCCTGGCCCGGGAGCCGCTCGATCTGCGGCTGGAGGGGCCGGAGACGGACGCGCAGCGCATCCGGTTGGCTGAGCAGGCGGTCGAGCAAGTCACCGGCCAGCGGCTGGCCGATCTCAGCGAGCAGTTCGAACGATGGGCGCGGACGCTGGAGGTAAAGCGATGAGTGACAAGGCGGTTCTCCTCAAGGATGTGTCCCGGAAGTACCGGGTTCAGCAGGCCGAACTGACGGTTCTGGACGGCGTCAACCTGGAACTGGACCAGGGGGAGGCAGTGGCCCTCGTGGGCTCCTCCGGCGCCGGCAAGTCCACGATTCTCTCGCTGATTGCGGGGTTGGACCATCCGACCGCCGGCACGATCATCACGGCGGGGGTGGATCTGGGCAAAGCCCGGCGAAGCGAGCTGCCGGCGTTCCGCTTCCGGCACACCGGCTTCATTTTTCAGCAGTACCACCTGATCCCCACGTTGACCGCACTGGAGAACGTGCAACTGCCCTGTGTGCCGTGGCGGGTGGATTATGACCCGAAGCGGCGGGCGGCGGAGCTGCTGGCACTGGTGGGTCTGGCCGACCGCCAGGCGCATCTGCCGGCGCAGCTCTCCGGCGGCGAGCAGCAGCGGG
>JBLNEM010000405.1:0-4279 GCA_050262655.1 Mycobacterium leprae | reverse complement strand
CGCCCATGTTGCCCAGCAGGGCATTGACGATGGCGCCGACTCGGGCGGCCTCATAGCCGTTCCAGTACATGCCGTTGCCACCGTGCCAGCCAGGGTCGACCACTGCGGCCGGGGCCGCCTTGGCCATGTCACGGGCGATGCGCCGGACGGTGTCGGCGGGAATGTCGGTGTGCTGCACCTGCCACTCGGGGGTGTATTTGCCGATCTCGGCCGCCACTTCGGCGAAACCGTTGCAGTGCTTCTCGACCCAGGCCTTGTTGTACAGGTTCTCGGTGATCAGGACATTCGCCAGGGCCAGCAGGAAGGCCAGGTCGCCCGCCGACTTGATCGGCAGCCACTCGCCCCACCCGGCCAGTTCCGAGTAACGGGGATCCAGCACCACGATCTTGGCGCCGTGCGCCTTGGCTTCCGCCAGTCCGGCCACCTCGTAGACCTTGATGCCGCCCAGCAGGTTGCGACCCGGGCTCAGGTAGTACTTCACGTTCTTGTAGTCCACGGTGGGAAGGGAGCCGAAGACGGCGGCGTAGCCAATGTTCCGGTTGGCAAAGCAGTTGGCCGCGTGGCCGGTGTGGTTGGGGGAGCCGAACGCCTCGGTGAACCGCTTGGTCAAGGCCGAGTTGAGGTTGTTGTACTCGATGAAGGCCAGGGTTTCCGGGGCATACTTCATCTTCATCTCCAGCAACTTGCCGCCGATCTCCTTGAACGCCTGATCCCAGGAGATCTTCTGGAACTTGCCGTCGGCCCCGCGCTTCAGCGGATACTGGAGGCGGTCGGGATCATAGAGCGCCGAAACGCCGGCGTTGCCGCGGGCGCAAGGCCGGCCCAGATTGATCGGGTGGTCCGGATTTCCTTCGATGCGAGTGACCCGGCCGCCTGAGACCACGGCGTAAACGCCGCAGCGGCTGGTGCACATCTCGCAGAGGGTGGGAACCTTCTTCTCGGCAGGCGCCGACTCGGCTCGGGCGATGCCGGGCGGTCCCCATTCGGCCGCCAGTGCGGCGCCGGTCACGCCGGCGAGCTTCAGGAAGTCGCGGCGATTCAGGGTGGGCATATCTCTGTCACCTCCGGTCGTGCTCAGGCCAGTGGGGCCTTGCCGGTTGGCGAGGCCCCACCCTGTTATGTAGGGATGATTACTGGACCAGGTTCAGCTTGTTTTCGGTGACGCCCTGGAAACCGAAGTGCAGGTTCTTGGCGTTGTAGCCCATTACACGCAGGATGCCGACTACCTGGCTGGCGGTCTGGCCGGTGTAGCACTGAACGATGATCAACTTATCCTTCGGGAACTTGTCGAGGTTCTTGCCCACTTCGGCGAAGGGGATGTTGACGAAGCCGGGGAGGTGGCCTTTCACGTAGTCGGCGTTGGCGCGGATATCGACGCCGTAGAAGTCGGTCTTGGCATCGATCATCTTCTGGACGTCAGGGGCCTTGATGTTGTTGGAGTCGGAGGGCAGGGGGTTGAAGTAGTTGACTGCCGCAGCCTTCATCCCGTCCTTCAGGATGGCGTTCTGATCGACAGCGGGGGCGGGGGGGCAATCCTTGGCGGCGGCGCTGGCGGCGGGCATCGCTTCCTGCTTGGCGTTGCAGCCAGTCAGCACGAAGGACGCAATCAGGGTGAGCACCAGGACAAACATCAGACTCCGCATCTTTCTCATGGTGTGACCTCCTCGAATGAACTCGGTGTGGTCGGCCTCATGGGGCGCTTGCCACTGGTTCGAGTATCGCACCAGAACGGTTGTGAATCCAGGAACTTGCTGGAAAAAACCGGAAATGTTCGCTAATGGCCCATTACCTTTCGTAATGGCTAGAAAGACTAGGCCGAAAACCCCCACTCAGGGGAGGCATAGTTGCCTGTCTATTGGCAGGATTGGCCTGCTCCCCACTCGAACTCCCCTTCCAAGCGGAGTACGGAGCGTGCGAGTACATATGAACAAGTATCTTTTGGAGATGTTTGTGACCGTGGTGGAGACCCGCCGGATCACCAGCGCCGCCCGCCTGCTCAACCTGACCCAGCCGGCGGTCAGCCAGCAGATTCGGCATCTGGAGGCCTATTTCGGCGTGCCCCTGCTGGCCCGCGAGCAGCACGGCGTCCGCCCCACCCCGGCCGGCGAAATCCTGTACAACCGGGCCCGGCAGATCCTCTCCCAGTTTGACTGCCTGGAGCGGGAGATCGATGAGTTGACCCGGGCCGATGAACGGGAAGTGGTGATCGGCGCCACGCCCACCGCCGGCAACTTTGTGTTGCCCTGCAATCTCTGGACCTTCAAGGACCGTTTCCCCAAGGCGAACCTGCGCCTGGAGTTGGGCGACAACCAGGATCTGGCCGATCAACTGCTGGAGCACACGATCCATCTGGCCATCATCGAAGGGGATCTGCCCGACCGCATTGGCGCCCTGCCCGACTTGAAGTCCCGCACCATCGCCGCCGATCAGGTGGTGATGGTCACCCCTGCCCGCGGGCCCTGGGACAAGGGCAAGCTCACCGCTGACCAACTGCAGTCCGCCCCGCTGGTGCTCCCCGGCAAAGGCGCCGGTGTGCGGGCGGTCTTCGAGGCGAAGCTGCAGGAGCAGAGCATCGCCCTGGGGTCGCTGAAGGTGATGGGGCAGATGGGCGGCCTGGAGGGCATGAAGGCGGCGGTGGAGGCCCACGGCGGGGTGCTGATTAGCGCCCGGATGGCGGTGCAGAAGGAACTGAAGCGGGGCGTCTACCGAGACATCACTCCGGAGTGGCTGAAGACCACGCTGCCGTTCCACCTGGTCTACGCCGAGGAACTGCTGGCGCCCGTGGCACGCCGGTTCATCCGCTTCATCGCCGGACCGGAAGAGTTTGCCTCGTGCTGGGAGTAAAGCAAAGAGCCCACCGCGCAACGCTGCACGGTGGGCTCATTCATTCTCTGCCGGTGCGGTCAGTGCATGAGACGGCCGCCGTCCACCACAATGGTCTGCCCGGTGATGAAGCTGTTCGCCGGGGAGAGGAGCCAGAGCACGGCGGAAGCCACGTCGTCGAAGCGGCCGATTCGCCCCAGGGGGGTGGCGGCGGCCATGCTCCGGAGCGACTCGGCCGGCACCACCGCCGACAGGGTGGAGTCGATGGGCCCCGGCGCCACGCAGTTCACCCGCACGCCGCGGGCTCCCCAATCCTTGGCCGCCGACCGGGTCAGGCCGATCAGCCCCGCCTTGGCGGCCGCATAGGCCGGACCGAACACCCCGCCATTCAGGCCGGCCACCGAGCCCACGTTTACCACGGCCCCCTTGCCGCCGGCCTGTCCGAGGAGCGGCAGGGCGTGGCGCAGCACGTAGAAGGGAGCGCTCAGGTTGACGCCGATCCCCTCCGCCCACTGGGTCGGGGTGATGCTGTCCCAGGGGAGGACCGGCGCGGCGCCGGCGTTGTTGACCACCAGTTCCAGCCCGCCCCACTCGTGGGTCAGCTGCTCCATCAGGGTGGCCACCGCGGCCGGGTCGGCCAGGTCGGCCTGCAGCCGCAGGGCACGGCCGCCCGCCTCTTCCACGGCGGCGGCGGTTGCCTCGGCGCCGCTCTGCGTCCGGTGGTAGTGAACGGCCACGTCGGCGCCGGCCGCTGCCAGCCGGCGGGCCACCACGGCGCCCAGGCCGCGGGAGGCGCCAGTCACCAGGGCACGCATGCCCTTCAGTTCCGCCTGCACTCAGTAGACCCCCTCTGTCTGTGGCCCGGCGCCGTCCAGGGGCGCCACTTGCGTCACATCATCGCCCAATCCGACACGGCGCGGCGCCACCCGAATCGCCGAGTCCCGTTCCAGCATCCAGGGCAGGAAGCGTTCTTCGGTCAGCACCGACAGCTTCACCCGCCCCCGCTCGCCATAGCCCACTTCCCGGGTCGGCTCGGTGGGGTCGACCAGGCGCACCAGTGCCCACGGCGCGGGGGGCTGGAAGATGCAGCGGTAGGCATCGCCCTCGGCCGGCGGACGCTGGCAGGCGATGCCCATCAGCGTATTGCCGTACCAGCCCACCAGGGGGATGGCGGGCAGCAGTTCCTCGCTGAGCAGGCGGTGGCTCTCGTCGGACATCGAGGTCCCGGTCCAGACGATGCCCCGCACTTTCGCCAGTAGCAGGTCGTAGGCCTCAGGGTTCACCACCAGCGCCTGCAGGAGCGGCGGCGTGGTGGTCAACACCTCCACCGGTTGGCTGCGCAGCACCATCAGCGCCTGCTCCACCACAGCAGGTGGGAGAGTTCGCTCCGGGTGCGGGCCCGGTCCCGGGAGTGGACGATCCGCCGTGGCGTCCCGGTTGTGCCGCCCGACTCCCA
>JBLNEM010000404.1:0-2606 GCA_050262655.1 Mycobacterium leprae | reverse complement strand
CTCCGCCCCCGTGGAGGCCCCCGAGCGCTTCACCCGCCGATTGGTGGAGTTTGCCGGACTGTAGCCCGCCCCCCTATTTCGGCTCCTCCCGGGTGGGCACCAACCCCGCCCGAATGGCATAGGTGGCGGCCTCTACCCGGTTCCGCAGGTGGAGCTTCTCTAGCGCGTTCCGCAGGTGATTGCGGACGGTGTACTCACTGAGACCCAGGGCGCCGGCTACCTCTTTGTCGGGCAGCCCCTGGGCCACAAGCGCCAGGACCTCCCGCTCCCGGGGCGTCAGTTCATCCTCGGGCTTAGGGGCGGCGTCGCTGCGCCGCGCAAACTCAGACATGACGCGGGCAGCCATCGACGGCGACAAGGAGGCCTCGCCCCGGGCGGCGCTCTTCACCGCTTCGGTCAATTCCCGCGGCCCGATCCGCTTCATCAGGTAACCCTGGGCTCCGCTCTTGATCGCCGCAAAGAGGATCTGATCGTCATCGCATACGGTCAGGATCACTACTTTTGCGGCCGGCATCTCCTGCCGGATCAAGCGGGTAGCGGTAATGCCGTCGCAGCCCGGCATGTAGATGTCCATCAGCACCAGGTCAGGTTTCAAGCGGCGTGCCTCGTGCAACGCCTGCAGGCCGTCATCGGCCTCGCCCACTACTTCCAGCAGGGGATCGCTCTCCAAAAGGCGGGCGATCCCTTTGCGTACCAACGTATGGTCATCGGCCAGCAGCACGCGGATTTTCCCCATCGTCGATGCCCCCTAAGCCTTCATCACCGGGATCATCAGGTGGATGATCGTACCGGTGCCAGGACGCGATTGAATCTCCAGACGGCCCCCCACGCTCTCGATGCGCTCCCGCATCATCTCCAGGCCAAATGAACGGCGACCGGAGCGCGGTTCCCGGGAATTGAAGCCCACGCCATCATCCTGAATGGCCACGTGCAGTTCTCCCGGCTGCACCGCGGCCGTGACCTGCACACGGGTCGCCCGGGAATGCTTGGTCACGTTGGCCAGCGCCTCCTGGACCACTCGAACCAACTGAACCTCCGCCTCGGCCGACAACTTGACGTCTGCCATGGCGTCGGTCTCAAGGTCCACCTTCAGCCCGCTGCGGGCCGTGAAGTCTCGCACACAGCCGGCGATGGCGGACGGCAACGGGTCTCGCCCGGTGCCGGTGGCCCGCAGGCTGTAGATGGAGTCCCGGGCTTCATCAAACGCCACCGATGTCACTTTGGCCAGGGACTCCAGTTCGGCCTGAAGTTGTTCGGTAGTCAGGGTGGAGAGGAACGCTTTCAGGTACTCCAACTGCGAGTACAAGTAGCTCAGCGATTGCGACACGCTGTCGTGCAGGTCCCGGGCGATGCGTTCGCGCTCGGCATAGACCACCAGTCGACGTGACTCTTCCTGAAGCCGCTCATTCGCCAGCGCGATGGCGGCCAGGTTGGCAAGACCGGCCAGCAGGCGCCTCTCCCGGTCTGGAATCGACTCGCCCGGTAACGGCGCCACGCACAGGATGCCAGCCGCTGCCATATCCCCCGCCATGACCGGAAAGGACATCCAGCCGTTCGTGTCCTGCGGTGTTGAGGGCGGCGGCTCTATGACCACACCGGAGAGGGCGACCGGCTTCAGGGTGCAATCGGTACCAATCGGAAGGCAGAGCGCCGCCGCCCTGGCGCCTACCAGGTCCCGGGCCCGGTCTACCACCGTTTGGAGGGCACTGCCCTCTGCCCTGGGCTGCAGAATCTCCTGGCTGACCGCGTAAAGGCTGGCGGCTTCCTGTTTGGCGTGGACTGCGTCGGCCAGTGCCGCGTTCAGTTCGGTGCGGGAGGTCTGGAGCCGCTGCCGCATCGTTTCGAACGCCTGCCCCAGCATGCCCACCTCGTCCTGCCGCCGGACCATCACGGCCGCACTCAGGTCGCCATCGGCTATGCGCCCGGCATGCGCCGTCAGTCGGCGCAGCGGCCCGATCAGCGTGCTGGTATCCCACCAGGAGAGGCCGATGATCAGTGCGATGGCGGCAAAGCCCATGAGCAGCAGCCGGTGAATCAGTTCGAGCCGGTCGGCCATCAGCAGGGCGTCGGATTCGCCGTACACCATGCCCCAACCGGTATGGCCGATGGGGGCGAAGGCCATCACGTGCCCCTTGGTGGCTTCGCCTACGTAGGAGACAGCAGCGGCCAACCGTGCCCTGACCCACTCGGCGTGTTCGTTCTGGTTGAAGCGCAGAGCGGCCTCGTTGGAGGCCAGTACCCACCCCTGGCTGTCCTCCACTGCGGCATGGCCGCCATTGGCGCCCGGCGGCAGATAATAGCTCAAATCGCTGCCCTGGGTCAGGTCCCCCATGGCAATCAGGGTGCCTCGCTCGCCCAGGCTGAACGCGTAGGTGATCATCGAATGGCCGTCCCGGGCGTGGACGAGACCGGAGAGCCGCTCCCGCTGTCCGGGGCCTGGCAGCACCTGCTGTAGGTCCGCCGGCAGCAGGGCGTCGAGGGGGAGTGTGGTCGGAATCGCCGCCCGCACCTGCCCACTGGGCAGAAACAGCAGTAGCCCGTCGTCGAAGACGGTGAGGTTGTGCTCCTGATCCCGCATGGCGGCAAAGACCTTGCGATTATCGCCG
>JBLNEM010000403.1:0-3107 GCA_050262655.1 Mycobacterium leprae | reverse complement strand
CGCCTTCATCCGCTGGAAACCGAACTCGAGACTGGCGGCCACACCGGCCACGAAGGGATGCAAATCGGCAGACACCGATACGTCCATGCGCATGGGAAAACCTCCTTCATATCACGCAGGAAAGGGCGACCAGTTGAAATGACCGGGCCCTCCCTGTAGGAGACGATACCGCAATCCACCCGAATGCGCAACAGGGGGAGGGCGTGGGCCAACCCCCACTCTGGCCCATTGCCTGCTCTTTTGCTAAAATATCGTCATAGGATTCAGCAATGATTGGGAGGCCGACTGGATGGCTCATGGGGCCGAGTGGCAGACGAAGAACGGCATTGAGACGTTGCACCTGACCGCACTGGAGGCTGAGGGCCCCGTACAGGCGTTTTTCACCGGCCGTCGTGGCGGCGCCAGCCAGCGCTGGGACGGCGGTCTGAATTGGAGTTACCTGGTGGGCGACGAGGCGGACAAGGTCCGGGAGAATCGCCGCCGCACGTTGGCGCTGCTTGGGTTGCAGCCCGCCGATGCGGTGATGGCCGGCCTGGTGCACGGCAACCGGGTGGTCGCCGTGGGCCCGGGCGGCCGTGCAGGCGAAGGCGTGGGCCCGGGCCACCCCGCATCCCTAGCCGTGGGCGAGGCCGTGGGTAGGGCCGTAGCAGAGGTTCTACCCGAAGCTGCCCTCCACCCCGCCCCGCCAACGGTGGAACTGCGCCGCACCGGGCCGGATGAGGTAGCCCTCGTGCCCGATTGTGATGCGCTCATCACCGATCAGCGCCGGCTGGCACTGATCGTGACCGCGGCCGACTGTGTGCCGGTCTTCCTGTATGACCCGGTCCGCCGGTGCATCGGGGTGGCCCACGCCGGGTGGCGGGGCACCGTGGCCGGCATCGCCGGGCGCACCGTGGCGGCCATGGCGCAGCAGTACGGCAGCCGGCCGCAGGACATCGTGGCGGCGGTGGGGCCCTCCATCGGCCCTTGCTGCTACGAGGTGGGCGAGCAGGTGGCCGAACCCGTCCGCGGGTTCTACGGGGCGAAGGCGGCGCAACTGCTGAAGCCTCACGGGCCGGGGAAGTACCTGCTCGATCTTTGGGAAGCGAACCGGCAGGACCTGCTGCAGGCAGGGGTCGGCCGGATTACCGTGGCGGATAGCTGCACCGCCTGCCTGCCGGACCGGCTCTTCTCCCACCGGGCGGAAGCCGGGAAGGCCGGGCGGGGCGCTGCAGTGATGGCCCTAGCGTAATAGAGGCACCAGGCCAGCGACACAGGCCAGCGCCCCAGGCCACCGTCCCAGGCCAACGACGAAGGCCAACGACGAAGGCCAACGACGAAGGCCAACGACGCAGGCCAACGACGAAGGCCAACGACGAAGGCCAGCGACGAAGGCCAGCGACTCAGGCAAGGCCGCAGGCCAGCGACTCAGGCAGGCCGTAGGCCACCGAAGGCCCAACGGCCAAGGTCTACTGGAATAACGGAGGCGAGTGCCATGTACCACCGGGCACCAGTCTACAGGCGAAGCAAGCTCCGGTCGTTCAGGCGCAGGAGGCCCAGTCGGCTCTGGAAAGTCGTGAAGGTGCTGCTGACCGCCGGAGTCGTGGCGGCGGTGGGGTTCGTCGCGACCGTCTGGTGGACGGCGCGACCGGCCGTGGCGGAGACGGTGCCCCTGCGCAGCGGCACCGTGGATGAGATGCAGCCCATTGACGCCTGGGTGGTACGGGGCGAAACGATCTACCGCGCCACCGCGGCCGGACCTGTGACCCGGCTGGTGGCGGAGGGGGAGCGGGTGCGGGCCAACACCCCGGTGGTCTCGCTGGGCGGCGCCCAGGTGATCGCCCAGAACGCCGGGGTGATCTCCTATCAGTTCGATGGACTGGAGGATAGCCTGACGCCGGCCAATGCGGCCAAGTGGGAGATCGCTTCGATCCGCGCCTTCACCATGCCCCCGGGGCAGAAGGCGCCCGAAGGCACGGTGGCGGCCCAATCGCCGCTCTTCAAGCTGGTGGACAATCTGCAGGCCTCTCTGGTGACCGTGGTGCCCCTCTCCGGCTATATCGGCTTCGAGACCGGCGGCAAGGTGCGGGTGCGCCTGGGCGGTCCGGACAGCCGCACCGTCACGGCCACCGTGCTGCGCCAGGTTCAGTCGGATCAGGAGCAGATGCTCTACCTCTCCGTGCCCGACCTGGCGGCCGATCTGGTGGCGGTCCGGCGGGTGCAGGCCACGTTGATCGGTCGGTCGGTCCAGGGGCTGATCGCCCCCCGGAGCGCGATCGACGTCCGGAACGGGCTGCAGGGCGTCTGGGTGGCGGATGGCAAACAGGATTATTTCGAGCCGGTGGTCGTGCTGGGCGGCAACGAGCAGGAAGTGGCAATGGAAGCTGACCTGAAGCCGGGCACTAAGATCCGTCGGTCCTATCCCTTGCGGATGCCCTAAAGAAGCCCCCATTGCGTGGGGCTACGTTCTGCCATTGGAAACCTGCGTCAATGGAAATTCTGTCTGCAAATCGGAAGGGAAGTTGGATTTTGGTGTCGAACATCCTATCGAATGTAGCATCAATCAGGCAACGGGTTGCCGCAGCCGCAATGCGAGCTGACCGCGATCCGTCCGCAGTAACCATTGTGGCTGTAAGCAAAACGCGTACAGTCGAAGAGATTCAGGCGGTTCTTGCAACCGGTCTCACCCATCTGGGCGAGAACAAGGTGCAGGAAATGGCGGATAAATATCCCGCCATCGGGGGGAGCGCCATCTGGCATCTCATTGGCTCACTGCAGACGAACAAGGTCAAGCCTGCGGTCCGCATGGCCCACCTGGTTCATTCACTCGACCGGGATTCCCGGGCACAAGCCCTGGCCAAAGAGGCCGAGCGGCAGGGGGTCCTCTGCCGGGCTCTGGTGCAGGTCAACGTCTCGGGAGAGGCCACCAAACACGGGGTGTCGCCCGAGGAATTGCCCGCTTTTTTGCAGCGCATCAGCCAGGCCGGCCACATTCAGGTCGAGGGTCTTATGACCATGGCACCAGAATCGAGCGATCCCGAAACCGCCCGGCCTCATTTCCGGCGGCTGCGGGAACTGGCCGATCAGATCCGCCAGACAGAGACCCCCCGGGTAAGCATGCAGCATCT
>JBLNEM010000402.1:0-5737 GCA_050262655.1 Mycobacterium leprae | reverse complement strand
GAAGGCGCCAGGGTCGCCTTCATCCGCGTTGCAGATGACGAACTTGACATCCCCCTGGCTGGCCCGGGCCAGCTCCCACTTACGACCGGTCGGGAAGCCGCCGCCGCCACGGCCCCGCAGGCCGGAGCGCTTCACCTCGTCCAGTACCTGCTCGGGCGTCATCTCCAGCAGTGCCTTGGCGAGGGCGAACCAGCGGCCGGCGGCAACCGACTCATCGATATTCTCCGGGTCGATCAGGCCGCAGTTCTTGAGCGCCACCCGGCTCTGTCCCTTGTAGAACGGGTTATCGGCCATGGCCACCACCCGTGCCTTTTCCTTGGGACTGGGGGCGTAGAGGAGCCGCTGCACCGGATGGCCGCCCAGGATATGGTCCAGGACAATCTCGGGCACATCCTTGGGGCGTACCTCGCAGTAGAAGGTGCCCCCGGGGTGAATGACCACCACGGGACCCATCCGACAGAAACCAAAGCAACCCACCGAGACGACCTTCACCCGGTCGGAGAGACCCTGCTCGGCGATATAGCTCTCCAGGGCCGCCTTGGTCTGAGCGCTCTTGCCGGCCTTGCACCCTGTGCCGCCGCAGACCAAAATCTGCACCTGCTCGGCCTCAGGCAGCGGGAGAGCTGCGGCCTGACGCAGGGCCAGTGCCGGAGCGCCTTGTGCCCGCAGTTCCTCCAAGTCAGCCATACTTTCCAGCCGTATCAGAGTCGCCGCTGTCGTCATGCCACTTCACTCCTCACGGCTGCTGGCTCCCGGGCCGGCTCACCGGCCTGTTGCTGCCGAATCTCGGCAATCAGGCGCCGCACACCCGCTTCGGTCACCTTGCCGTGTACCTCGCCGGCAACGGTAATTACCGGCGCCAGGCCACAGGCGCCAATACAACGGCAGACCTCCAGTGAGAAGAGACCGTCGGCGGACACCTGGCCCGGCTCAATCGCCAGTTCCGACTGGAGTTCGGCCAGAATCCGGTCCGCCCCGCGCACATAACAGGCGGTACCCATGCAGACGCTGATGGGGTACTTGCCCACCGGTTCCGTGTTGAAGAGGTTGTAGAACGTGACAACCCCGTACACCTCACTGGGTGGCAGCTTAAGGCCTTGGGCAATATGGTCCTGTACCTCCGGCGGGAGAAAACCGAACAACTGCTGGGCCTTGTGCAGAACGGCAATCAGGGAGCCGGGAGTCCCGGATGCTTCGGCGATGACTGCGTCCAGTTGGGGGAAGCGTGGATCGTCCGTGGCGATTCCAGGGCAGTTCGTGCAGGTCATGATGGCGCCCCTCCCATGCGTTGATTGTGAAATGCTTCACATCCTAATTTCACCTTATAGCAAACACCTTAACTAAGCAAGAACGCAGAAAGACCATGCCACTTTGTGACTAAGATCACAAGGTGGCATGGTCTGGTTTCACTATACAAGGCTGGAATCCGATGACAGGAGATCCAGTACCGAAATGGGGCAGGAGAAACGCCACCCGGCAGAGGGTGGCGTTTGACTTTCAGGCGGCGTTGCTTGTGCCCTTGTTGTTCGGTCCCTCCTGCGGCTGCTTCGCCGGGAGATTGGCTGCCGTCTTGTTCAGCAGCCGATCCATGATCCCATGGAGCGTGTCGATAAAGGACCGCTCGAAAAAGCCCGCCAGCAAAGCCAGCAACCAACCGGTTTTCACCACAGTGGCGGGAGCCGCCGCATCACTGGTGAACGTCTCTGGCGCCACCAGAACGACGACGGTACCAAGAATTGCGCCCAGAACCGGCTTCAGCAGGTGGCCGCTCTGCGTATCGGCCCTCAGTTGGCGCCGGAAGGAGTAATACAGCATCGCCCACAGCGAGGCGCCACAAGCGCCCATAATTCCCCAGAAAGCACCTACCGATAGCGTTGCTGCTGCCTCCGTGGGTGTGAACCCAAGCCGGGGTTTCCACAGAGGCACCGTGAGCATCGCACCGATTCCCACCACCAACCAGAGGATCTGATACAGGCTTACTTTGAGTACCATCCCCGACTGCCAGGCCTTCAGGTGTTCATACTCCTGACTCAAGGCCTCCATCTCATCGGTGGGCAGGTTTACATCGATCTTGCGGCTGGAATCGGCGCGAGTGGCGAGGGCTCGCCAGGCTAAAGCCCGCTCCCTTGCACTGGGCCGGAACCACCGCCGGTAGAAGGGGCGTGGATCCGTGCGCAACTTCCCCTTGTTAGCCAGTAGTTGCTCCAGGTAAGCCAGATAATCCGCCCAGTTCATGCGCGGGGGATTATCGACAAATGCTCCGGCTGCCACCTGGTCCACGGATTCAGATGGTGCGAGCACCTTCGCCAGTGATTGCGCTAACTCCATCTGGGCTACGTCAAGCTCACCCGTGATCAGATCGACCAGCTGGTCCATCTCCCCCGGGACGTTATGCTTGCCTTCGTCGGCAGGAGGCAGGTCGGGATCGTCAGGAATAGCCTTGGATGCGCCGGAAAGGCCTCCGAGTTGGCCCGAGTCCCCATCAGAGCCATCCGGCCTTGCCAACAGATTCTTCGGGTCCATCTCCGCCAAAGGAGAGACACCACTCTCCGGACCAGTACTCGCCATGGCAGTACCACGCTCCCTCCTGAAATCCTCAGGTCGATATGTTAAGCTATTGTAAATTGACTGCCTATACATTCACATTATAGCATCTGTCCACAACCCGGACTATCAGGACATACAAAAACACCGGCTTCCTCAGTGGAAGCCGGCGTCTGATTGAGGGCGCTAGCAGCTATGCGCAAAGTACATCTCCTGGTAAATCTCCCGGAACCCCAGCCGCTCGTAGAGCGGCCGCCCCATGGCGGTCGGCGTAAGGCCCACGTAACGGCAGCCCAGCCGTGGCGCATCGGCCAGAATGGCGGCCAGGATTGCGGTGGCCACGCCGCGGCCACGGGAGTGGGGCAGGGTGCACATGTTGTAGATGCCACCCATCTCCCCCCGGACGTACAACATGCCGGCCCCGACCGGCAGACCGTCCAGGTAAGCTATGTAATTGTAGGCGCCCAGGTCGTACGAAATGTTGATCGCCCGGCGCCCCATCACCAGCGTCTCCCGAGTGGCGCCGGGGAAGAAGACATGCTGAATCAGGTCGAACAACACAGGTGAATCGTTCCGGTCTGCCAGCCGCACCGTGATTCGGGGGTTATCCTGGCGGAATGGCACACCGTTCCAGAGCATGACCGGATTCGTCTCCCAGTAGAACCCCATGCGGCTCAGCCGTTGGCCGAAACTGGCGGGCTGTGTCGCCGGCGTTACCAGGAAACCATAAATCGACAGCCCCTCCGCCTTGAAGTAGGCGTGACAAGAAGCCAGCATGCCTTCCACGTCGGCGTCGGAGACCCGAATGAGGCTGGCGTGGTTAAACTTGGCCTGCGGCACGTCCGGCATCAGGACCCAGTGTGCGTTGTACAGGGTTGAGTCACTGTAACCAAGCCGTTGCTTCAAGTATTCCTGGTTCTCTTCCCACAAGTCTGCTACGTACGCCACATCGAGCTGACCCACTCGTTCCACCCCGCTCGATCGCATCTTTCTCATGATTTCGAGCAGGGAGTAGCGAATCCCTGTGGGCAACCAATTTATCAAGCGGGCTGCGGCCAGGTCAGACCCATTCATGATGGGCGATAGCGTTTCGAACGAGTTCCCTGCGGAAGGTTCTCCGGCACCTGCCAGGTGGGCAGTTTCTTGCCCTGCTGCTTCTGCCCACCACCCCCACCCTGGCCGGCTAACACGTTCGGCTTGATGAAGAAGAGGGCCACCGCCAGCGTGAGAGCCAGGACGCCAGCCGAGAACCAGAAGGGCGGCGCATCGCCATACTTCATGATTAAGCCGTAGATGGGTGGCCCGAACGCTACCCCGATAAAACGCACCGCACCGTACAGGGCGGTGACGGCGGCCCGCTGCTCGGTTCCCGCCGCCGATGTGATCAGGTTGTTCAGTCCGGGCAACTGAAGCCCTGTGCCGACGCCGCCGATGATGATGCCGGTAAAGAAAGCCCAATACTGCGGTACGAACGCCACCAACACCATGCCGACGATCTCGACGATGAGCCCCGAGACGACTGCCGGCTTCAGCAACTGCTGGTGGGACTGGAGAAACAGCCCCGAACTGAATGAGGTAACCGACATGGCCAGCACCGGCCAGGCGATCAGAATCCCCTTTGGCACCCCATCGATCCCATACACGTTCTCCAGGTGCTCGGACAGAAAGAAAAGCACGCCGAACAGGATAAAGAGCGCCACTGTACCTGCCCAGAAGCAGGCCACCAGTGGCCCGCCCTTCTGCTTGAAGACCTGGGCCACAGCACCGAAATACTGCCCGGCACTGCCGGTCTTCTGCCGCTGCGGCTCCTTGGTGAAGAAGGCCACCGCCAAAGCGAATGGCACCGACAAGGCCGCATAGGCAAAGAAGACCGCCCACCAGGTAAACAGGGCGCCCACCAATGCGCCCAGAATGGGCGAGACCACTTTTCCCAGCCCGTTACTGGCCTCCAGGATGCCCAGGCCGGTGACCCGCTGACCGCCCTTGAACAGGTCGCCCACGAAGGCCATGGCCACCGGTGCGGTCCCGGCAGCCCCAAGTCCCTGGATCACCCGCCCGGCCATGACCACCCAGAAGCTGTCGCCGCCCCACCATAAGCCACCGAACCCGGAGACGAGGCCACCGAAGCCATAGATCAGGAGACTGGGTACAATGACAGCCTTCCGGCCGATGCGGTCCGCCAGAAACCCGGCCAGAGCAATGCCTACGCCGGCCGAGAGCGAGAAGGCCGTGACCGCGAGTCCCGTTACCGACTTGGACAGCCCCATCTCCTTCCCCATGTCGGGCAGGACAGGGATCAGCATGGAGTTGCCCAGCACCATGATCAGCGGCACGGTACTCAAAGCTGCCAGCTGCAGCCATTTGTTGGGCCCCTGTGTCGATGCCCCGGCCACCTGCTATCCCCCCGTGTCGCGTCAGAGTGCCGTTTGTAGCCTTCCCTGCTGGAGGAGCCACAAACACGCCAGCCAAGGCATTTTTTCGCGGCCAGTCCGATACTGTAGAGGCGGGGGGGATAAGCCTATGGCCGACCAACGCCTGATTTTGCTGACCCTGGTTGCCCTGGGCGTGGTCGCACGCAACGCGTTGATCGTCGCCTCGGCCGGCGTGGTGCTGATTATGAGCGCACTACGCCTTGACCGTTTTTACACGGTAATGGAGAAGCGTGGTCTGGAAGCCGGGCTCATTCTACTGCTGATCTCGGTGCTGGTCCCGTTCGCCCGAGGCGAGGTGGGCTGGCGGGAGATCCGCCACAGTTTCACGTCGTACACCGGTCTCGCCGCCATTGCCGGCGGTATGATCGCCGCCGTACTCTCGGCCTACGGGGTGGGGCTGCTCCAGGTCAAACCGGAAGTGATCGTCGGCATGGTCGTCGGTACCATTCTCGGCGTGCTCTTGTTCAAGGGGATTCCGGTTGGCCCG
The DNA here is from genome assembly GCA_050262655.1 of Mycobacterium leprae. Classification (GTDB taxonomy): domain Bacteria; phylum Bacillota; class Sulfobacillia; order Symbiobacteriales; family Symbiobacteriaceae; genus DASXVX01. Next base: position 274 of record JBLNEM010000402.1, on the reverse strand, counting down.
CTGGCGGCTGCCGGCTTCACCGCCGTCCTGTTGGCCCTGCTCCGTCAGCTTTGAGGCCCCTGCTCACAGGAGGATGTTACGGTTGGATGAGAAGATGCTCTGGGGCATTCGCCTGATGCGTGGCCTGTCCGCCACGGTAGAGGTCTGCGCCGTGATGCTCTTGCTGCGCATGCAGGACGTGCGACAGATGATCCGTCTGAACGGCATTCTGGGTATGGTTGGCCCGCTGATCTTCATCTCGGTCAGTGCGCTGGGGCTGGCCGCCGGGTAAAAT
>JBLNEM010000401.1:0-4441 GCA_050262655.1 Mycobacterium leprae | reverse complement strand
TCTGACGATTCCTGCGTAGGGCGAAAGAAGGTCGGGTGGTGAGGGGTACTCACCACCCGGCCGTTCAGGGGGCGGGGGGGTAGAGCACGGCGTCGCACCCGGCATACGGCCCGGTGACCGGCTCGTCCGTCTGTAATCCATGAACGACCACATGGACGGTGCCACCGGCGTGCCCCACGATCTCTGCCCATTGCGCCGGGGAGAGGGTGAAGGCCGGTCGGGAGAGGGGCTGCGAGGTGCCCATCAGGCGGAACGCCCGATCGTAGAACGATACCCAGAAGTGGTTGTTCCGCCGGGTTGGACCGCCGCCGTTGGGTTCCCAGGTGAACCGTGGCGGGGTCGTCATGCTGGCCCGGCTTCCGGCGGCCGGTGTGGTCAGCCGCGGTGCGACGCCGTTGGCGGTGAAGACACAGCCGGCCTGGGCGACCTGGGACGGAGGCTGGCCCTCCATCATCGCCTTGTAGGCCTCGGACAGGGAGGTGACATGCGCTCGGGTGAACAGGTTCAGGAGGTGCCGGTCGTCGCCGACCAGCCTGCGGCTGGAGAGCGCCCACAAGATGCGGGCGATAGCGAACTCGCTGTCCTCGCCCTGGTACGGCGGGGCGGCTGAGCCCAGATCCACCGACAGTTCCTGGTCCTCGGTGTCCTGATAGAGCGTGTCGCCGACCCCGGGGATCTGCCAGGCCGCCAGATTGTAGTCTGCCTGCAGTTGGATCGGGAAGTAGGTGGACCAGCCTTCGCTCCAGGCCAGCGGAATGCCCTTGGGCTTTCCATAACGTTCGCTGACGTTCCACCAGTGATGGGGCCCGCCGGGGGTTGCCGTGATTCCCAGCTGGTGCTGTGCATAGTGACCGTACTCGTGCTGCAGGATGTCCCAGTCCCACCGGTCTTGCCTGAGGATGTGGAGTTCACCCCGCTGATAGGCGGTGGATCCCCGGGACCGATCCGGGAAACGGACGGCCAGATCCGGCAGGGGACGGGCCGTCTCAGCGACGTACCGGGCGGCGAACTGTACGCCCTGGAAGACGGAGAAGGCGGTGTGAGCATCGCTCTGGGTCGGTCTGCCTGCCGGATCGTGCCCCACGGTGATCACCAGGTTGAGTGTGTTGCCGGGGCGCGGGTGGTAGGCAGCGGAATCGACGTGATAGGGCGGGCCGTCGGGTGGGGTGACGAAGAGTCCGGGACCCGCGGCGTAAACCCGGAGGAAGATGCCCTCCCCGCCCGGTGCGGGGATCTCTGTCGACAAGCGCCCCTGCTTGTCGGCGAGGGCCGCAGCAAGCACCTGGCCGTGGGTGGAGCGCACTTCCGCTTGGGCGAATCCCAGCGGGTGAGCCCCGCCGCGCCGGTCGGTCCAGAGCAGGACAGCCGCTATCCCTACGTTCGGCTGGGAGCGCGGGGTGATTGTTAAGTTGGTGAGGGCGCCGTCAGGGGGAGCACCCCAGGCCGGCCGGGAGAGGCAGGCGGCACATAACAGCACCGTCGCCATGCAGGTTCCAAGCTTCATGCTCCGCTCTCCTTGCGTGTGGTCTGTGCCCAGATAGCGTCCGCAAGGCGCACCCCCATGATTCGCGGTGGAACCGATCGACAATTTCGGGCGTCTAATGGGCATGTGCAACGATCGGGAGGTGCTCCCACATGCCCCTGTTCACCCTGGCCGATGTGGCCTTCGGCCCCATCTTCTTCGTGGTGATGGCTGGCGCGTTCTTTCCGTTCCTACTGGCCCTGGTGTTGGAGACGGCCATTCTGCGGGCGCTGGGATGGGGCTCGCTCTATGCCGCCTTCATCGACATTCTGCTTGCCAATCTGCTTACCACAGTGGTGGGTTGCTTCTTCTTCTGGCGGGAGTTCTACCTGGAGAGCATCTGGTTTTGGCTCGGCGCCTGGCTGCTCTCCAGCATTCTGGAGGCAGGGGTCCTGTACTACAGGCGTGAAGTCTCGGTCGTGCGGGCGGGACTCAGCTCGCTGGCGTTCAACACCGCTTCGTACATACTGCTGATCTGGCTCTACTGGCCGCTCATCCAGTTCTAGTTCGGTTGAAGGGTTTTGCTGCCCACTCACGTCGAACCCGTTTGAGAGGTGATCATGCGCATGAAACGCCTTATGCTCTTTCTAGCCGGGCTCAGCCTTACCGGCATGCTGCTTTTGTCAGGCTGTACGCCGAATCTCGGGTTCACCTCGGAGTGCGCCTTCTCGGCCCCGCGGTCGGCCAATGTCGAGATCGGTAAGGCTACGAAGATCCGGGTGAGCGCCGCCGCCGGCAGCCTGCAGATCCTGGGCAGGCCGGGTCTCACCGCCGTGCGGGCGACCGGCACCGCCTGTGCGCAAACGTCGGAGGGGCTCAACCGAATTCAGTTGAAGACCCAGACGGTAGGCGATGCCGTCGAGGTCAACGTGGAGATACAGGGGGTCGTCCTGGGCAGCCAGAAGCTGGATCTGACGCTGGAGGTGCCAGACAACATCCAACTGCAGGTGACCGACCCCAGCGGCACGGCCACGATCCGCCAGATCCAGTCACTCTTCCTGAGCAAGGGATCGGGCGAAACAGACGTTTCGGCGGTGAGCGGCGACGTCAACCTGAAGAACACGTCGGGGTCGCTCACAGTCAGCCATGTGCTGGGGAACGGCGTCATCGCATCGGGCTCGGGCACCCTCACGGTGCGGGACATCGGGGGGAACCTGAATATCACGGACAAGGCGTCCGGGGAGACCCTGGTGGAGCAGGTGGACCAGAACCTTACTCTGGGGACGATGGGCTCGGGTACGCTGACGGTGCGGCAGATCGGCGGTGAGGTGAAGCTGGCGCAGAAGCCGTCGGGATCGCTGACGATCACTGGCGTCGGTCAGGGGGTGGCGGTGCCCAGCCTCGGCTCCGGCGAAGCGTACATCAGTGACGTAAAGGGGAGCGTGGCCGTCGGGGAGAAGAGCTCCGGCAGCCTGACCATCGCCACCGTCGGCGGCAGCGTGGAGGTGGCCCGCCATTCCTCCGGCACCCTTGAGGTGCGCGACGTCAAGGGCGATCTGACGGTGAAGGAGAAGGGGAGCGGGCAGATCAACACCAGCAATATCGGCGGGAAGGTCCAAGTACCCGCCCGCTAGTCCTACGCATAGCGAGAGCGGCTGGAACCCGGAATGGGGCTCCAGCCGCTTTTTCATTCCTTCCGCTGCTCGGCGATGATCAGGAGGTCCAGCTTGTCGGTGCGGCGCATGATTCGGTCGACCAGCGTGCCCCGGCGGACCTCCTCCCAGCGGGAGGGTCGACCGGCGCCCAGCACCGCCTGGGTGATCTCATGCTCTTCGGCGAAGCGGACCAAGCCTTCCACCACATCGTCGGTCTCGATCTCATGGATATCGGCGCCCAACTCTTCGGCGATGGCGAAGTGGGCCTTCAGGGCCCGCATGTCCTCGCCGCTGTGGGTGCGGTCGGGTGTGTGGAAGTGGACCACATGCAGTTCCCCCCGCAGGCGATCGGCAATGCGGAAGCCCCGCCGAATCAGGGCCCGGGCGCCGGGCAGCGGGGTGATGGCGACCATCACCCGCTCCACCGTGGGCCAGGTCTCCTCGATCTGCTTCTCCTTCTTGTAGACGTCCAACCGGTCGTCGGTCTCCTCCGCGGTCTTGCGGAGGGCCAGTTCCCGCAGGGCCAGCAGGTTGCCCTTGCGGAAGAAGTTCTTCAACGCCTGGGAGGCACGCCCCAACTCGTAGATCTTGCCCTGCCGCAGCCGTTCCTGGAGCAGTTCGGGGGTCAGGTCGACGGCGATGATCTCGTCGGCCCCATTCAGGATCCGGTCCGGAAAGGTCTCCCGCACCTGTACCTTGGTGATCCGGTTGACCGTGTCGTTCAGGCTTTCCAGGTGCTGAATGTTCACCGTGGACATCACGTTGATGCCGGCGCAGAGCAGTTCCTCGATGTCCTGGTACCGCTTCTGGTTTCGGGAGCCCGGCACGTTGGAATGGGCCAGCTCATCCACCAACACCCATTCCGGTTTCCGGGCCAGGAGCGCGTCCAGGTCCATCTCCTCCAGGAAGACGCCTTTGTAGGCGGTGCGGCTCCGGGGGATGATCTCCAGCGCACCCACCTGGGCCAGGGTCTCCTTGCGGCCGTGATGCTCCAGGACACCGATCACTACATCAGTGCCCTGCTGCTTCATGCGGTTGCCTTCCCGCAGCATGTTGTAGGTCTTGCCCACGCCGGCCGCATACCCCAGGTAGATCCGGTGGTGCCCCCGGGATTCGGTGAGGCAGCGCTGCAGCGCCTCTTCCGGCGTCACCCGACCATTCTTGTCCGCCACGCCATCACCTCCCCGGGGTCACTACGTGGGAGTACCCTACGCCGTCGGGCCTGTGCGGGGCACTACGTGGGAGTACCCTACGCCGTCGGGCCTGTGCTGCCACTGCCCCTTTTCCTGCGGAGCCCCTTCGGGTCTCCTTGGGGGGCCTAACG
>JBLNEM010000400.1:0-9777 GCA_050262655.1 Mycobacterium leprae | reverse complement strand
GTACTGCCTGGAGATGGCGCCCGCCATTCAGGAGAGCGGGCACGGGCGGCTTCTGGGCGGGGTGCTCCTGTACGCCTGTGTGATTACCCTGATGCTCTGGCTGGCGCTGGGAAGACTGGTGGCGCCCGGTCCGCTGCCATTCCGGCCGGGGCTCGTGGCCAGTGCGGCGGTGCTCTTCTACCTTTCGGACGGGATTCTGGCCTACTGCTACTTCGTGCGCACCTGGCGCTGGCGAGACGTGGCAGTGATGCTGCCCTACTTCGCCGCCCAGTACCTCTTCGCCGCCGCCGTGGCCTTTCCGCCGGCGTAACGAGGGGAGCGAGCCCGCAAACGCATCATTCTGTCCAAAACTTTCGCGGCCCGGGCCACCATCGAGAAAGAGTTGGACAGAAAAGTAGGTTCCGGGGCTCGTTTGCGTCGCCGAGGCACCAATTTCCCCTAATTCAGTGGCGGTCAGACCGGTGCGGGCCCGCAAACGCATCATTTTGTCCAAAACTTTCGCGGCCCGTGCCGCGGGCGAGAAAGAAATGGACAGAACAGTGGGTTCCGGGGTTTGGACGACAAAAGGCCCGCTCCCCAGCCAAGGGGGAGCGGGCCTTCCTTATGATCAAGCGCTGCGATTACGCTTCCTGCTTGTCGCCCGGCAGCCGGACGTAGGTGAAGAGCAGGTTGAGCAGAATGCCCAGGACGGCGGCGGTGGCGATGGCGGGCGGGTTGCCCAGGGCCGGGATCGGCAGGTTGCCGGTGAAGGCCAGCTGGCCCTTGGCCAGGAGCGCCGGGTCCGGGTAGAAGGAGCCGCCGATGCCGATCACCAGGACCAGCGCACCGACCGCGAGGTTGCGGGTATCGGTCAGATCGACCCGCTCGGAGGCGATCAGGGCGACGCCCTGCTTGCCGATGACGCCGAAGAGGTAGACCGAGAGGCCGCCCACCACGGCGACCGGCAGGGTCTGCACGATGGCGGCCAGGGTGCCGACGAAGCCCAGCAGCACGGCGATGATGCCTGCGGCGATGACGCCGGCGGAGGAGAAGTTCTTGGTAATGGCCATGGTGGCGTTCGCCTCACCATAGTTGGTGCCGGCCGGGCCGCCCATGATGCCGTTGATCACATCCGACAGGCCGACGAAGGCGACCGCCTGACCCAGCAGGCCGGCGATGCCCTGATGCTCACGCCCCTGCAGGTCGGCTTCCTTATCGACATAGAGCGAAAGCTGGTAGAGGTGCGCCGTGGTCTCGGGGATCGTCGCCAGCGCCATGGGGGCGATGGCCAGCACCGAGTGCCAGTCGAACAGCGGCATGAAGACGGGGGGCATGTGGATGATCGGCGCAGCGGCGATGGCGCCGAAGTCGATCTGATGCGTGACGGCGGCGAAGAGCCAGCCCACCACGGCACCGGTCAGAATCGGGAAGAGGCCCCAGAAGCGGACCCGCCGCATGTAGACCGAAGCGAGAATGGTCACGGCCAGCGTAACCGCCGCCACGGCGGTATTGCTGAAGGCCATGTCCAGCGCGGTCTTGGCCAGGCTGATACCGATCACGATGGCGACCGAACCGGTCAGGATCGGCGGCAGAATGCGGTCGATGAACTTCTTGCCCAGGGCCATGATGGCGAGGCCCACTACAATCTGCAGGATGCCGGAACCGACGATGCCGCCCTGGGCGATGCGGACGCCCTGGGTGCCGCCGCCATACTTGGCGACCACCGCACCGACGGCGGCGATGTAGGAGAAGCTGGACCCGTAGTAGAACGGAATCCGGCGCTTCGACAGGAGAATGCCAATAATCGTGGAGATACCGCTGGTCAGCAGCGTGGTGCCCACATCGAAGTGGGTCAGAATCGCCACCAGAACGGTGGCCGGGAAGACTGCAATCAACACCTGCCAGCCGGAAACGATATTCGTTGCAGCCGGCGGCACATCGGTGGGAAGGTAGCCTTCTGCGCGTGCAGGCCTCTGGTTCAGGAGATCCGTGGTAACTCGTGCCATGCGGTTAATCCCCTCTCAACGGTATTGGGTTGGATCGATCTCCAGCAGTATACCGGAATATGGGGTGCTTTGCCAGTGGGTTAAGCAAATGTTGAAATATAGGGTATAATGGAGAAGGGGAACGACCGGGCTCCGGCGGCGGGCTGCAGCAGAAATGTTTACATCTGAAAGCCTTCCGCAGGTTTGCCCGGATACACGGGGGATAGTATAATGTTCCCTGACATTCATCTGCAAAACCGCGCCGGTGGTCAATTGGATCAAACCGTTATGTGAAGGCGGCCCGATCCATTTTTCCGGGCGGGGCAATCGGAGGCTAACTGGATTGAAACCCTGGCAGCAGAATCTGTTGCGTGCGATCCCGCCGGTCAATGAGATCCTGGCTGCACCTCCGGTGGCAGCCCTGGCAGCGGAACGCACCCGCGAGTTGGTGGTGCAGGCGATCGGCGACGTGCTCGGCCTGCTACGCAAGCAAGTGCTTCAGGCGCAGGACGAAGCGGCCGTAACCGACCTGGATCTATCGGCGTCGGCCATTGCGGCGCTGGCGGCAGACCGACTGGGGCTTGATATGCAGCCCCGGCTTCGGCGCGTCATCAACGGCACCGGTGTCGTACTGCATACCAACATGGGTCGTTCGCCGCTGGCCGAGGTGGCGGTTGCCCAAATGAATGCCATTGCGTCCCGTTACAACAATTTGGAGTTGGACCTGGCTACCGGTGAGCGCGGCTCCCGCTATGATCATGTGGAGCAGCTGCTTTGCCGGTTAACCGGCGCTGAGGCGGCCCTGGTGGTGAACAACAACGCCGGAGCCGTTTTGCTCATGCTCTCCGCCCTCGCCAAGGGGCGTGAGGTCATCGTTTCCCGTGGTGAGCTGGTGGAAATCGGCGGCAGTTTCCGGGTGCCGGAAGTGATGGAGCAGGGCGGCGCCCGCCTCGTCGAGGTGGGTACCACCAACAAGACGCATCCGGCAGACTACGAGCGGGCCATCGGGCCCGATACGGCAGCCCTGCTGAAGGTGCACTGCTCCAACTTCCAGATCATCGGTTTCACCGAGACGGTCGATACGGCCACCATGGCCGAGATCGCCCATCAGCACGGTCTGCCTTGCCTGGTAGACTGGGGCTCCGGGGTGATGGTCGACCTGAACCAGTTCGGCATCCGGCACGAAGCCACCATGCCCGAACTGATCAAGGCCGGCGCCGACCTGGTCACCTTCTCCGGCGATAAGCTTCTGGGCGCGCCCCAGGGCGGCTTTATTGTCGGCAAGAAGGAACTGGTGACTGCCTGCAAAAAACACCCGCTGACCCGGGCCCTGCGTGTGGACAAATTGACCCTGGCCGGCATCGAGGCGACGCTGAAGCTGTACCTGGAGCCGGCGAAAGCGATCAACCAGATTCCCACCCTGCGGATGCTCAGCCTGACCCCGGCCGAGATCGGCCCCATGGCCGGTCAGCTGGCCGTGCGGTTGAGCGAGCTGCTTGCGGGCCGAGAGGCCGCGGTGGAAGTGGTGGACGGTTTCAGCCAGGCCGGCGGCGGCTCGCTGCCCGGGGTGAATTTGCCGACCCGTCTGGTAGCTATTACGGTGGCCGCACCCCACGTGGTGGAGCGGCATCTGCGTGAGCAGGAGAGGCCGGTCATGGTCCGGATTTTCGGCGGTCAGATCCTGATTGATCCCCGCACCCTGTGGCCAGAGGAGATCGAGTTCGTGGCCCAGGCCATCAGCCAGGCACTCGCCTGACGTACCCGATCCGGGAGGTGACGATCATGGAAGAAATTCGGCTGACCCAGACCTCTTCCAAGGCTGGCTGAGGCTGCAAGATAGGTCCGGAGGACCTATTAGAAGTGCTGCAGTACCTGCCCAAGAGCCTTCCCAATGCGAACGTGCTGGTGGGCCTCGATTCGCCGGATGATGCCGGTGTCTACAAGATCAGCGATACGGTTGCCATGGTGCAGACCGTCGATTTCTTTACGCCGATCGTGGATGATCCCTACTGGTTCGGCGCCATTGCGGCGGCGAACGCCCTGTCGGACGTCTACGCCATGGGCGGGCGTCCGGTGACGGCGCTGAACATGGTAGGCTTCCCGGTCACCAAGCTGGACAAGAAGATCCTGGCCGAGATTCTGCGGGGCGGCGCCGACAAGGTGCGTGAGGCCGGTGCGGTGATTCTCGGCGGGCATTCCATTGATGATCCGGAGCCCAAGTTCGGCCTGGCCGTGACCGGCGTGGTGCATCCCGACCGGTTGATGACCAAGGCCGGCGCCCGTCCCGGCGACAAGCTGATTCTGACCAAGCCGATCGGCGTGGGCATTGTGACCACGGCGATCAAGCGGGGCCTCTGCAGCCCGGCGCATGCCGAAATGGCGACCCGGGTGATGGCCACCCTGAATAACGTGGTCGATTGCCTGGAACCGTTTGCGGTGAAGGGGCTGACCGACATTACCGGCTTCGGCCTGCTGGGCCATGCTTCGGAAATGGCCCGGGAGGGTCAGGTGGGCATGGTGTTCCACGCTAGCGCCGTGCCGGTGCTGGAAGGCACCCTGGCTTATGCCGAACAGGGGGCGATCCCCGGCGGCTCCAAGAACAACTACAAGTTCCTGACCGGGCACGATCATGTCCGGTTCGATCCCGAGGTCCCCCCGCTGGTGGCTCAGATTCTCTGCGATGCGGTTACCTCCGGCGGTCTCCTGATCGCCGTGGCGGCCGACAAGGCGGCAGACCTGGCCCGGGCGCTGGCTGAGTGCGGCACCCTGGCGGCGGCGATCATCGGCGATGTGGTCTCCGAGCATCCCGGAAAGATTGTGGTGAAACCGTAATGCGCATTGAAACGGTCTCCGGCGTCAGGCTGAACCCCAGCCCTGCCGTTGAGGCCTTCCTTTTTGACTTCGGGAAGGTGTCAGCGGCCTACGAGTTTGATTGGACCCAGCAGGAATCGTTCCAGCAGCGGGCCGCCTATTTGAATGGTGGCGGCTACCGCGGCGACCGCAAGGGACTGGCCGCGGCGCTGCTCCGCTACAACACGGCCCTCGGGGCCGGCAGCAGCACCCTGGCCAATGTGGAAGCGCTGGGCGCCGAAGGGAGCCTTGCGGTGGTCACAGGCCAGCAGGCCGGCGTCTTCGGCGGTCCGGCCTACAGCATTTACAAGGCGATGACGGCGATTCACCTGGCGCAGCAGCAGTCCCAGCGGCTGGGCCTGAAGGTGGTGCCGGTCTTCTGGATCGCCGGTGAGGATCACGACTGGCGTGAGGTGGCCTCGGTGATGGTGCCCCAGGGGGATGCCGCCGCTGCGGTCGCCCTGAAGGAAACCTTTGAAGGTGAGCGCCGTTCGGTTGGGCTGGCCCCCATTCCGGCGTCGCTGGCCGAGCTGATGCCCGAGTTTCTGAGCCTGCTGCCGCAGACCGAGTTCACCGCGGCGGTGGCGGAGCGGATTCAGGCGGCCAGCGTGGCGCCGCCGGCCTTGAGCCCGGCGCTGACCGGCGGGAAGCCGACCCTGGCCGACTGGTTCGGCCGGCTCATGACCTGGCTGTTTGACGGCACCGGCCTGATCATCTGCAACAGCGCCGACCCGGCCCTGCGGCAGTTGGAAGCCGGCTTCTTCGCCCGGGTGATTGCGAACCATGAGGCGGTCGACCAGGCGCTGGCCTCGGGCCACCAGCTGTGGCAGAGCCTCGGCTACACCCCTACGGTGGAGCGGGCGCCGGGCAACCTGAACCTGTTCACCTACGTGAACGGCGACCGGATGCCGCTGATGGCCGCCGGCACCCAGTACTGGGTGCGTGACCAGGAGGAGGTCGGCTGGAGCCGGGAAGAACTGACCGACATGGCGCTGACCCATCCCGAGCGGTTCAGCACCAATGTGGTGCTGCGGCCGGTGGTGCAGGGCGTGCTCTTCCCCGACCTGGCCTATGTGGGCGGCCCCGGCGAGATCAGCTACTTCGGGCTCTACCGGCAGGTCTACCAGAGCCTCGGCCAGCAGATGCCGATCGTTTATCCCCGTGAGTCGTTCACCCTGGTGGAGCCGGCCCTGGCCCGCAACCTCCAAAAGCAGGACCTGGCCCTTGAAGATGTCTTCTTCCGGCTGGACGAGAAGCGGCAGGAGCTGCTCCAGCGGGAGGACCGGCTGGGCATTGCCACCCTGTTCGAGGGCTTCCGGGACGACTTCGCCGCCAAGTACGAGCCGCTGGTGGATGCGCTGGTCCAGCTCGATCCGAGCCTGAAGTTTGTGGCGGACGAAAACCGCAAGCAGATCGCCGTTCAGATCAACAAGCTGGAAGAGAAGGCACGGCAGCAGCATCGAAAGAACTGCGAAGTCGGCCTGCGCCAGTTTGACCGGCTGAAGGCGAATCTGCTGCCGGACGGCGGACTGCAGGAGCGGAGCATCTCCATTCTGCCGTACGTGGCCAAGTTCGGTCCCGACCTGGTGCTGCGGCTGCTGGCCGAGACGACGCTGGGCGAAACCTGGCGCCACCAGGCGATCTATTTGGGCGAGTAACCGGGCTTGTCAACCGGCCCTTGCCGTTCGGTTGTCCGTAGCCTCACCTGGGTACACTTTTGGTGTAGTTCAGCCAGCGGCCATGGCTGCTGGTTCACAAGGAGGTTACGGCGTGGCCGACAATTACTCGGGGAAGTGGAAGGTTGCCATTATCGGCGCCGGGCATCTGGGCTCGCTGTTGGCGTCCCGTATGCCTGGTTCTACCCGCAAAGTGATCATCAGCGCGGACAAGGCGCAGGCCCAACTGCTGGCCGATGAGGTGGGCGGCGTCGCCGCCGACAGCATGAGTGCGGTCCGTGGGTGCCGTGCCGTCTTCCTGGCGCTGGCTGGACAGGCTGTGCGCCCGGCGGTGCAGGAGATCGCCCCGCATCTGTCCGATGCGGCGCTGGTGGTGAACATGTGCCGGGACGTGACCACCATTGACCTGGCCAGCGAGTTCCCCCAGCTGCGGTTTGCCGCCGCCAAGGTGATCGGCCATCCCCGGGAGATGAGCATGGGCAGTCCCGGCGTGGTGGTGTTGGACCATGTGCAGCCCGACGATGAAGAGCTGCTGCACGCCCTCCTGGAGGGGCTGGGCCACACCATCCATGAGCGGGAGGCCACAGTGAACGAGGCCATGAAGGCCGTCGCCGACGTGATGACCCGGGCCGAAGCCGAACTGCGGAAGCGGTTGGTGGAAATTGGCCTCGGCCACGAACTGGCACAGGCTGCCGTCGCCACCGCAGGCCCCGGAGTGCTGCGTGCCTTGGCTGAAGGGAGCGCCGACGGTCTGCGTTTTACGGCCGAAGAGGGTCAGGCAGCCAGTGAAGGCGAGCGCACCCATCATTCCCACTAAGTCGCCCTCGCTCCCATTGGCTGATGCCCCTTAGAATAGATACAGTCACGTGCTCGTTGGTAATCAACTGCATATGTCTGCCCCGGCTCCCAATCCAGACACCGTTATACACGTAGGAGGGAGATCGCGTGCTTCGTGCACTATTGCTAAAGCGGCGCGCCGGGGCTATCGCCCTGGTAGCCATTGTAGTTGCTTCCATGATGGGCTTCTTCATGAGTCCGGCTCTGGCGGCGGCGCCGCCCCTGCAGATCCAGGCCAAGGCGGCCGTCCTGATGGATGTGAACACGGGCAACATTCTCTTTGAGCAGAATGCGGACCAGCCCATTCCGCCGGCCTCGCTGACCAAGCTGATGACCCTGCACCTGGCCTGGAACGCCCTGGCCGCCGGTACCATTCACGAGACCGACAAGGTGAATATCGGCTCGGATGCGTGGGCCAAGAACATGCCCGGCCAGTCGCTGATGTTCCTGGAGCCCGGTCAGAGTGTCACCGTGAAGGAACTGATGACCGGTCTGGCCGTCGACTCCGGCAACGATGCGGCGATCGCCCTGGCTGACAAGGTGGGTGGCTCGGTGCCGGCCTTCGTCGCCATGATGAATGCCGAGGCCCAGAAGCTGGGTCTGAAGAACACCCACTTCGTCGACCCCGCCGGCGTTGACCCCGCCAACGTCACCACTGCCCGTGAGTATGTGGAACTGGCCCGGCAGTACATCATCCTGCATCCGCAGGCGATGGTTCAGCTACACTCGGTGCCCAGCTTCACCTACCCGCAGGCGCAGAACTTGGCGCCGGGCCACACCGTCCAGGACAGCCCGCCCATTACGCAGTACAACCTGAACCTGATCCTCGGCAACCTCCCCGGCGTCGCCGGCGTCGTGGTGGACGGCCTGAAGACGGGTTTCATCGAGCAGTCCGGCTTCAACTTCGCCGTTACCGCTTACCGTGACAGCCAGCGCCTGGTGGGCGTGATCCTGGGCGTCCCCGGCAACACCCAGGAAGAGGGCAAGGCCCTCCGGGCCAAGCAGGGCGCCGCCCTGATGACCTGGGGCTTCCAGAACTTCGCCTTCGTGAAGCCCGCCGTTCCCGCCACCAAGCCGGTTCGGGTCTACAAGGGCGCCGAGAACCAGGTCAACCTGGTGCCGGACGGCACCGTGGCCCTCACGGTCGAGAACAGCCTCCAGTCGCAGATCACCACCACCTTCCACCAGGAGAGCACAGTGATGGCTCCGGTGAAGAAGGGCCAGGTCCTGGGCGAACTGATCTACGCCGCCAACGGCAAACAGATCGCCAAGTACAACCTGGTGGCGGCCAACGACGTCAAGCAGGGCGGCATCTTCAAGCGGCTCTGGGACTCGGTCTGGCTCACCGTCTCCGGCTGGCTCAGCCACTTCAGCAAGAAGAAGTAAGGCCACACATAGCAGAACGCCCCCCTCGGCTGAGGGGGGCGTTTTCGCTGAGCTGGTTTGAAACCCTGGATTTTCGGGGGAGACTAGAACAGGCGCCGGGTTTCCCGTACGCCTGGGAGCCTGCAGTCGCCGTCCCATTTCTGAGAGGGCGGCCGCTGAACATGTAGCTTGGGTCAGCAGCCGTTACCGAGTAGCGGCGAGTGCGAACGTCAAGAGGATCAGCACGACCGAGATTAACGCGGGTAACGTTAGTTCGATGGTGATTTTCATTGACTAGCACCCCCTTCGGAGACACTGGCCGCGAGGCTCCACTTCCATTATACACCGGCCGAGCCTCGATTTGAGGTTCGGTCGGCTGTTTATTCGGATTTTACTGGCGATCAGCGAATTCCTCGGCGGTGAGGCCGTAGACCAGTTCGTCGTAATACTCGCCGCCGGTGTAGATCATGCGGCGCAACCGGCCTTCCAGTTTGAAGCCCAGCGACTCGTGCAGGCGAATGGAGGGGCCGTTGAAGCTGTAGACCCGGGCCGATACCTTCTGGTAGCGCAGCTCGCCGAAGAAGTAGTTCAGCACCAGCCGCACCGCCTCGGCGGCGAAGCCCTGGCGCTGGAACCGGGGCACGATCGCCACGCCGTACTGGAAGGTGCCGTTCTTCCGGTCGCAGGAGTGGGTGTTGATCTGGCCGGCGAACTCGCCGCCCAGGGTTTCGATCACGAAGCGGAACTCGTCGTTCACGGCGATGCGAGTCTCCGCCGTGGCGGCCGTGTGTTTGCGAACCGCATCCTGCGACTGTGGGAAGGGAATCTCGTAGCTGTACCGGGCCATCTCGGTGTCCTGGTTCCACTTATAGAACTCCTGCCAGTCGGTGGGCTCCATGCCCCGCAGGCGGACCTTCTTCCCCTCGAAGATGTTCATGTGTAGGCACCTCCAGGTGATACAGACGGTGGAGGGGGGGCGAAGGTTCCGTTTATGTTGTATAATAGCGGCAAGTGTTGGACAACAGAGGGGAGTCTGTCGACGATGAACAGGGATGTGGCAAGAATCGGCTTCTGGTCTGCGCTGC
>JBLNEM010000399.1:0-7206 GCA_050262655.1 Mycobacterium leprae | reverse complement strand
CCGAGTAGGGGGATCGCAGCGGGATGAACCTTTTGGAGTCCATTATCGCAGCAGCTACGGCGGATGAGCCACCCCTGCATGTGGGCGAGGTGATGTCGCTGTGGACCTATGCAGCGGATCTGGATGACGGGCGTGTCGCATGTCTCTTCATGTTGAACCACACCGCTGATACTGACTTGAAGCGCTTGATGGAGCACTTCGTCGCCGATGTGGAGGAGCCCCAGTCACGGCGTCTGCACGAGTTCATGCGGGAGTCGGGCATTCCTGCGCCGGCCACAACGGCGGACAAGCCCAAGGCCGACCACGAGTTGGTGCCGCCGGGGGCGAAGTTGACCGACTTTGAGATTGCGAACATCCTCGTGACCAAGATGCTCGCCGGACTCAACGTCCTGTCCGCGGCCTTGACCCAATCCGTGCGGGCCGATGTGGCCCGCATGCTGCTGGCTTTTTTCCATGAACTCCTGAAAGAGAGCTTCGTCTTGAAGCAGACGATGGCCCAGCGGGGCTGGCTCAAGATGCCGCCATCCTACCTGCCGGACGGGCTTCATCAATAAGGAAGGCCCGCTGCGTTCCCAAGCAGCGGGCCTGCTGTTTATTCGTTTCCTTCGATCCAGCGGCGCAGTTCGTCCATCGTAACCGGACGGATCTTCAGGTCCAGATCCTTGCCGATTACCACCTTGGCCTGCTCGGGCACGGCGAAGGCGATGAAGGTCTGCTTGCCCACCGTGATCTGCCGGAAGTGCTCCAGGTCGGCCGGGGTCAGGCTGATCTGAATGTCGCCAGCCTTCATCTTCAGCTTCGCCGGCTTCTCCAGGGAGGTGCCGCCGAAGAGCGAGTCGTACGTCGGGCGATAGCCCAGGTCACCGAAGGTCGTCTCCCAGGCGGCCTGGAACCGGCCCCGGTCGATGCCGTGGCCCAACGCCGACTCCAGACTATCGGCCACCGATTCGGCATGCATCCCTTCCGCCGCCTGATCCAGCAGCACATCGCCCATCTGCTTGAACAGGTCGTGGGGCACTTCGCCGTCGGCGGTCTCGGCGGTGATCATGCGCACCAGCGCCTGCCCTTCCCGGCGCGGGCTCAGTTTCAGCGTGGCCTCCAGCGCCTTGAACCAGGGGGCACCGCCGCTGGCGGCATAAACCATCAGGTCGCCGGACTCGCGGCCCTCGTCGTCCAGGCAGGGGAAGAGCACGCCCTTGGTGATGTTCCCCTTCTTCACCACGTTGTTCAGCACCTGGGTCTTGAACTTGCCGCTCATCTCGTCGAAGAGCGACTCCTCCCGATCATCCAGGTCCACGGTGGTGCCGAAGACAAACTGCACCGGCTGGGCGCCGAGCTGCGGCACAACCTGAAAGCGAACCAGCGCCACCAGATGGTTTCTGATCGCACTGGCGGCCAGCACCTTGTAGGAGATGGCGTTGCCCAGGTCGATCAGCGTCTCCTCGTCGAACTCCGCCATGTCTCGGATGGCCTCCAGCACTTCGACGGCGGGCCGGTTTCTGGTTCGGTCAAACTCGGCCGAGGCCACTTTCTCCACCGAGAGCACTTCGCCGGTATAGAAGGAGGGGAAGTTTACCTCGCCCACAATGCCTTCGATGGCCTGGTAGAGTTGGCGCTCCAGCACGCCCTGAATCTCCGGGGCCAGGTCTTCCCATACATAGGCTTCGGCGTGGTCCAGGACCTTGCGGTCCTCTTCTTTTTTAATATGGCTGACGTAGGCAAACGCCAGCTTGACGGCGCCTTCCTGCGCAACCTGCTGCAGCTTCTGAAGCATGAACGGCACTCTTCCTTTCGATGGGGGCGCTAGGCAGCGACGCTTCGTCGTTCCACCATACCATACAGCTTTCTGTAACCACACGGCTAAATCCTGTACATACTTCTTTCATGCTTTTGCCAGCAGGTTGTTCATGGTTACCCGGTAAGCTGAAAGCAAGCTGAAGATCGCCTGTGAGTTCGATGACGGTCCAGCGATTTATCCGGCATGAGGAGGAGAGAACAGGATGGTTTCCCGGCGAATCGGCACCTTTCTGGTGGTATCGGCCCTTGGTCTCACCCTTCTAGCTACCCCTGTCCTGGCAGAGACGGCGCCTGACACGGCCGCCACCACGCCGGCGGCGACGCTGGCGCAGCAGATCAAGGCCCAGCAGCAGGCTAATCAGGCGATGGCCAAGCAGTTGGCTGCCCAGGCTGGCGGGGATCTGGCGAGCCAGGCCAAGGCGCTGCGGGATCAACTGAAACAGGCGGAAGATACCCAACTGAAGCCGCTCCAGGAGCAGCACAAGGCGCTGGCTCAGCAGTTGAAGACGGCCCAGGCCAACAAGGATGCGGCCACGGTCGCATCGCTGCGGGTGCAGATCTCCGACCTGCAGAGCCAGGTCAAGGCAGAGATGGCCAAGCTGCAGCCCCAGCGGGATCAACTGAAGCAGTTGGAGGCGCAGATCAAGGCGAAAGAGCAGACCGTCAAGGCGGTGCGGGAGCAGGTGAAGCCCCTGCAGCAGCAGGAGAAGGATCTGTCCAGCAAGAACCACGACCTGCGGAGCCAACTGCAGCAAGTCTGGGCGAACCTGAAGGCGGCTTTGAAGCAGATGGACAAGGGCGGCGTCAGTACCGCCATGGACAGCCTCACCGCACTGCGACAGCAAGTGCAGGCCAACCTCCAACAGATTCTCGGCCTGAAGCAGCAGATCGGCAGCGCGCTGCAGGCTGCCGTGAAGAGCAGCCCCTCCAGCCAGCCCACTGGCGGAAACTAACCCCACAGCCGCCCTCCGATTACACGGAGGGCGGCTGCTTCATCGGACCTTGAAAGAGGGCCTGACGCAGGTATACAATTCAACATAGTAAGACTAGTGCATGGAAGTGACGGCGGATGAAACCTGGGCCTGCGTGGTTGACCCTGGCCGTGATGCTGGCGCTGCTGCCGGGGCTGGCGATCTTCGTCACGCTGATGCTGCGACCGGCCAGCAGCCCTACTGCCGATGGGTGCCGTCCTTCGCTCCTCCATGCGGCCGGCTTCGACCGGCAGGACGTGGCCAATCGGTCCTGGGCCCGTGCCGAACCAGAAGACGCCGGCATATATGCCTACCTGGAGCCGGGTAGGACCGCATTGAAGGCGGACGTGGAGCAGGAGATCCTCTGGATCCTGGATGGGGCGGGGCGTGGCGCACAGGTGGAAGTGTTCGGCTTCAACATCAGCAACCGTGTCGATTACGTCCACCAGAGTTTCGCCCGCGATCCGCTGATGCCCACCGATTACCGGGGCGCCGTCCGGTTGTCCTCCCCCGGCTGTTGGGAGTTCGACGTGAAGTCAGGGACGGTCACGGGCAAGGTGACGTTCTGGGTACCCAAGTAGGCGAACGACATAAACGAAGAGGCGGTGCCCTTCAGGGTTCCGCCTCTGTGCGCGTGGCTGTGTGCCGGTCGATCAGGAACGCAACCGCCAGAAGCAGGATGCCGGCCCGCCCCTGGTAAGGGCTCGCCCAGATGGGCAATCCCTGGATGTTTACCTGAACGACGATGCCGGCGAAGATCAGAACCCGCAATCCCCAGTGGCAGAGCCGAATCATGGCGTTGGGACGCCTCCTTCAGGCACCTGCGGCTTGGGCTGTTCAGTTTGCTGCTCAGGGCTCGACGGTGAGTCGGGCGTATTCGGTGGTTTGTCCGGGGGTGAAGCCGAGGCTTTCGTATAAGGCTTTGGCGCGCTGATTCTTTTCGAGTACGTGCAGCCGGATCGGATCGACTCCCTGTTCTTTCAGCCGGTTGATGCCGAACTGTGTCAGGGCACGGCCATAGCCACGCCCTTGCTGATCGGGCGCAACCGCCACCACTTCGATGGCGGGCGGCGCCAGCTCCAGCACGCCCACGGGCTTCTCCTGGGCCAGGCCGAGGAAGATCTTCCCTTCCTGTTCACGCAGCCAGGCGCGCAGGTCGGATTCATCGTAGCTGCCGTCGGGATAGCACATGTACGGCTTCAGTCCGCTCTCCCGGCGGAGGCTGAAGAAGGCCGCATTCTTGATCTGCACATAATGGGAGAACCAGGTGTCCCGGTACGGGCGGACCGTCAGCTCCGGTTCGGGGAAGGATGGGCCGCTGTACGTCATCAGTTGGCTGGAGGCCAGCGGGTTGAAGCCACGGGCCGAGAAGAAGAGGGCGGAGGCCGTATCGCCGGCCCGGTAGAAGGTGGTAAATGAGGCCGGGCCCGCGGCCAGCAAGAGCGGCCAGATCTCCCGCCAGATGGCGCGGCCGATGCCCTGACCACGGAACTGCGGATCGATGAACAGGATCAGCGCACCCCGGGAGTGGGGGAGGCTCCGGTCCACGGTCAGCACGGTCAGCCCCTTGATCTGCCCGTCATCGTAGACCAGCGTGTGGCCGCCGTCGATTCGGGCCTGGATCTCGGCGTCCGGGGCGGCATAGCCGGCCTGAACCATCTGCACGATGGCCGGCAAATCCTCCGGTCGATATGGGCGAAGCATCGGCGCTGCCCCCTCGTCTCACGCAAATACGGTCGATGCCGCTGCTTTCTTTGGATGCTTTCGACAACGGTGGTGCGGCTCCTTCTGACCTATACGTAAATACAAGCGGAACCGCCGGTCGTACCCATCCGGGCACAACCAGCGGTTCCTGCTGTTCAGTGGGTGCTGCGGTAGATCGTCAGGCGTCTAGTGGTCCTTACCGGACTCGCCCTTGCCACCCTTGGCGGCCTTGACCTGCTTCTCGATGCTCTTCAGCTGATCACGGAGCTGCTTCTCAGCCTCGTTCCGCTGATGGACCTCGGCGGCACGCTGCTGGCCGAAGTTCTGGCCCTGGGCGTTGCCATCCTCGCTCTCCTTGTCGTCGCCCTGCTGCGTGGTGGCGGGAGCGACGGCGGTGGACGTGCTGGTGCTGGTGCTGGTAGCGGCGGCCGGAGCCTGGGCCTGGGCCTTGTTCAGTTCCTTCTGGCTCTTGGAGAGTTCCTTGTTGGCCTTGCCCAGTTCCTTCTGCAGCTGAGCGACCAGTTCAGCGACCTGCTTGGAGGCATCCTGGGCCTGCTGCCGGAGGCCGGCCAGGTCGGTCTGGGTGGCCTGGGCAGCGGTTACCTTGGCCTGGGCAGCCTGGATAGCAGCGGCGTCACCGCTCTTCTGCGCAGCGGCCAGAGCCTGCTGGGCCTGAGTGGTCTGGACCTGGGCGGCCATGTAGGCGACCCGGGCGGCGTAGTAGGAGGCCAGAGCCCGAACGGTGGGATCCTGATTGGCCAGGGCGGCGGTCAGGGCAGCCTTGGCGGAGTCGGGAGCCTTGGCCAGAACCTGCTGCAGGATCGCTTCGCTCTGCTGCTGCGCCTGGACTACAGCGGCCAGGGTGGCATCGGCGGCGGCGGCGCTGGCCTGCGCCTTCTGCAGGTGGGCAGCGGCGTCGGCCAGGGTCTCGGTGTTCTCGGTGGCAGCCTTCTCGGCCAGGTCGGTCTTGTCTTCGCTGGCCATCACATCAGCCTCGGCGGCCCGCTTGACAGCCAGCTGGGCGTCCAGGGTGGCGAGCTTCTGCTGGTCGAAGGTCAGGGCAACCTGGATCTGCTCCACCAGGCGCTTCAGGCCGTAGAGGAAGGAGTCCGGGGTGATGCCGGCGGTGGCGGTGATCTGGTCCGGGGTCAGAGCCGTGCTCCCGGGAACGGGGAGGCCGGGCAGGGTGTCGGTGCTGGTGGTGGTCGGGGCGGGGGCCGTGGTGCTGGTCGAGGTGCTGGTGGTCGTGGTGGGGGCCGGGGCCGTGGTATCCGTCGAGGTGCTGGTCGAAGTAGTGGCCGGCGCCGAGGCGGTAGTCGTGGTGGTGGTAGCAGGAGCGGTATCGGCCAGGGCTACGCCCCAGTTGGAAGCCAGGAAGAGAGCCAGGGTAGCCAGCGCAACACGCTTGTTCATCTTGTTCATTCAGTTAACCCTCCATGTTTGTTTGTGGGGTCTTATGCTCATATAGTCGAGTGGGGGTGTGGTCGGTATGGGGGTACTGGCCGTTGACAGATTATAGCAGCCGTACATGGGACTGGAGTCCCGTTTTCAACCGGGCAGAAGGACATGGAATGGTGGTGGAGGAAGAAAGCTACGTTAAGAGCTTCTGCATCAAGGGGCGTGGGCGTTGAAGGGCATTTTCACCCAGGGGATCATGGTGCTGCTGGAACAGGCGCCCGCGGCGAGCGAGTTGGAACGCTGCCTCGCCGGATTTCCCTTGTACGGGCAGCGGCCCGGCTCGGGAATCGGGACGGCCGGCGGCCCAACCTACGCCGTACTGTTGCCCCAGTCTGAACGGGGAACGGTACTGGTCGATCTGGTAGACCAACCGTGGCCCGACGACATGGGCCACCGGAATGGTAATATGGGGCTGATGACCGCATGGCGGACCGGCCATTTCGGCCCGTTGACGCACCCGGGGAGTCTGGGGCGGGCGCTTGGTCACAGCCGGGGTTGGCCCGAAGCGGGCACGGCAGTCGGCCGCCATCGGGCGTTTTTGCGGTTGCGCACGACGTATGAGGCGAGCACCGACCTCTCCCGGAGCGGACTCCCGGGGGAGGGGGTGGCGCTGGTGCCCACCGGGATGAAGGCGGTGTCCGAGTTGATCTTCCTCACCCGCCTGGCACTGGCCTTGCTCTCCTTACCGGGCGCCCTGTGCTATTTCAACCCGGCCGGGGAAGTCCTGGCCACTGGCGATCAGTTGAATCAGGCGCTGGACCGGCAGGCGGCAACCGGCGCTCTGCCGCTGGAGATCTGGGCGAACCGCCGGCTGCACCGCTGGCGCCGGGACTGGTTCTGTCTCGACCTGGTGGGACTGCAGCAACTGGACACCGCTGATCACGAGGCGTTCTTCCTGGAAGGGCGATACGCCGCCGTCGACGTGGCCAGCTTCCTGCTGGACATGGCCCGATACCTGCTGGCGGAGGGACCGGTGATCCGGCAGGGCGATACGGCCGATGGGCCACGGGGCGAGCAGTGGCAGGCGCACATCGCCGATGAAGCCACCATGGCCCCCGAACGCCCGGTCCTGCGCTGGGCGCCGCTCACCCGAGGGAAGCTGCCGTTCTAGGAGAAACAGGAAGCCCGCCGTGCATCTGCACAGCGGGCTTCGCTTTGGTACGCCTCGCAGTTTACATGACTAGAGAGTTCAAGTCTCTCCTGTCCCCAAGCTCGTAGACGGGGACTGTAGCCTAAGAAGAGTCCGCATGCCGGGAGGCGCGGATGGCAGGGTGTC
>JBLNEM010000398.1:0-3621 GCA_050262655.1 Mycobacterium leprae | reverse complement strand
TTTACACGGGCGGGATCGATCATGACTGACAACTCTGCTACCACCTTTTCAGGGCCTCGATCTCGGGCAGGAAGAGCAAGTAGCTCTGGTAACGGCTGCGGGGAATCTGCCCCGCCTCCACCGCATCACGGACGGCGCATTCCGGTTCCTTGTTGTGCATGCAATCGGCGAAGCGGCACTGGCTGGCGTACGGTTTGAACTCGGGGAAGTATCCCGGCAGGTCCCGCTTCTCGATCGCCTGGAACTCCAGGTAGGTGAAGCCCGGTGCGTCGGCGATCAGGCCGCCGGAGGGCAACGGGATCAACTCCACGTGTCGGGTGGTGTGCTTGCCCCGCCCCAGCTTGGCCGACAACTCCCCGACCCGCACATCTTCCCGCTCGGGAAAGAGGGTACGCACCAGGCGGGATTTGCCCACGCCGGAGTGCCCGGCCAGCACCGACACCTTGCCGTTGAGCCTCGGCTTCAGCTCTTCCAGGCCGATCCCGGGTTTGGCGGCGATGGGGAGCACCTCGTACCCCACCTGATCGCCGTAGATGTGGCAGAACTCGGTCACCGCCTCGGGAGCGACCAGGTCAATCTTGTTCAGCAGGATCAGCGGGGGCACACCGGCCTGGGCTACGTGGATCAGCACCCGGTCGAGGAAGAGGTAATCGGCCTCCGGCTCCTTCAAGGTGAAGACCACCAGCACCTGATCCACATTGGCAACAGCCGGCCGCTGGAGGGCCGAGGTGCGGGGCAGGATTTTGTCGATCCGCCCCTCCTCACCCTCCAGATGCACGTCCACCCGGTCGCCGGCCAGCACGTCCTGCTTGTCGAGCCGGAACTTCCCCCGGGGGCGGCACTCTACGGTCCGGCCATCCACCAACACATAGTAGATATTGCTATGCGAACGAATCACTTGTCCTACCGGCACATGTCGGACTCCCCTCGTCAGTTACGGCTGCCCCAGATCGACGTGCTGCACGTCCTTGCCGTCGATAATCACCTTGAGATACGCATCGCCAAAGTAGGTGCCCTGCACCGGGATCTTGTCCCCGGCGTTCGCCTTGGAAGGCGGCAGGATCATCTGCTCGGTGGCCACGCCGTTCACCTGGTCGACCAGATTGACGGCGACTGTGTGGGTCGTACCCGCCTGGCCCGACACGATGATGGACTGAGTGAAGGACTTCCCGGTGGCGGTGCTGCCCAACGACAGCGTCAGGTTGACGGTGCTGCCCTGACCCACAGGCGTGTCCTGCGCCGGATCGCTGCCGATCACGGTGTCCTTGGGCCGCACATCGGTCTTGTAGTCGAGGCGGCCGGTTACCAGGTTCGCCTGGGTCAGCAGCGTCTGGGCCTCCGTCAGGCTCTTGCCCATCACCTTCGGCACCTTCAGCGGGCCGAGGGAGACCACCAGGTTCACCACGCTGCCGGCGTTCAGGTTGCTGAGCGGCGGCGGCGACATGTCGATCACCTGATTCACCGGCACGGTGGGTGAGTACATCGGTTTGACGTCACCGACCTTGAAGCGGCTGGACTCCAGCTGGTTCTTGGCGTCGTCGATGTTCTTGTTCCGCACGTCCGGTACCTGCCGCATCTCGGGCCCCTTGGAGAGCACCAGGTTGATGGGCCGGCCCTGCTTCACCATCTGGCCGGGCTCGGGGTCGGTACTGATGACGCTGCCCTGCGGCACGGTCTCGCTGAACTTGGGGTCCAGCGCCTTCCAGGAGAGTTTGGCATCGGTCAGCACCTGCTGCGCCTGCGGGAGCGGCATGTTCACGATATTGGGGACCGCCACTTCGGGCACGTTCAGGATCTTCATGGCGCCGTAGGTCAGCCCGTAGACGATCCCGGCCGCCAGCAGCAGGAGCACCAACGCCAGGACCCACCGACGCCGGCGGCGTTTGGCGGCGACTTTTTCGTTCTTCACCGCAGGCCGCCCGTCGCCGTCGATCTCCCGGCGTACCTTCAGCCCCTTCATGGCCCGCAGGTCCATGGTGGGGAAGTCGCCGGAGTGAATGTGCGTCCGGCCGGCCGCGTGGTCGACCACAAACTGCTGGAGTGCGGCCCGCATGGCATCGGCCGACGGGAAACGGTCATCGGGCTCTTTCTCAAGGGCCCGCATCACGATCTGCTGGAGTTCCAGCGGCACCTCGGGATTGAGCTGGGCCGGGGGCACCGGCTCCTCCCGCAGGTGCTTCAGCGCCACGGTAATCGGGCTCTCGCCCTGGAAGGGTACGGCCCCGGTCACCATCTCGTAGAGCACGACGCCCACCGAGTACAGGTCCGATTTCTCACCGGTGGGCTGGCCGTTGGCCTGCTCCGGCGAGAAGTAGTGCGCCGATCCCATGATGGAGCCGGTACGGGTGACGGTATCGGTGGTAATCGCCCGGGCGATGCCGAAATCGGTCACCTTCACCCGGCCATCGCGGCTGATCAGGATGTTGTGCGGTTTCACGTCCCGGTGAACAATCCGGTGCATGTGCGCATGGGCCAGGGCGGCCAGGACCTCCACGGCGATGCGCGCCGCGTCCGCCACCGGCAGTGGCCCCTGCTCCTGGATCAGCTGTTTCAAGGTGGAACCCTGGACCAGTTCCATTACGATATAATACTGGCCGTCTTCTTCCCCTACGTCGTAAATCTGCACGACATTCGGATGGGACAGGCTGGCCGCGTTCTGGGCCTCGCGGCGGAAGCGGCGCACGAACTCCTCGTCGTTGCCGAACTGCCCCCGCAGGACCTTCACGGCGACCTCACGGCCCAGCTGCAGGTCATCGGCCCGATAGACCAGAGACATGCCGCCGCCGCCGATTCGCTCGCCCACCCGATAACGGCCCGCCAGTAATCTGTCCGTCATCGACTATTCCTCCCACCGGGCAGCGAGCACCGTGATATTATCGAAGCCGCCCCGCTCCAGGGCCAGATCGACCAGTCGGGTGGTCAACGACTCGAACCCGAGCTTCGAACTCTCCTGAATCTCGGACAGTTGCACCAGGTTGGAGAGGCCATCCGTATTCAGCAGCAGGATATCGCCCGGATGCCAGGCCAGTTCCAGTTGTTCGACCCGGACCGGATCGCCGATGCCCAGCGCCCGAGTCAGCACATGCCGCTGCGGGTGATGCGCCGCCTGCTCGGCCGTCAACTGGCCGATCTGCACCAGCTCGCCGGCCACGTTGTGGTCGGAGGTAACGGTGCTGACGGTATCGCCCGTGATCAGACAGGCCTTGCTGTCGCCGACGTGGCCGATCAGGATCCGCTCGCCCCAGATCAGGGCGATGGTCAGCGTGGTGCCCATGCTGCCAATCTCGGGGTGCTGGACCTGAGCGGCCAGGATCGCCCGATTGGCCTCCGCTACAGCCTCGGCCAGTCCAGTCAGCAGCAGGCCACTCTCCGCCCAGCTTTCGGCTGAAGCCAGCACCCGGTTGCGGACGGTGGTAACGGCCAGCTGCGAGGCGACCTCGCCGCCCTCGTAACCACCCATTCCATCTGCCACCACCAGGAGCGCTGCGTCAAGACGCATCTCCAGCCGATCGACCGAATAAGCGTCCTGATTTGTCGGGCGCACCAATCCGGGATGTGACCGGTGACTGAAAACCAGCCTCACGATTCGTCAACTCCTTGAAGCGCCTCGGTGTCGGGCCA
>JBLNEM010000397.1:0-8569 GCA_050262655.1 Mycobacterium leprae | reverse complement strand
GCCGGTAGCAAGCAGGTCATCCACTACAAGTACCCGCTGTCCGGGCTGGAAGCTGTCCTCATGAACCTCGAGGGAGTCCTCACCGTACTCAAGGGCATAGGACATCCGCCGGGTCTTGTAGGGCAGCTTTCCCGGTTTCCGAACGGGGACGAAACCCGCGCCCAACCGGAAGGCCAGAGCCGAGGCGAATATGTAGCCTCGGGCCTCCGGACCCGTCACAACGTCGATCTGCTTGTGTTCGAAATGGCGGGCGATCTCTTCAATGGCGGCATGGAACGCCTCTTTGTCCTTGATCAAAGGGGTTACATCCTTGAACGAGATGCCGGGCTTCGGAAAGTCTTCAATCGTGCGGATATGCGCCTTGAAGTCCATACATCCGCCTCCTCTGTTCATATTATAGTGCTTTGATGCATGAAGGCCAATCACTGTCCTTCAAACGCGCCAGCACCGCGCGACCTGATAGACCCCGACGGAAGAGCGCACTGCTCTCCAACTGCAACTTGGTCCCACCTGCAGAGCGTACCAGAGTACCGTCGGTGCCGCAAAGCCCCAGTTCACGGAAGACCTGGAGTCCTGCCGCCAACTGCAGCTGATTCCAGGGGCCCGGTACAGTCGAAAAGGCCTGCGCAACCTGGTCGTCTGTGGGCATCCCCAGCTTTAGCAGCCTGTACAACTGCGCCAGCACGTCCCGATCAGGATAGGGCCAGAGCAGGGTAGTTTCAGCGCTTTCCCAGTCCGACTCCTGCCACAACAAGTGCAGGTGTCCGCCCGTCACGTGGCCTTCGTGATAGGGCGGGTGATAAAGCACGGTATGGGAGTAGCTGCCACCCGGTGCGTTGCCGTACGGGGTAATGACTACCTGCCCGGCTTCGGGCTCGGGCTGCCCCGGCAACCAACAGGCCACCTGCTGCTGCTGATCAGGCAGAAGCCGCTGTAGTTCCGTCTGCAGGCGCATCGCGGCCCAGGGAGAGTTCACCAACACCAGCACCCGCCCGGTGGCGGCGAGTGCGGCCACATAGAGCGGCCGGGTAGGCTCGGGGATTGGCACCTCTTCCTCCGACTCCGCTGCAGCAGCCGCCTCCGACTGCAACATGGCTGCAGCCGCCAGCAGTCGGTCGCCCCGCACGTCGGTGACCGCTTCAGCCACAACCGCAGGCGTCGCGATGCTGTCCGGTTCCAGCCCGGAGAGCGGGTCCCAGGCCAGACAGGCGTCCAGCGGCAGTTCGGGCAGCAGAATCCCCGGCCCGGCCGAGTCGTCCATGACCTGCAAATCCTTCAGCGTGAGGCGCAGGTTGTGCGCCCCCTGATACGTATCATACTCGGGGTGGAACGCCACCCGCACGCTGGCCTTGACCGGGGGCTTTGCCACCGACATGTTCCAACCGACCGCCTCTTTCAGGCTGCCCTGAGCCTGCAGCAGGAGCTTGAGATGCTGCCCCTCCCGCCCAATGACCCGGCTGCCAGCCACGGCCACATCCGCCACGGCCAGCACGGGTGCGGGGTTACCGATACCGTGCGGCTCAAGCAGGGCAAACTCCGACAGGAGTTGGTCGTTTACCTGATCAAGCCGGACGAAGCCGTCCACCGGCAGTTCGGGGACCAGGTCTTCGGGACGGAGCCATTTGGCGCCGATCTCGTTCAGGCGCTGGCGGAGCACCGGTACATCCTCCGGATGCTTAAGGGTCATGCCAGCGGCCGCTGCGTGCCCGCCGAACTTGACGAAGAGATCGCTCACCTGCGAAAGGGCCCGATGCATGTGGAAGGCCGGAATGGATCGGGCCGAGCCCCGTACCTCGTCGCCGTCAACGGATAGCAGGATGGCCGGCCGGTAGTACGCTTCCAACACCCGGGATGCGCAGATGCCTACCACACCATGGTGCCACCCCTCGCCGGCCAGTACCAGCACATGTGACTTCTCCGCTGCGGAAAGCTGTTCCGCCTGGGCCAGCGCCTGCTGCAGGATGCCTGCCTCTACGTCCTGGCGGTTCCGATTCTCATCATCGAGCTTCTGTGCCAGGGTTTTGGCCCGGACGGGGTCATCGGTGGTCAGCAGCTCTACGCCTTCCATGGCACTGCCCATGCGCCCCAGCGCATTGATGCGGGGGCCCAGGGAGTAGCCGATGTGAGTGGCGGTGACCGGCTGCTGCACGCCTGCGACAGCCATAAGCGCCGCGAGGCCGGGACGGGTGGTGCTCCCCAGGGCAGTCAGTCCTTCGCGCACAATCGCCCGGTTCTCACCCACCAGCGGCACCATGTCGGCAATGGTGCCCATGGTCACAATGTCCAGCAGGTCCCAGGCATTGGGCACGTCGAGGGCCAGGACCAACTTGAACGCCACACCGACGCCGGAGAGCCCCTTGAATGGATAGGTGCAGTCCGGCCGTTTCGGATTGATCAACGCGGGCACATCCGGCAGGATCGGGCCAGGTTCATGGTGGTCGGAGATGACCAGGGTCATGCCCATCGCCTTTGCTGCCTCGGCCTCTTCGACGGCTGACACGCCCGTGTCCACTGAGAGGACAAAATCGTGACCCCGTCCATGGATCTCCTTGAGTGCGCCTACGTTCAGCCCGTACCCTTCGGCAAAGCGGTTCGGGATATAATAGTCCACGATGGCCCCCAGGCGGCGCAAGGCAAGCACCAGAATCGTGGTGCCGGTGACGCCGTCCACGTCATAATCGCCGTAGACCATGATCGGTTTGCGTTCAGCCACCCGGTTGCGGATCAGGCGGACCGCCTGATCCATATCTTTCAGCAGAAACGGATCCAAAATGTCACCACGGCCGGCATTCAAAAACTGCTGTGCCGCGGCAGGCGTTGTAAGGCCCCGGTTATACAATACCTGGGCCGTCACCGGCGAGATTTGAAGGGCTCTCGATAGTTGCCAGCAGGCTGCCGGGTCGGGCAGTTCCAGCCGCCAGCGCATGGCCCGATACGGTTTTGCCAACTGATTCACGCTCCACAATACTGCGCCCCCCGCGAGGAACAGCCAGGCGGGGGGCAGTCTTTTTACGGCTGTTGGTTTCTAGATAGCAGTAACAAATCCCTGCAGCTTCGCCACAATGGGACGATCAGCCGGCGTGAACGCAAAACGACCAAGTTCGCCAGGCTCTACCCAGGCGAAGGCGCCGACATCCAGGGCGGTCGCCTCGGCACCCGGCCATGGCTTGCAGCGGTACACCAGCAGTAGAATATGCCGCTCCCCGTAAACATGGGACTCCACGGCAAAGAGGCCGGTAACCGTAATGGCCATGCCCAATTCTTCCTGGATCTCGCGCACGATCCCGTCCTCGGGGCGCTCACCGAATTTGAGCTTGCCCCCGGGAAACTCCCAGAGCTGCTCCAACGTATCGCCCGGCTTCCGTTGGGCGATCAGCACCCGCCCGTCACGCTCAATAATGGCTGCAGTGACTGGAATGATGTTGTTCATGATCCGTTCTCCCGTCTCTGGTCAACTGCTCCGTCGTGCTCCCGCAGTCAGTTTCTGCCGCTCCGTGTGGGCAATGGTGACCAGCGCATCTTCGGCCAGTTCTTCGACCACGTGCAGCGATCCCCCTGCCGCCCTGGTCAACTCTTCCAGGTATCGCCGGCTGGGCTGAAGCCCGATGCAGCCAAACGGGATTTTGCCCTCTCCTACTCGCCTCGCCGCTTCGAGTGCGTCGGCGAGCGGGTCGATGGACCACCTGGCCACCGTAGGAATTCCGTCGGTAATCAGCAGCAGCAGGGGCCGCCGCACACGGGATTCACGGATGAGTTCCAGCGACTGAGAGAGGCCGTGGGCCAGCGGGGTGAGCCCCATGGGCTGAATGTGCGAGAGCCCCTCCTCCAACTGAGCGTAATCCCGGGTAAACTGCACGTAGACGTGCACATCGCGCTCTTGAAAGCCGATCACGGCGATGCGGTCACGGGTCGAGGCCAACAGGTGGCGGGCCAGGTGCTTGGCGGCCAGGATGCGTCGCCCGGCCATCGAGGCGCTGGCATCGATGAGGAGACAGATATAGAGCGGCTGATCACTGCTGCGCAGGTGCACATGCACATCTCGCCGCTCCAGGCGCAACCCCGCGGGGGTCATGCAGCCCGACCGGATTCGCTCCAGCTGGGTACGGGTATAGGCAGCACGCACCGTCTCGGGCACGGCCAGATCCCCGAACCAGCTGCCGGGTGCCACCGGTGCGGTCCCCCGAATAGGTCCGTAGCGCACGTCGGGCGAGGGCGGGGGTGCCGTAACACTCACCTTGGCCCCCTGCTTCACGGCCGCTACGGGCATCCGCCGGATGAGCTTGCGGAAGCGCAGCTTCACATCTCGCAGATGCCTTTCGAGGTAGGCTGCCATCTCCCGGCCGGCGTCAGTCAGGCGAAGCCCCGCCAGTTCCCGCCGCAGGAGTCCGTCCTGTTCCAACTGTCGTATTAGAAAGGGCGCCTGTGAACTGCCGGAGGGGTAGGCCGCCCAACCGCTCTCGCGGGAAAACTCCTGCAGGATTCGCCTGGCTTCATCGGGCGAACCCAGCCGTCGTGACAGATCCACGGCTGCCTGCAGCCGCCGCTCGTCGTCCAGCGCCGCCCACGGGGAAGAATCACCCCCCAGACCCCCGCCCCGGACGCCACTCTGACCACTCCCCGTGCTACCGCCAGCGCCGCCGCCCTGACCGTTTCCGCCGGGAGATTGCTCTGGACGGAGCAATGTATCGCCTTCGTCGGCGTACGGCGAAAGATCCATACGGTCGGCACTGGTGCCGGCCCGGTTGATCACACGCTCCACCCGCCGCAGTTCCACACCCTGGGCGAGAATCGCCGACTCGACAGCACTGATCATGGGCAGGAGGAGGCTCAACTGGGCATCGGCAATACGCCCGGCCAAATGCACATGGTTGCGGTGGGCGACACGAAGCGATTCCTTGCGGCAGTATTCCAGCGTACCGGTAACCCGGCCGCCGCCCGTGGCGGTAGCCAGGCTGAAGAAGTCCAGGAACAGCGAACCGGTCGGTGTTTCCCTCGGGCCGGTGCCGTCCCCCCCCACCCCCCGATCCTGAGCCGTGATCGTACAGGCGGTCGCGCCCAGCCGGCCCAGAGCCTGGATTAACGCCGCAGCTACCCGGTGGTGGTCGACTTCAGCTACGGCGTGATGGATATCCAGATGGATCACCTCGCCGGGCGCCAGACGGCCGTAGAAGACCTGTCCCGCATCAGCGGTGGTAACGACAATGACCTCTTCCGGTGACCCGATTTGACTCATGTGGACCTGCCGGCTCACCACGGTGGCTTCACCCAAACGGGCCCCCTGATGCCGGCCCAACACTTCCCTGAGCGTCCTGTGCCAGAGAGCCGAAGGCATGGCGGCACTCAGCCCTGTCACCGGTGTCCCAACTCCTCTTCCGTCCGAATCCATTCATGGGGTGGGAGCATGATCAGGGGACGGGCCAGATTCGGTGGCGATTCGGGCGGATGTTTCAGGGGATCGACCGTTGCGAGGGGGGAATCGGCAGCCGAATCGGAACCCGACCCCGGAGGGTTGTCAGGCAGCGCCTCACGCGGTTTGTCCGGGCCGTTTCCAGGGAACTTGCCCGGGATGCTCCCCGGAGCAGGGTTCGGTACCTCCCCCTGGGGGCGACCGCAGAGCCGTCCGGCGGCGGCCAACGGTCTGGCCGGCCAATCGCTGCCCGAACCTGGTGAAGCGGGCGACGCGGGTGAACCAGCCGGTCCGGGCTGCGTCCCTTCGGCAGTGCCAAAACCAAAGCCCCGCCGCATGGCCGCCATCGCCTTGCCTAACCACCCGGGGTTCACCTCTGCGGTTGTGCCTGTCTGCGGAAGGGAGGCCTTCTCCGGAGCAGCCTGCCCCGGTTCGGTTTTGCCAGCCGCACCCGGGCTTCCCTGGGGTACAGGCGTCCCTTCCCGTTTCAGTTCGGGAATCGCCGGCAGGGGTGCCGCTGCGCCACCGAATCCCACGGAGGAGAACCGCTGCCTGGCGGGGGCGACAGGCGCCACCACCGCCGGTTCCTTTTCAACGGGCGGTGTCAACCCAGCCAGATACTGGGTCACCTTCTTAAGAGTCTCCTGATCCACGCGATGGCGCAGAGCCAGCGGCACCACTTCCGCCAAATCGTCCAGTGCGGGTTCCCGGCGCCCCGACAGACAGGCCGTGAGCCGGAGCCCCATGTCCAACGCCTGCACCGCCCGCAAACTCTCGACATTGAAGCGGCTGTAGATTTCGGCGATGTGCTGCCGCATGGCCTTGGACACCTGTGTGCCGCGCAGGAAAACGAGGTGATTGTTCAGTTCAACTCGGTACAGATTCGCCCTGGTTTCGGTGGCCGCTGCTGTGGTCCGCTGCATGCCCCCTTCAGCCGCTGCCGCGAGGATCTGCTCGACCACTGCGCTCTCGGTCGGTCGGTTGGTGTAAACGACAAAGTCGAACCGATCCGACAACTGGCGGCGTACATCGTCCAGCGGACCGGGGTCTTCGTCGGGGTTGGAGGCCGCCCAAACCGTCACCTGCACCGGCAGTTCAACCGCCGGCAGGCCGGTCTCTTCGATCTGCACCCTGCCAGGCTTTGTGCCCATTACGTCCAGCAGAACGTCGGCGAGTTCCGGGGCCGTCTCGGCCAGGCGGTTGATCTCATCGACGAAGATGATGCCGCGGTGGGCCTGAGGGATTGTGCCCGGCAGTAAGGCTGCTTCTGGGTTCGTCTGGCTGACCAGGCGGGAGAGGTCGATCGAGCCCACGACGGTGCCCACCTTGGCCGAATGGGATATCTCCAAAAAGGGTATGGGCACGAGCTCGTCCCCCAGCAGGGCGATCTGCTCGGGCGATAGTCCCCGATGATGCGGGCAGTGCGGATGGTCAGGGTTGCAGTTATAAAGGCAGCCTCGGATCCGGCGAATCTTCGGCAGGACACGGCGGACAGCCCGCATCATGGTGGTCTTGCCGGTGCCGCGCAACCCTTCGGCATGTATGTGGAGTGGCTGACCGGACAGGGTGGCCAGAAGCGACATTTCTATGGCCTTCAACAGCCGCTCGTTGCCGCTGTGGCGAACCAGGCCCAGAACAGATTCCATTTATATCCCTCCGATGGTTTCTCTTCCTATTATAACCAGCCGGAGGTAGAAAACTCTCGTAGGCCTTGTAGCATGGCGATAGAAATCGTTCGTCAAAATCCGCACCGTGTCATACAGCTACGCACATGCGGGAAAGAGCCACATTGCCTCTCCCCGTTTCGGCAGTGACTTTGTCGAGGAAAGTGCTGCTATCGGGCGAATAGGGTCGATTCCTGTTATAAGCAAGCCGGTATCCGCACAGGAAAACCCCGGAGGTGCATTCTCCTCCGGGGTTGTAAGACTACCGATTATGCTTCCTTCGCCGGCTCCTGCTCCGCCAACTCCATCGATGGCTCGGCATGGATGAGTACGTGAGCCGCGGGGAACTGGCCCAGCACTTCCCGCTCAATGCGGTCGCACACGTCATGCACCTCGTCCAGCGGTCTGCGGCCGTCCACGACCAGGTGGAAGTCAATATGGCGCTCGGCGCCGGCCCGGCGGGTGCGCAGGTCATGGAACTGAATGTAGTCGCCCCTGTGCTGCTCGATGAGGCGGATGATCTCCCGCTCTTCCTCTTCCGGCAGGCGGGCGTCCACCAACGGCGACAGGGCCTCGGCACAGAGTTCCCAACCAGCCTTGGTGATCATGACCGCAACCAGCAGGGCCACCACGGGGTCGAGCCAGGCAAAGCCAGTGAAGTGGACAAGAATCAACCCACCGAATACCCCCAGGGAGGTCCAGACGTCAGTCCGCAGGTGCAGCGCATCCGCCTGGAGCGCCATGGAGTCCTCTTTCTTTGCCACCTTGAACAGGTAGCCCGAGACAAACCAATTCAGGGTGGACGAGACACCCATGATCGCAATGCCCAGCAACACTGGCGGAGCCTCATGCCCTGTCCGCAGCTTGTTGATGGCTTCCACGACGATCCAAATCGCCGCAATGATGATCAACACACCCTCCACCAGCGCGGAGAGGTTCTCGACTTTCCCATGGCCGTACCGGTGCTGCTGATCGGCCGGGCGGCTGGAGACTCGAACGCTGAACAGGGCGATGACAGCGGCTACCAGATCGATAGCCGAATGGATCGCCTCAGAAGTCACGCTCACAGAGCCGATGGCCAGACCGATCACCAGTTTACCGATGACCAGAACTGTATTACTTCCAACGGAGAAGCGAGCTGCGTACACTTTGGCGTTCACCAATCGTTCATCCCTTCAGTAACTTATCTCTGGAGTTTGTACGAGTACAAGACTTTTTCCCTAGGGAAAGACTCCAAACAAACCGAAAGACCCGTTGAGCATCTGCGCTCAGCGGGTCCCCCTATGAATGTCCAGCCGATTTTACCATAACAAGGTTCGGCTTGGCAATAGGACGCCCTGAGGTGACCCGGACGGGCGAGGGTGAAGCCCGGGTGCGGTGGGTTCCATCCGCAAAACGAAGCTGAGCGTCCCCGAAGCCGACGGGTCTGTGCCGCCGTTCGGACGCCCTTCGGAGACCGGCTCCGCGGGCTCCGAAGAAAAGGCGTCCGTGGCGGCAC
>JBLNEM010000396.1:0-8597 GCA_050262655.1 Mycobacterium leprae | reverse complement strand
TCTACACCCACGTGACCAAGGGGCGGTTGAAGGAAGTGTACGCTCGCACGCATCCGCGTGCGTGAGGCATAGCAAAGCGGCAGGCCGAGAGGCCTGCCGCTTTGCGGTCGTTTCGCCAGGGGGGAGGCATAGCAAGCAGTGAGGCCGGTGGGCCTCACTGCTTGCGTTCGTAGGGCCCGCGGGAGGCGGGGGGCTTGCCCGCAGGCCGCCGGCGTGCGGGGGTTGGCGGCCGGCTGGGGCGTACGGTGCCACGTCGGAGCGTCCAACTCCGGGCTACCCTGCTGGGTAGGTGACCGACTGACGAATACCGTACCCGGTAGGAGGTGGGTGCTGTTTCTCCTGCTGATCGCGGCCAGGATATGGTGCGAAACCAGGAGCGTGCCCGCAAACCCAAGCGTTTGTCGTTTTTTAACCACCTCACCAAAAACGAGGTGGTCAAAAAACAACAATCAGGTGGGTTCCAGGGCTCTGTGTTGGCCGTTTGACCGGATTGGGCGCAGCAGGGGGTAGGTCTCATGCCCTGCTGAGCCCGCAAACGCATGAGTTTATCGTTTTTTGACCACCTCGCCAAAAACGAGGTGGTCAAAAAGTGAGAGATGACTGTGAGACGCCAACCGGCTACCGTGCCGGGTAGGGCGTTTCACCGGGAACCGTGCGGAAGACGGAACAACCTGTTCCGCCCGCTCGTCCAATGCAGGGGCGCCGCTTACCTGCGAGGGAGTCTCGAACTGGGCGTGCGGCGCAGGCCTGGGGAGGCAAGCTTGTTCCGGGTCCTGCGGCGTTTGCCCCGGGGGGCAAGCAATGTTCCGGGTGCGGCGCTGACCCGGATGCGCAGGTCTGCTTCAAGCACGGGCGGGGGGAGAGTTGTTGATGGCAGAACTCGATCTGCATCGGTACCAGGGGTCGGCTCACTTCGGACCTGGCTATCACTACCTGTATGAACATGATTCCCACGCGCCAGGGTCAGTCGACCGGGCACTCCTGGAGGAGATGCTCCTGGTCTGTGCGGAGACCGAAACCTATCTCTATACGGCGTTTACCCCGCTCGAGCCCCACTACCGCAAGGGGAGCCGACCTGCGCTGGAGGCATGCGTCCAGAAGGCCACCGAGGGGTGTCTGAGCGCTGAGGAGCGCATCGCCGCCATTGCGCGGTTCACGGCCGGGCTCGGCGAGTATGCATCCGACGACATGGATTTGATGCGGCTCGGCGGGACGGAGGAAGCGATCATCGACCGGGGCTCGGACTGGTGCACCGACCTGGCACGAGTGGGCTGCGTCCTGTTCCAGATCGCCGGGCTGCCCGCACGAATCGTCATGCTGGCCGACACGGCGCAGGCCTACTCGGGGCATGTCATCACCGAGGCTCACCGAAACGGGGGCTGGGGGGCGGTTGACACCACTACCGGCAAGGTCTATGTCGACGCAGATGGTTGCCCGGTCAGCGCCGCTGCCATCAGGCGCACAGGGCAGCAGGGCCAGTTTCGCTGCGTTGCGGTGGCCAACTACTTCGTGTGGGAAGCCGCAAAGTACACCTACACGGTGAGCGGAATCAACGACTACTACCGGTCGATTTTGACCAAGGCGCAACAGGGGTGGCCCGGGGGATTGCGCTGGCTGCATGGCGAGGAGGCGTGTCGATGAAGCGTCTCACGATCGCTGTGGCTGCCCTCCTCCTGTTGGCTGCTCTCATCCTCCCGTTTGAGGGGATCTGGGTCCCGGGCCAGATCGTCAGCGCAGCCGTGGATGGTCAGACGGTTCCCCGCGAGCGCATGGCCGAGTTGTACTGGGATCTGCAGCGGTCACGGATGGGCGGGGCACCGAGCAAGTGTCTGGGGTGGGTCGACCTCGAACTGGCCAATGGCGTACATAAGCGGGCCCGACTCAGCCAGGCGATCGCTTTGCACCACTGGACTGCGGACTGTCCTTGATCAGGAGGTAAACGATGATGGTTCAACTGCGCACAGCGTCGCCCGCCGATGCCGAAGCGATGCTGGCGGTGGCGCGCTCCCTGCCCCAATGGTTCACGGAAGGTGGCGTTCAGGAGATGGCCCGGGACTTCCCCATCCACCAGGGCGTTGTGGCAGTCGACCAGGAGGGCCGGGTGGTGGGCTTTGTCACCTTCGCACCCTCGCCGCACACGCCGCAGGAAGGGTTGGTGGAGATGACCTGGCTCGGCGTCTCACCCGAATACCGGCGCCACGGCGTGGGACGCCTGCTGGTGGCGGCGCTCGAAAGTGAATGTCGACAGGCTGGTGCCGACGTGGTTCAGGTCTCCACCCTGGCCGATACCGTGGAGTATGAGCCCTACGCCGAGACGCGTGCCTTCTACCGCCGGCTGGGCTTCAGCGATTGGCGGGTGGATCCCGGCTTCTACGATGGCGACGACCGATTGTTGCTGCGAAAGGCTTTGTAATCCACAATCACCGATGCTGTGCAGACCCCATGCAGTTTTGCCGGACGTTGGGCACACTATGCCCAAAGAGGCGCGGCTTTTGCCGCCACCGGACATTGGAGGTATGCATCAGTGGCACTTCACAGCAGACACCGCAGCACGGCGTTGGTTGCGCTCGCAGTTGTAGCCGGGACGCTCATCGCTCCACCTGCGGCATTCGCTGCGCCGGTCCCGACCGCTGCAGCGGCGCCCATGACGGAACTGAACGACCGGGAAGTCGCAGCGCCTGCGCAGAAGGCGCCGGCAGTGACGACGGAGCCGGCGATCCCGATCAAGTCTCCTTCGGCCATCTTGATGGAAGCAACCAGCGGTCGCGTCCTGTTCCAGAAGAACCCGCACGATCGGCGGACCCCGGCCAGCGTTACCAAAATCATGACCCTGATCGTCGCCTTTGACGCCCTCCGGCAGGGGAAGGTGAAGATGACCGACAAGGTGACCGTCTCCGAAGAGGCGGCGGAACAGGTGGGCACCATCATCTTCGCCGACACCGGCGAGACCTTCACCCTGCAGGAACTGCTGCTCTCCATCGCCGTAGGGTCGGCCAACGACTCGGCGGTAGCGGTGGCGGAACATATCGCCGGCTCGGCGGAGGCGTTTGTGCAGGCCATGAACGCCAAGGCTAAGGAACTGGGGATGCACGACACCCAATTCCGCAACACCACAGGCCTGCCAGCCGAGGGCCATTTCACTTCCGCGTACGATATCGCCGTGATGTCTCGCTACGCGGCCGTCAACTATCCCGAACTCCTGAAGTTGACTTCTGTCTACGGCGCCGACCTCTCGGTGCCCTGGCGGAAGAATGGCCCCGTTTTCCGACTGTGGAACAACAACAAACTGCTCACCTGGTACCCTGGCGCCGACGGCCTGAAAACCGGCTGGACCGAGGCGGCGGGCTACTGCCTGGCGGCTACCGCCAAGCAGAGCGGCGTGCGGATGATCGCCGTGGTGATGGGCTCCGACACGCCGAAGCTGCGGAACGCCGAGGTGGCCAAACTGCTGGATTACGGCTTTGCCAACTACACCGCGGTGGAACTGGCCCCCAAGGGCAAGGCGTTGGGTACCGTCTCGGTTAGCCGGGGCAAGGCGTCGCTGGTGGTGGCTGTGCCGCAGTCCACCTTCGCCGTGGGCGTCGCCAAGGGGGAGCAGAGCAAGGTCAAGTCCGAGCTGAAGCTCCAGAAACGGGTGGAGGCGCCCGTGAAGGCCGGACAGGTGGTAGGCGAGATGATTGCCACCATGGACGGGCGGGAGATCGGCCGAATGCCGCTGGTGGCGGCCACCGACGTGCCCAAGGCCAACGTCTGGCAGATGATGGGGATTCAGCTGAAGGCGATCTTCACGCTGGACTGACGCTCTTTCGTCCGTTTTTGACAAGCCCACCGCTGATTCGCTCAAGGGAAACCGAAGCTACCTTTTGGGCAATCGTCAGTGGGGGCGATGGTGTACGACAGGAAAGGGCTCCGGGTGACAGTGGAAGCTGCCCCTCGGGGCCTTGTTCTCGACATCTTATGAGGCGATACGTGGCCTGCGTTTTGACTACATAGATACACGTCGAGGAGAATCGTCCCCGGCGCATCGTAGTCGACTGCGGCCCCGTTCTCCACTGTGAACGTCTATGGAGTCCCTGAACAAACGGGCTCCTCACCACAGATTCGAACTGTGAATTGGTACTTGTCCTTCGTCATTTCAGCTTGGTTGATCATCTCGTACCTGCGCCACCATCTCGTTACATGTGCGAGTATGCCTCGCATCCTCGACCGGTTGCCCCGTCTGAGTGAGGTATGACCCCCCTGAATACGACACCCAATAGCGCAATAGCCAGGCCCGCGGCTACCTCGTTGTGTGAACCTGTTTTTGCCTATGATATACTGGGGGTACGAGTCCTGGCAGGTGAAGACACCCTGCCGATAGGAAGGGGTGGGCCGGGAGATGCGCTTGACCGCAGCCGTTACCCAGGATGGCGACTGGTATGTAGCCAGGTGCCTGGAGGTAGAGGTAGCCAGCCAGGGGAAGAGCGTTGAAGAGGCATT
This sequence comes from Mycobacterium leprae, assembly GCA_050262655.1. GTDB lineage: Bacteria > Bacillota > Sulfobacillia > Symbiobacteriales > Symbiobacteriaceae > DASXVX01. The sequence continues at coordinate 4,118 of JBLNEM010000396.1, read as the reverse complement.
GGCCAGTCTGCGCGAAGCCCTGGAACTGTACTTCGATGACAAGGACGCCCCACTTCCCACAACGTCGCCTATCATTGCACCCGTGGAGATTGAGAGGCGGGCATGAGTCCGGCGCTGCCCGTCGTGTCGGGGGCTGAGACAATCCGTGCCCTTAGCAGAGCAGGCTTTCTCCAAGTAAGCCAGCGGGGAAGCCATGTGAAACTTCGCGATGATGATGGCCACATCGTGATCGTTTCGCTACACCCGGAACTGGCCTCGGGAACTTTACGGTCGATTTTGCGACAGGCAAATCTTACCGTCGAGGGCTTTCTTGAATTGCTCCGCCATTAGGTTTCCGATCCGGCATGACGATCCGTTCTGGGCAGGCCGACAAAAATGAAAAGCAGTCCGTATTGGGTGATGCAGGGCAAAGGTGCTCCGCGTCACCCTTTCTTTCGGCCGTGTGGGTCTCGCCAAGGTGACAGTGAGTGAGCGGAAGCCCCCTACTGTGGGAACCAGTCCCCCTGCCGTCGCGGAAGCTCAGTCGGTATTTGTTAGGGGTGTTATGCGAGCCCTGAAAGGGCGGGCCGCCAACGGATAGCCGTCCTTTTCCATTGCTCCGATGACGGCTTAGGACATATATCGCCGTGATGTCTCGCTACGCCAGCGTGAACGATCCGGAATTGTGGAAACTGACCTCCGTCTACGGCGCCGACCTGTCGGTGCCCTGGCGGCTACCGCCAAGCAGAACGGCGTGCGGATGATGTGGACTGACACAAGCATAGCCCTTTTCGACAAGCCCGCCGTTGATTCGGCGGGCTTTCTGTTGTTTTGTGTCGGAAATAGTCGACTAAATCTAAGGAAAAATGGGAGGAATTTACTAGAAGGAAACGGAAAGCAAGAGAACGATTGGGGGTGGTGCCGTGTCGCTAGAATACAAACAGGTCGGCAACAGCCTGGTGGTAAGGGCAAACGGTGAACTCGACTTGATCGCGGCCGCAGAGCTGAAGCGTGTGGCCGACGATCTGCTGGACCGCAAGCGGATCCGGAACCTGTACGTCAACCTGCAGCGGGTCACCTTCCTGGACAGTTCCTTCCTGGGCGCACTCCTCGGGCGCTATCGCCGTATCCACCAGGTTGGCGGCCGGGTGGGCATCATCCGTCCGTCCGGGGCGATTCGACCGGCGCTGGAACTGTCAGGCGTGTTTCGCATGATGGCCGAGTTCGGTTCTGAGCAGGAAGCGCTTTCAGCCGGATAGGGAGGGAAGGGAAGCAGTGGTCGCACAGAATCAACTGGTGCTCGAGTTTGCGACCATCCCTGAGAATGTAGGGGTGGCCAGGCTCCTGACCGCGATGGTGGCCGCACAGGGCGAGTTCACCATTGCCGAGGTGGACGAGATCAAGCTGGCCGTGTCGGAAGCGGTCACCAACGCCATCGTGCACGGTTTCAACGCGGAACCAGGGCATTCGGTCCGTCTCGAGGTCAGCCTGCAGGATTCGCTGCTCGAAGTGGTGGTGGTCGATCAGGGCCGGGGTATCGAGAACGTCAGCCTGGCCATGCAGCCGGCTGTATCGTCTGACCCCGAACGAATGGGTCTCGGCTTCTGTTTCATGGAGTCCCATATGGACACCCTGGCGGTAGAGTCAGCCCCCGGGCGTGGGACGCGTGTCACCATGACCAAACGGTGCGGTACGGCGAGGCTCAGCCGGGCCGAAGCCAACTGATCTGGCCATGGCAGATGAAGGGATGCTTGAGGAACGGGGCTGGCCGGACGAGGCGGTGCGGGAGCTCATCCGCCGTAGCCAGGAAGGGGACCAGGCTGCCCGGAACAAGTTGGTCGAGGCTAACCTGCGGCTGGTGCGGAGCCTGGCATCCCGTTTCGTTTCCGATTCGGCCGACCAGGAGGATCTGTTTCAACTGGGCTGCATCGGCCTCATGAAGGCCGTGGACCGGTTTGACCTGTCCTATAATGTGCGCTTCAGCACCTACGCGGTGCCGCTGATCCTGGGGGAGATTCGCCGGTATTTGCGGGACGACGGCCCCCTGCGGGTCAGCCGCAGTGTGAAGCAGTTGGCCCAACACGCCCGGAAGGCGAGGGAGAAGCTGGCCGGCGAGCTTGGGCGGGACCCTACCGTGAACGAGATTGCGCAGGAATTGGCCGTTTCGCCCGAAGAGATCGTCGAGGCGATGGACGGCGTGCGGTCACCGGCCTCGATTCATCAAACGGTTTACGAAGGCGATGGCGACCCGATCTACCTGCTGGACCAGTTGGCCGGTGAAGAGAGCCACCGGGAAGGACAGTGGCTGGAACGGGTGGCGCTGCGGGAGGGCCTCTCTTGCCTGGAGCCGCGGGAGAAGGAGGTCATTCTGATGCGCTTCTTCCGAGACATGACCCAGAGCGAAGTGGCCTCCGTTTTAGGCTGCAGTCAGGTGCAGGTCTCCCGGCTGGAGCGGCGGGCGCTGGAGCAGATCCGGCGCTTCATGAACGCCAGTTAAGCGCGGGCGCGAAGAATAGCCTCGGGGCTTCAGGGCAGACTGAATTTGGGTGCCAAGCTTGGCCCCAGCCGGAAGTGATCAGGGTAGTGGAAGCCGTAGAAGCGGCTCGGTTGGCGGAATCCCCTCTTTGATCTGCTTCCGGTTTCATATGCCGTTTTGGGGGCTACAACTGGGAGGCAACGCAGTTGAAGATCTGGCACATATACCGCAATGGCAGACCGGTTCCGGCAGCAATCGATGGGGTCGGCCAGCCAGCCTGGCCGGGGCGGCCGATGAACGAGCCGGCCGATGACCTGACGGCGTTGCTGGGACCGGGCATCGCCATGTCCCTCCCTGCCCTGCTCCATGCTGATCCGGCGCAGCGGCCACCCGGCACTCCCCGTTACTGACGGGAGGTGTGCGGCGAATGGCTTCTCCTGTGCGCGTCATCCTGGTTACCGACGGCGACAAGGTGGCCCGTCGGGCGCTGGAATCGGTGGCGGCCGACCTGGGGCTCCGTTGTATTTCCGCTTCGGCCGGCAATCCCAGCCCGCTCTCCGGCCCGGAACTGGTCGAATTGATCAAGCAGGCGCCCCATGACCCGGTCGTGGTCATGGTGGACGACAAGGGCAATCCCGGGTGCGGCCCGGGGGAGACTGCCCTCGCTTACCTATGCAGAAGCGACGCCATAACCGTGCTGGGTGCCGTGGCGGTCGCATCCAACACCAGGCATGCCCGGGGCACCACGGTGGACGCATCGGTCACCCGGGACGGCCGGGTGGTGCCGCTCCCCGTGGATAAGTGCGGGCGGCCCGAAACGCATCAGAAGGCGTTGCAGGGCGACACGGTCGATGTGCTGCGCGAGTTACAGGTACCCGTCGTGATTGGACTGGGGGATCCGGGGAAAATGGACGGTGCTGAAAGCATCCAGCGTGGTTATGCCGCCACAGAGCGGGCGATCAAAGAGGTGCTGAAGCGATCCGGTCACACACCGCCGGTCGGCTCTCCGACAGCGGCTCATCCAGCGGAGCCGCACCCGTAAACGAAACAGAACAGAACAAATTGGCCCGGTCCAATCATGCGAATGGACGGGCCTATGGCGCGTTGACAGGGCAACCAATAGATGATATGGTTCAGTTTAGGCCCGTCCAATTGACCATCTATACTATGCGGCAAGGTAGTGAGCAGGGGACATGCATTATTATGGTACAGCCGCCAAGAATGAGCGTGGGCATCTGACCATTGGCGGGGTCGATGTGCAGGATCTGGCGCACCAGTTCGGAACGCCCCTTTACGTGATGGATGAGAGCTTGATTCGGCAGCAGTGCCGTGCCTATACCCAGGCGTTCCGGGAGCGGTATCCCAACTCCACCGTGGCCTATGCCTCCAAGGCATTCCTTTGCACGGCCATGGCGGCCCTGGTGGCCGAAGAGGGCATGTCGTTGGATCTGGTGTCGGGCGGCGAGATCGCCACGGCCCTGAAGGCTGGTTTCCCCATGGAGCGGACCTTCTTCCACGGCAACAACAAGACCGTGGCGGAGATCGAGCTGGCGCTGAAGGCCGGCGTGGGCCGCATCGTGGTGGATTCGGTGCATGAACTGGAACTGCTGGAGCAGGTGGCTGGCCGCGTGGGGGCGCAGGCGCAGATCTACTTCCGGCTGAC
>JBLNEM010000395.1:0-5783 GCA_050262655.1 Mycobacterium leprae | reverse complement strand
TGAGGAAGGCCTCCAGCCGCTCGCCGCGGCCGTAAGTGGGGAGTTCGGCCGCGGGAATGCGCTCCACACCCCGAATTCGGGCCAGACCGTTCAATTCCCTGTAGCGCCGGAGCAGTTTGCGTGCCTGGCGCTCCGCCGTCAGGTGCGCCGGATCCAGGTAAGCCCCCTCCAACAGAGTGGACGTGGAGGCGACCGGATCCACCGCCGGGTAGAGGCCGCGGGCGGCCAGGTCGAGATCGAACCGCCAGACCGTCTCCAGCGGGCCGTAAGGCAGCTCCTCGTCCGGGGATTCACCGGATGCGTCCACCAGGGCGTAGGTGACCGCATGATCGCCCGGCGCCCCCGACTCCCGGAGCTGCTCCTGCAGCTGATCCAGCTCCCCGGAGAGCACTGTCTGCCGGTCGGCCGCCACCAGCACCTCACGGTCGTGACGGAACCCATGGGTCAGACCGTACACCTCGGCCAGGGTGGAGCCCACCGCCTCCGCCGTGGTTGCAGCCTCCTGCATCTGCGGGTCTGCCCCCGACGGGAGCCAGACCACGGTGGCGAACCCCCGCTCCCGCAGCCGGTGTACCAGTTCGGTGAGCAGGACCAACTGGCCCAATCCCTGCCGGGAGACCAGCCCGACGCTGCCGCCCCGCACCAGCGGCGCAAACAGATCCAGTACCTTGATGCCCGTCTCGATCATCTCCACCGGAGCGCCCCGCAGGACCAGATCATCCAGGCTGCAGCCGGCCAGTTCGGCCAACGCCACCAGCGTCCGGACCTCCGCCCGTCCCAGCGGAATCTTGCCGTTGCAGAGGTCGGAAACGGTGGCCGGGCGCAACCCCACGGACCGGGCCGCAACGGTCAGGTTTGGCACCCGACGGCGCAGAAACGGGGCATTCAGGCGCAGTTCCTCGTTCATATGTAATCCATCTCCTTTCCTCTATAGCGTAACAACATTTACGCTACAATGCAAGAGGAAGAATGAAAAAAGGGCGGCACTTTTGCTGCCGCCCTCCGCTCTGAACGCGCCTAGATCTCCTCCCGCTCCAGCGCAAACCAGCTCCCCAGTAGGATCAGCACCACCAACGCCAGCACGCCGGTGAGCGGGCGGGCGATCGCCAGGTTCTGACCCTGGAAGAGCCCGTTGGCCGCGGCGGTCAGCTTGCCGGGCGAAAAGCTGCTAATGGACTTGCCCAGGAAGCCCGGCACCGTGTTGAGCAGGATCACCGCCACCAGCGCCGTGCCGCCGGCGGCCACGCCGCTGCTCATGACCGACGAGCAGAGCAGGGTGACAGCCACCACCAGCAGCAGGTTAGGCAGATAGAGCAGACCGCCTTTCAGCACGGTGAGCCAGGTCACCGGTGCGATCAGGAAGTGGGTGTAGTAGGCAGTCGCCACCAGCCCCAGCAGCAGGCTGAGCGCAGCCAGCAGGGTATAGGCGACGGCCTTGGCCGCCACGTAGTTGCCCCGCCCGACCGGTTTGGTCAGAACCGTGGCTGCCACCCCCGTGGCCCGCTCGCCGGCGATGGTGCCCATGGCCACCAACACCAGGAAGAGGACGCCCATCTGGTTGTACTGGCCGATCGTCGAGCCCACGATCCAATCGGCCGGCGGCATCGCAATCTTGAGGACGCTCCCGGCCGGCAGGTTGGAGACGTTCTCCAGCATGGGCAGCAGTTTATAGGTGAGAGGCTGCATCAGCCCCAGGATGACAAAGCCCAACGGGACCATGAGCAGCTTATAGCTCCGGACAAGCTCCTTCAGTTCCTTCTTCAACATCGGCCAGAAGCTCATGGTTCACCCACCACCTTCAGGAAGATATCCTCCAGGGTCGGCGCCTCGGTGCCGAACTGGAGCAGCACGGCACCGGTGTCCAGCACCTGACGGGCCAGGTTCTGCCGTGCGGCCTGCAGGTCCTTCACGGTGACCCGGTAGAGCGCCCCCTCCCGCCGGACCCCGCTCACATAGGGCAGCCGCTTCAGTGCGTCGGCGAAGTCGGCGCTCGGGTTATCCACTTCGACGGTATAGACCGGCGTGGCATACTCCGCCCGCAGCTGCTGCATGGAGGCCTCCACCGCCACGGTCCCCTCGTTGATGATGACCACCTGGTCAGCCACTCGCTCCACGTCGCCCAGCACATGGGAGGACATGAAGATCGTGGTCTCCGCCTTCAACTGCTCGATCAGCTCGAGAATCTCGTGGCGGCCCACCGGGTCCAGGGCGGAGACCGGCTCATCCAGGAAAAGGATCGACGGCTTGTTCATCAGCGCCTGCGCCAGGCCGAGCCGCTGCTTCATGCCGCCGCTGTAGCCGCCGATCGCCCGCCGCCGGGCATCCCACAGGCCCAGCAGCTTCAGCAGTTCCTCGCTCCGCAGCCGGGCGGCCCGGCTCTCCATGCCGAACAACTCCCCGACGAAGAGCAGGAACTCCTGGCCGCCCATGTAGTTGTAAAAGGCCGGACTCTGCGCCAGGTAGCCGATGCGGCTGCGTACCCGGTCCCGCTCCCGCACCACATCCATTCCATCCACGGTGGCTCGCCCCCCGCTGGGATGGGCCAGACCAGTCAGGATGCGGATGGTCGTGGTCTTGCCGGCGCCGTTGGGGCCCAGGAAGCCCACACAGCCCTTGCCGGTGACGGTCAGGTTGATGCCCTTCAACGCCTGTACGCTGCCGTAACGCTTCGTCAGGCCTTCGCAAACGATGGTTGACATGGCCGCTTCCCCCTACTCCTTGCGCCCGATGACGAGGTAGATGATCGGCCCCAGGGTGCTGACCAGCAGGATCACCAGCGCCCAGAGCCACTTGGGTCCCCGCACCCGCTCCGGCTCCCGCCGGACCAGGTCCACCAGGGCCACCACGATCAGGATCAGATCGATCAACAGAATCGGCGCCACGATGGGCAGCATCGCCTTCAGATCGGGAGTCATCTAAAATCGCTCCTTCCCGTTCAGGGAGATCCATCTTTTTGATTGAATCCGGTGGTCTGACGGGCGCCGTCGCGGAAAAGTTCACAGGTGGTGAAAAAAAGTTGTAGGCGCCGGGGGTACCCCGACGCCTTTGGCCTGCATATGCTTTACGCCAGATCCTCCACCACCTGCTCGGGCGGCAGTTCCAGCCGCTCCGGGTGCTGAATCATGCTCTTGAACACCTTCAGCGCTTTGGCATAGTAGAAGCCGTCCACCGTCCGTTCGTCGGTGGAGACCTTGAAGTAGACGTACTCCTTCGTCACGATTTCGTTATCCTTGCTGACCGTCTTCTCCCGCTGCTTGGTGCCGAAGGCCACAAAGACCGACGTGGTGCCAAACTCGTACAGATGGTGGTAGACCGGCTGAATGCCCAGCGAGCCCAGGTCGGTGACAAAGACGCTGGTGTGGAACGGGCTGACCTGGTTGATGATCTTCGGCATCCACCCGTAGTAGTCGAGCTTCTTCAAGGCCCAGACCACGAACTTGAGCAGGAAGCCCGGGATCATGGTGAAGAGCTTGGCCGTCTGGTCGGTGCCGTTCTCGGTCTCGGCCTTCTTGTTCTCCCCCACCTCGGCGTTCACCCGGGCCACCACGTCGGCCAGGGTGTCGGTGGGCTCGAACTTGATCTTCACCGTGGTCTCCAGGCCCTCTTCCCGCATCTCCTTCTTCAACGCCAGCGAGACCAGAATCTCGTTGCGAGCATAGATCCGCTGCCCGGCGATAAAGCGGTTGATGCCGGGTTTCACCGCCATGGTTCGCACCAGGGCCGCAATCACGATATGGAGAAAGCCGATGTTCTTGATCCCGGCGTCCCGCTTGGCCCTCAGGTATGCCTCAGTGCCAGTGATGTCGATCTTGTCCTCGAAGAAGTTCATGGAGTCGACCCGGTCCTTCATGATATAAGGCATAATCTTGAAGAACGGGTCCAGACCACGGACCAACCGGCCATCATACCGGTCGCCAAAGCGCCGCTTCCGATCTGACATGTGTCCACCCCTATTGCGTGCTGTCACCGTGCTGAATGCGAGGGCCGGGCAGTTGCGAATACATAAATTATAACAGGATGATGCAATATCTCGCAAAGGAAAAGAGAGCGGCAGGGAGAACTTGTGTAACGTTGAGCGAGGGGGGTGGCCGGTATCGTCATCGATGATTGGGCACGCAGCAAGAAGGCCGACCTGATCCGGTTGCAGCAGGAGACGGGAACCCCGGCGCTGTGGGCCGCCGCACAGATGTGCTACGAAAGTGCGGTGGACGGCGGCGAGGGGCTCTCAGAGTTCGCCGCCCGCACCAACAATTACGCCAGGCTGAAGTGGGCGGAATGGCAGCGGGATTATGGCTGCCAACCGGTCCAGTACGACACCCACGACGTGGTGAATGGCCAGACCGTGACCCGGAAGGAGACCTACTGCGCCTGCCCGACCTGGCAGGTCTGGCTCCGGGTGTATGGCCAGGAGCTATGCCGGGCCGGCCGCAGCGCCGACCCGCAATACAACGCCGGCGTCGCCGAATGGATGGCCCGCCTGGCTGCGGCGTATACGGAAACGCCCCGAGGGTAATACCCCCGGGGCGTCGTTTTGCAGTTAGCATCATGAGGCCAGGCTGGTCATGTCGGGATACTCGCCCTTCGCCCGATGCGCCAACAGCTTGTACGCACCGCAGGTAAAGAACGCACCCGGATGTTCGACCGGCACCTCATCCATCTCGTACACACTGCCAGTCTTCTTCTCCATCTTGAGCCGCCCCATATGCGCTTCGTTGGGGCCAAACCGGTAGACGACCTCGGTCTCGGTTTCGCTCTCCTTGATCAGGATCACGGTGTACTTGCTCATCCCGACCCCTCCTGTCCCACGGCTTCACCCAACAGAAATGCCCGCGACCACGCCGCGGGCTAAGTAACGCCTGTGGGTGGCACTTCGGCGGCCCCGCTACCATAGCCCACGAAGGGCCCCAGGCCGGTGGCTTTGCGTCCCCGGCTTTCACCGGGTTTGCCTTTGTCGGTACCTGTAACTTGATAACCGCATTGTACCAATTCGTTAACCACTTGTAAAGGTGAGTTCGGTCACACCGTGGCCCCGGGGGTCAGTACCCCCGGGGCCCTCATACGCCATCCAGTTCTACATGTCAATCAACCATAGAGTGGCGTTCCCTAATCGGGGCCCACCGGTGACTCACGTCACCTCGATCCGTGTTCGGTTCATCGCCAGAACCTCTGACCCTGCTTCAGGATCATAAATGGCCCACTGCTGCGCGACGGCCTCCGGCGAGAACCACCACGCCAGTTGGCTGGGCGTTGAGGCATACCCAAATTCGAGTAGCTCTGCCTCAGAATCTGCTGCCAACACAATGAGATGTCCGCCACCACTCAGCGAGAAGAGCAGCCCCAGGTCGGTGGTAATCTCCTCCGCTGTATGCCTGATCGTGTCATAGTACTTGAGGTAGTCCAGCAGAATGGAGACATGTTCAACCACGGGTTCACGGTTCCAGGCTTCCAGCCCTTTGAGTACAGCGGATAGGCTCTCTGCCTCGTGGAGGCTCTTGGCAAACAGCCCCGTGTAGACAGACCGCTCGACCACCTCGATGCCCGGAAACGTGCCACTCTCACCCGCAGCAAAGGAAATCGGCTTGTTTGCGATGACGAGGTCGCCGATACGGTCCGTAGCGATGCCGAGAAATCCCGTCCACCCATATCCACCAGGGATGGCCCGTATGTGCCGAACCGCATCGACCGAAAGGGTAGGGGCTTTCATGCTGCACAACTGTCGAAGGCCGCCGCTGTCTGCCGTGTACCTGCTTGACCTGGTCAAGCTACCCCTCCTCATGGCTCAA
>JBLNEM010000394.1:0-2505 GCA_050262655.1 Mycobacterium leprae | reverse complement strand
TAAGAACTATGAATGCACATCCGAACGGCAACCGGATTCATAGTGCATAGGGACTGTTTTTCCCGCCAGGCGGGTGGGAGCTTGCTTCATTTCATTACTGCTGAAAGTAGAATGTAGTGACAGCGAAAATGGTTATCAACTGTAACATAAGGCACGACGGCCCGGGAAAGCCAGTTTCCTGCCATTGTAGCTTGCAGCAAAAGGGGTGTCCAGTCATGACCCGTTTCTCCCTTAACGCCAAACTGATCCTCTCCCTGACGCTGGTCGCCCTTCTGCCCCTGGCCACCCTGGTGGGTGTGACCTACCACCTGCAGCAGAGCATCCAACGCGACACAGAGCAGAAGGTCGACTCCACACTGGAGCTGGGGATGAACCTGGAGCAGAATCTGATCACCCGGCACCTGCTTTCCATGGAGCACGTGGCCAGCGCTGTCGCGGTTGACCCCGGATTACTGGCAGACGCTGCGGCTGGCGAAGGTCAGCCAGACCTGGCTGCTTATGGCCGGATCTTTCCTGGCGCCGATATGCTTCTGGTGGTGGATCGAAAAGGTGCAGTGCTGGCACGCTCCACGTCCAATCAACGGGGCGACTCGTTTCTGCTGGGCGGACTGGTTACGGCGGCCATCCAACAGAACAAGTCCCTGGCCTACCCCAGCATCATCGAAGCGGACGAGCTGAAGAATGAAGGTCCCCAGATTCGCGAACTGGTCGATATGCCGATCCTGAAAACGAACCAGTCCAGTGATCCCCGGTTCGGCGGCCGGGTGAGCAGCGCGTTGGCGCTGGTCGCCGTCTATCCGATCCACGGGGCAGACGGCAGTGTGGTCGGGGCCGCGGTGGCGGCCGACGTGCTGAACCGGGACTTCGGGATTGTGGACGAAGTGGCTCAGGGTTCCCCCCGGGGGATGCCCCTCAACGCCACGATCGCCATGGATGGCATCCGGGTTACCACCAACGTGCGCCTGGCCGACCCGGAAGGGAACAAGACCGAGGAGCGGGCCCTGGGCACCATCTACTCCGATGTGGTGATGAAGGCGCTGCGCGCCAACCAGGAGTACCGTGGGCGGGCTCCCGTCGTTGGCCAGTGGCAGCGGACCATCTACCGGCCCCTCTTGAACTATCAGGGGCAGGTCATCGGCGGTCCTTACGTCGGCATCCCGGAAGATTACTTCACGAAGAACGCCGTCGACCTCTTCCTGTGGACCTGGTACACCATTGCCGGGCTTGCGGCCCTGCTCATTGTCCTGATCGGCCTGGTGATGCTCTGGATCCGCCGCCACCTGCGGACGGCGGCAAAGGCGGTCAGGGAGGCAACCGGCGGGCTGGGTGCAGCGGCCTCGTCCACTGCGGCGGAAGCGGACAACGTACTGGCCGCCATTCAGGAATCAGCAGAGGCCATGCAGCAGGTGCAGGTCGGCGCCGCGGGAACGGTTGCCTGGCTGCGTGAACTGGAGGGGGCGGTCTCGGCCCTGTCCGATGGCGCCCGCCACCAGGAACGGTCCGTACAGTATACGGGCAAGGTAGCGGCGGAAATGGCGGCAGCCCTGGATGGCTCCCGAGTAACGGTTGAACAAACACTGAAATCGGCCCACAAGCTGATGGGGAATGCTCGGGACGGCCTGAAGCGGGTGGCAGAGTTCACCGCCGGCATCGCCTTGCTGAAGAACCGGCTCTCCCCGCAGGACCAGCAGGCGCTGCTTCTGCTGCAGGACCCCTCCGAACTGCTGCTCTCCCTGGCGAATGAGGCGGAACGGATCGTGACCGAAGTGCGGCTCCTGGCCCTCACCATTCAGGAGAACGAGGCCCGGCTGGGCTTCATCCATGAGGAGATGGCCCGGGTCGGCGGTGTCGTCGAAGGCACAGCTGATTCGATGCAGCGGGCGGGTCAGGGGGCCCGGGTTGTGATCGGCCAGATGGAGCAGATGGCCGCGGCGGCCGAAGGGGTCGGTAACCATGTCCAGCAGGCGCAGGAAGCGCTGCTGGCGGTGGTCCAGGTCAGCGGCGAAGTGGCAGCGGAGGCGGAACGGGTGAAGGCGCTCGTAGCCGGGCTGTCGGGCGAGAGAACCTAACACAGCATGGATAGAGCCGGCCCTTCATCAGGGCCGGCTCTCGCGTGTTCTATCTTCCTTTACGGGGTTCTAGCTCCCCTGGGACGGGGTGGAGGTAGAGGGGGAAGGTTTGGTCCCGTTGCGCCGCCCACCCCACTTACCGCCTTTGTTCAGCTCGTTCTGGTGGCTCTGCCAGAACTGGAGGAACTTATCGGCCTGTGCCTGGGTAATCGTACCGGCCTTCACGGCAGCGTCCAGCTTGGCCTTCACCTGATCCTGGCTGAGGCCGCGCAGGTCGCCGAGTTCCTTCATGATCTGGGGGGGAAGCCCCTTCCCGTCGTGCGCCCAGCCCGGGCCGCCGTGGCCCTTGGGGCCCATCCGGTTCCGCATCTGGGTGGCCTGATCCTGGGTGATCTTGCCGTCCCTTACGGCCTGATCGATCAGGGCCTGTGTGTCG
>JBLNEM010000393.1:0-2899 GCA_050262655.1 Mycobacterium leprae | reverse complement strand
GGGGATGGGGGTGCCCCCCCCGGCCGTTCGCTAGCCTTTCATTGCAGCCCGAGCCACTCCCGGGGGATGGGGGTGCCCCGCCCGGCCGTTCGCTAGCCTTTCATGGCAGCCCGAGCCACTCCCGGGGGATGGGGGTGCCCCACCCGGCCGTTCGCTAGCCGTTCATGGCAGCCCGAGCTACAACCGGGGCGACTCCTGACCCAGTGGCATGATCGGGCGGTACCGGCCACGGTCGGCCGCGTAGATCCCGTGCTGGGTGAAGAACTCCTTCAGCGGGCGGCCGCTCACTTGCGTCGCCAGGTAGATGAAGTCTGCCGTGGTGGCGGTCTTGAACTTGTACTGCCGCACCCACTCCTGCATCAGGCGGTCGAACTGCTCCTGGCCGATCAGGCTCTCCAGGTCTTCCAGGGCCAGGGCGCCCTTGTTATAGACCCCCAGGGCGTAGTAGTTGCCCGGATTGGCGCCATAGTCGGCCGACGAACTGGAGACGTGCAGCCCGCTGGGCAGGCTCGGCGTGGTCAGATCACGCAGCCAGGCGGAAGAGCCAAAAGCACGCACCCCCAGCCGCTCGCCATAGCGGGCGAATCCTTCATCCAACCAGGGCTCGCTGTACTGATCATTCCCCACCATGCCGAAGAACCACTGATGCGCCGCCTCGTGAAAGGTGGTCACCTGCCAGAACTGCTGCGGGTCCTGGGGCATGCTGTAGAAGAGCCCCGGATACTCGAGGCCGGCGCAGCAGGTCACCACCAGGTCGGTGTATGCGTAGGGCCCGAACCGGCCGCTGAACAACTGCACGGCCTTGGCCGTATCGGCTGCAGCCGCCCGAGTCCAGACGGGATTCACATCGATGGCGTGAATGGTGACGCCGTCCACCACCTGGTCGGTCTCGACCAGTCCACGTCCACCGGTCGCTACCCAGTCCTTTACATTCGGGGCGTCGTACTCGTACACCACCCTCTGCCCGCTGGCGGCGGCGGCCACCTGATGCCCTGTTGCCGCTACCTGAGTCCCGGCGGGCACATCCAGCCAAACATGAAAGCTGCTGTTCTCACTGTAGGGCTCACCGGTATAGTAGGGCAGCGGGTGCAGATTCCAGCCGCGGTCATCCAGAACGGCCAGGATCGGGAACCAGTGGGCCAGGTTGAACCGGTTCTCGCCGTCCTGGCCGAAGACCCGCTCGGTAAGGCGGGCCGGCAGGGCGGTGGTGAACTGCGTCTCTACCTTCACCTGCTCGCCGGGCGCAACAGGACGGCCCAGGGGCACCACCAGATCGAGGCCCCGAGCGATATAGGCGACCGCCTTGCCATCCACCTGGACTGTGCTAACGGCGATCCCGCCGCCGTACATGGCGTACTGCTCGGCATTGGGCCAAAGGTTGAAGTAGAGGGTGTCAACTGGTACCCCCTCCCCATTCTGCCAGGTCAGCCGCTCCGTCCCGTTGACGCTGCGCCGGGTGGGGTCGTAGCTGGCCCGCAGCTCGTAGGTAGTGGGCGAGTAGTTGTCGTTCGGTTCGGATCCCTGGCCCCGGATTGGCGCCGGATCCACCCGGATCGGGCTCACTTCGGCGGCGGTGGGAATATACTCGGCGTTGCTGGTGTTGAGCAGATTCAACTTGGTAGCGTTGTACCGAACCACGTAGTTCATCCGCTCCTGCCAGAGGCGCACCATGTCGGCGTCGGTATTCCCGCCGGTGGCCCAGCGTAGGGCGGCTGCGGGTGTCAGGTCGGCAGTGCTCCTGGCATACTGGGCGGGCCAGTTGACGCCCCAGCGATCCATCACCAGAGCTGCCAGTGCATTGGCTGCCTTCCGAGCGTCGGCGGCCTTGCCCTGACGAGAGGCCGTCAGCGCCGTAAACATCTCGTTGGCATCGTACGGCACGGTCCGGTTCCCCTCGCGCCAGTGGGTCCGGGGGAAGCCGCTCCAACTCTCCGACCAGGCGGTTCCCATCCCCTCATGGAGCCAGTCCACGGCATAGACCGGGCTGCCGGCCTGCTGGGTCAGCGCTACCGCCAGCGCCTCGGGCAGCCCGGAGGTGCGCTTGAATTCGGCGGCGTCCCCCGGGTCCACCACCCGCATCACCACGACGTCAGGGCCGGCCGCCCGAGCGGCCAACTCGTAGGGCGGGGCAGCCAGTTCCGCTGGCCAGCCCGCTTCGGCCGGCACCAGCCAAAGATCCACCTGCCCAGGGGGATCCATTCGCCCCCAGCGCACCCACTCCTCATACAGATCCCGGGTCAGAGTGGCAATCCCCACGGCAACCTCCCGGGTAGTGGACCCGCCGTAGTGCAGGCGGATACGGCCCTGGGGCAACTCCGTGAACGCCATGCCCTCCAGTGCCTCACCGGTCCAATGCAGTGTAACTTTGGGCTCCGGCGGGCGCTGACAGGCGACCACCAGGAAGAGCAGCAGCAGCCACACGGCTGCGCCACGGAATTTGCGCATGGGAATACCTCCCCGAAATCAGGCTGCCTATAGGACTGAATTGCGCCCTTGAGCGTTCTTGCGACTTTCTCAGCGGCTGGGCAGCGCAGCCTGCTCTGCAGGCACAACCCTGGGGCCCACGGCGATGGCCTGGTGACGGCAAGCTCGGCCTGGGGCCTGCCACTAGCGAAACGTGCAGGCCACATGATTGTCGTTTTTTGGCCACCTCGTTTCTGGCGAGGTGGCCAAAGAGTGACAAGTACATGCGTTTGCGGGCGCACAGCCCGATGACCCGCACAGAGCGCCCGGTAGGCCGGCCGCTAGGGTCCCGCCAGGAAAGGGCAAAAGGCCGGCGGGGCGCGTCCCCGCCCACACGACGGGGGCCAACCGCGAGGGTCCCGCCACGAAAGTGGAGAAGCCCGTGTGGGCGCGCCCCCGCCCACCCGACGGGGGCCAACCGCGAGGGTGCCGCCAC
>JBLNEM010000392.1:0-29433 GCA_050262655.1 Mycobacterium leprae | reverse complement strand
TTGCATAGAAACGCAAACGAAAGTCGGTGTGGTTGCATGGTTGAGCAAAATAGGCTGCGGCAGCTGATCCGCCTCCGTTACTCGCCGCTCCTGGACATGGCCCTCTCCCTCCTGGTCCTGCAAAACCCCGAGCGTTTTGGCAACACCCGTCCCTGGGAGGGCCGGGTCTTGGGGCGACTGCCGGAAGGATTGTTGGATCAGTTGCGCGAGGTAGGACGTCAGGTTGACCTCTTCGGCCTGGTCCTGGACCTGGAGGTGAGCCCCACGGAGCCGGTGCCCGACGCACTGCGCCGGTTACAGGCAACCTCGCCGGCCGAGGGCACGCTGCTGCTGAAGTACTGGGAAGCGATATCACCGGAGGTGGCGGCCCAGGCCGGCGTGCTGGCGGTCTCCATTCAGACCGAACTCGACCGCTTGAGCCAAATGGATCCGGCGGCCTTTCTCTGCAAGTTCTCGGACCGCGTCACCATGACCCCGGACCGTGAGGCGATTCATCTGCAGTGGGGCGGCGGCATGACCGTTCCTCTGGCCGAACTGGAGCAGATTCTGTTCGTGCCGTCGGTCTTCTGCCCCCGCCGGCTCATGTTCTACCGGCTGGAGACGGTGCAGATCTTCTTCTACGACCCGGTGCACGAAGAGCCGGCCGAAGCGGAAGAGGCACCGGAAAGCCTGGTCCTGGGCTTCTCGGCGCTGGCCGACACGACCCGCCTGCGGCTGCTTCGCCTGGTGGCCCGTGAAACCATGCCGGCCCAAGAGATGGCCAAGCGGCTGGGCGTGAACGATTCCACCGTATCCCGCCATCTGCGGGTCCTGATGGAGGCCGGCCTCGTGGGGCGTGACCACCAGGAGGGCAAGTTCCTCTTCTACAGCCTCCAGCCAGACCGTATCGATCAGCTTGCTTCTGCCGTTAAGGCATATCTGAGGAGGGAAAAGAGTTGAGCCAACCCGAAAGCGAACTGCTCCTGTGGCATCCTCCGGGGCGACGCCTCTCTCCCCGGATCGCTGCCCTGGCCCGTCGGGTTCAACTGCTGGGCGGGGCCACGGCCATGGCCGAGTGGGGACCGCAGCAACCCGGCGTCCGTGTCGCTTACGTGAACGACGAGAAGCATGACCTGTGGTGGGAGTTCTCCTTGTGGGCCTCCTTCCGCTGGCAGGCGCATCTGCAAGGACTGACCTCCGATTCCTTCCGCCGGCGGTTGCGGCATGTCGCCACCGGCCTCAACCTCGATCCACTGCTGGATCAGCGGGTGGAGGACCTGACCGTTGCCGAACTGACTCGGGCGAACCTGGCGGTTGCCCTGCTGCCCCGGCCGAACCTGCTGATCTGGGAAGAGCCGCTCTGCCGTCTGGCTCCCGACGAGGCCGAATACGTGGCCGATTTTGTGCGGCAACAGGTAGCAACCGAAGGGTTGACCGTGATCGCCGTGGGCACTCGACTGGCAGAGGCCGCATCTCTGCTCCCCAGGGTCGGGAAGACGCTGATTGCTCGCTGAGAGTGGACCCGAAAGGAAGGTGCCTGCCGTGAACGAGAGTTCGAAAGTAGGATTGGCTGTGCTGGTAGCAGCGCTGCTGCTCGGGTTGCTAGGCGACTGGCTGCTCCGGGCCGCCGTTCCTGGCCTGAACGTCTTCTTGTGGGTCAGTTGCCTGCTGGGCGCCTTCTGGTGGGTCACCCGACGGTATCGGGTACCCCTGGCGGGCGAAGGGCGCTGGCTGCTGTTGCTGATCCCACTGCTGGCCGTCGGTTTCCTCTGGCGTGACTCAGCGGTTCTGCAGGCCCTGGATGCCATCGCACTGCTGCTCCTGTTTGCCCTGTCGGCCCTCACTACCCGGGCCGGGCAACTGCGGACCGCCGAGATCACACAGTACCTCTTCGGCAGCTTCTACTCGGGACTGCAGACCCTCTTCTCGCCCTTCAGTCTGCTGCTGCGTGACATCGAATGGAAGTCGCTGCCGCGCGGACGTTGGGGCAAAACCGTGGGGGCCGTTCTGGCCGGTATCCTGATCGCCCTGCCGCTGCTCCTGGTCTTCGGCGTCCTCTTCATATCGGCCGATCCGCTTTTCGAACGGCTGGTCAACAACCTCTTCCGCTTCACCCCTGATACCCTTGTCGCCCACGTCGTCATGACGGCCTTCTTTGCCTGGTTAGCGGCAGGCTTCTTCCGCACAGCCCTGGTCGGCCCGGACAAAGCGTTGCCGACCCTCAACCGGCCCACCGCCCTGGCACTGGGCATCACCGAGAGCAGCGTAGTGCTGGGCCTGCTGAATCTCCTCTTCCTGGCTTTCGTGCTGGTGCAGTTCCGTTATCTGTTTGGCGGGACCGCGGCGGTCCTGGCCGACAATGGGTTGACATACGCGGACTATGCCCGGCGGGGATTCTTTGAACTGGTGGCCGTAGCGGCATTGGTACTGCCTGTGCTGCTCACGGGGCACTGGCTGATCGCCAAGGAGAATCCCGGCAATGAGCGGCTCTTCCGTTGGCTCTCCCTCTCCCTGATCGCTCTCCTGGCGGTGATCATGGCCTCCGCCTTCCAGCGGATGTACTTGTATCTGGAAGCATACGGCCTCACCGAACTCCGGTTCTACAGCACCGTCTTCATGGGCTGGCTGGCGGTGCTCTTTGCCTGGTTCACGCTGACGGTCCTGCGGGGCGCACGGAACCGCTTCGCCTTTGGCGTGCTGGTGAGCGGCCTGGCGGTGCTGTTCGTGCTGCATGCGGTCAACCCCGATGGGCTGATCGCCCGCACCAACATTGCACGCCTGGCCGATGGAAGGCAGCTGGACCAGTCCTACATTGCCTCTCTGAGTGCGGACGCCGTTCCCGTGCTGGCAAATGCGCTGCCCCAGATGCCCGGCCTGGAAGACCGGCGGGAGTCTCTGGAACGACTGGACTGGCGCAGCTGGAACTGGGGTCGACGTCAGGCCTTGGCCGCACTGAAACGCTGAAAAAAGGGGGGCGACGGCAAACACGTGCCGCCGCCCTTTCTCATCCGCACTTTAGCGATCCGGACGCACGCAGACCTCAACCTGATGATTGACCTTCTGCCCCGTGGATACGGCGAAGGGTTTTCCGGCTAACGCTTCCGCCAATTTATCCACCACCGCCGCGGCCTCAGCCTGAGGGCAAAGCAGGGAGATGGCGCCATCATCCTCGCTGCCGTCCGGCATGGTGACAAAGGGGCGGGCACGATGGCGAGCCGTTCTTTCCACCAGCGCCACAATGGCGTCGGGCACGGGGTGACGGTAGATCAGGGGCCTGGTCTGCGTTCCTTCGACCGGGTTCGGCGAGTATAGGCGCATCAGCACATGCATGGCCATGAAGAGGGCCGCCGCCTGGCTGCCGATGTTACGCAACGTTTGCGCCTGCCCCATCAACGGGATCAGAACCCAGAGGACCAACAGCATGGGGAAGCTGTAAGCATAGGAGGTGTCCAGGGCGGCTGCGACACGCTTTCCCGGTCCAACCTGCAGTGCTGCCAACAGGGGCAGGAGCAGACCGAATAACCCGGGCGCCAGCCAGCGATAGTACTCAGCCGCGCCGATGGAAACGTGGTGACTGAGCAGCATCCCCGTGAAGTAGTAGTCCTGGAAGAAGAGTCCCACCCACGCCAACACACCAAGCCAGCGCCGGACATTGGCCGGCATCTTCTTGCCGCCCAGTACCGCCAGGGCATACATCGGTGCGTAGGTGAGGCCCATCAGAATACCGATCAGATACCAGACGCCGCCGGTCGCATCCCCCACGACCCATGGCAAGAAGAGTCCCGACAGCAGGCCCAGCAGCAGGATCAACAAAGCTTCCCGGATCATGATCTTCGCCAAAACAAGGCTCCCCCTGTTCTACGCAATATGGCTGTCACGCGACCAGGACCTTAACCGTGAGAGCAGCGCCGCCGAGGGACGGAAGGCCGTCGCCCTGAATGCGCCCGCTGCATTGCGGTCCACGATGACCCAGACGTCGCGCCGCCACGGCCCCCACACCGGTGGGAAAAGGGCGATGGCTGACACGCCCAGGTCCCGCTCCACGGTCCCGCTCCATGTCCAGCGGTCCCGCCAGTGATGCAAATGGACACCCTCTGTCACCGCAATCACCCGATGCCGCCGGCCTAGCTGCAGGAGCAGCTGCTCGCCGGTGAACCGATACAAGACGATGTGCAACTGCCACAGCAACCAGCCCAGATAGCCGGCGAGCGCGAGCAGGGCGGCCAGTCCGAGAAACTCAGGGGTGTGGTTGAGGTTATCGTCCAGGTGAAGCCGAAGGCCGATGCGAACCGCCATTGCGACTACCACGAGAATGCCAACCGCACAAAGTGCCTGCTCCAACTGGGTATTCGGTCGCTCCTGGTGTGACATGCCGGGCACTCCTTTACAATCCCGAATCCGCTCCGTCGTCCCGTGTCCAGATGGGCCCACCAGGCAACCGGTCTTCCAGCCCCATGGTCAGCAGGGAGGCCGCAATGGCCCGAATCTGTGCCTTCAGTTCAGGGGTATAGGCTGCCGTCTCCAACTCGTCTTCATCCTCGATGTACGCCGGGGCATCGGCCGGAAAGCGCACGTCCAGTTCCAGATCCACATAGGCCAGAGTTCCGGCATAGGTGGCAAAGGGCATTGCGATGTTGTAGTAATCATACCGCCAACGCCCTTCAGCATCAAAGAAGCGGAGCAGATTATAGGGCCGCCCCGGCCAGAAGTGGAAGTCCACTGCCAGGGGCGAATCACCCGTAGGCTTTCCGGCGATGACGCCGTGGAACCGGTAGCCTGGTCCAGCCCGGAGAACGACCTCCTCGGGCCCGACGCTGACCACCGATGCGTTTACATAGTTCCGTACTTGACCGTCGATGGTGCAGGATTCCACCCGAACCGGCTGCCCCGGCCAGAAATGCCGGCCGACCAGGCTTTCGGCGACCACTTCCGCCACGCGTTCCGCGCGATGAGCCTCGAGTGGCGCCCGACCGGCAGACAGATTCTCGTCGAAGGTGGCAACCCGATAAACGCCCTCGGGCAGAAGCTGCTCCAGCCCCAGGGTCACCAGCGGTGCGTCTGCCTGTTCCACCAGCGCCAGCAGTTCTGAACCGGTCATGTTCGCCACCACGGGGTGGGCCACTCCGGGCGCAACCCTGAGCAGTTCCCCCATCGTAACCGGCCCGTTGCTGAGCCCTGCTGCCAGCGCCGAGGCATTCATCAGCGCTGCATCGGCCCCAAAGGCGCTCTTCAACCGCTGCAGCACCAACTCGGCGAGGGATGAGCCTCCTGCATGCTGGTGCGGCACCGGATTAGGCAGGTAGGCAACCACCTCGGCCAGCCGTTCCTCCGCCTCCGCCTCCCATTGCCTCAGAAGCGCCGTGGCTGTGGAATCGGGCTCCTCCCCTGCCGTCGGCAGCAAGCTGGACTGCCACGACAGAATCCGGCCGCCTTCCATGGTCAGGTCCAAACGGCCCAGGAAATTGCCGCAGCTTCCGGCCTGCACCAACACGGTAGAACCGACCTGCTCGCCATTCGTCAGGGGCAGATGCGAGTGTCCACCGACGATCACGTCAATGCCGCGCACGGCCAGCGCCAGCTCCCGATCTGCCTCATACCCCAGATGGGAGAGACAGATGACCACGTCGCAGCCGTCCAGCCGGAGCTCTCTTACCGCCTCGGTCGCGACGGTATCGAGCGGCTGGTTGACCAGGCCCAAATACGCCTGGGATTGAGGCACCTGGGGCCTCAGCCCGAACAGGCCCACCCGCAGCCCGCTGCGCGAAAGGACTGCCCGATCGGTTACGCCCGCCGGGAGGCTACCGTTGCTCAACCGCAGGTTCGCACCCAGGATGCTGAACGGTACCTCGCGGGCCAACCGTACCTGCTGCGACACCGACCAGTCCAACGTCTCGGTTTCGCCGGGCACAAAGGCGTCTACCGCCGCCGCGGCCATCAGGGCCATGTTCACCTCGCCCCCAGTGGCCTCGGTGAGATGCACTGCCCTGCTGGCGTGATCCCCGGTGTCCAGCCGGATCACAGTATCGGATCCTAACTCGGCCCGCAACCGGCGGGCAACGGATTCCAGGCGGCACCAGGGGTCAAACGCACTATGTAGATCGCCACTGTGCAGAATGGTAACTAGGTTGGACATTCCGCCGCCTCCAGTATGGACAAGTATTTCGCCACATGATAGATTTACTTAAGCACATAAACCTTTTTGCACAAAGGGGTATTATCTTCCATGAACCCACGCTGGCGTCGTGATCTGTACATCTTATGGGTGTGCAACTTCGTCCTTCAGGCCGGCTTTAGCCTCATCATGCCGTTTCTCCCACTCTACCTGGAGGAGCTGGGCGTACATGGGTCGGCGGTAGATGTGTGGTCCGGCGTGATCTTCTCGGCCAACTTCATCATGATGGCCATTTTTTCGCCCATCTGGGGCGGCCTCTCTGACCGGATCGGCCGCAAGCCGATGATGCTCCGCAGTGCTTTCGGCATGGGCGCAGTGGTTTGGCTGATGGGCATCGCCCACAGCCCCTGGCAGCTCCTGGTCATCCGCCTGCTGCAAGGCTTCACCTCGGGCTTCGTTCCGGCGACCACGGCCTACATGGCAAGCGCCGCACCGCGGGAGAACTCTGGCTATGCCCTCGGGCTCATGACTACGGGTTCGGTGGCCGGTACGGTTCTGGGGCCCCTGATCGGTGGCGTGCTGGCCAATGCCATCGGTTACCGCCCGATCTTCTTCCTGACATCGGCCACTTCCCTGCTGACCGGTGCGGTGGTGCTGTTCCTGATCCGGGAGCAGTTCACTCCGGTGGCCAAGCAGAAAGGTGACGGCGTCCTGAAAGACATCGGACTGCTCCGGGTCTATCCGGTCACGGCGATGATGGCCGTCGTTCTCTTTCTGAACACCTTTTCGGTGCTCACGGCTGAACCCATTCTCTCCCTGTACCTCCAAACCCTTTCGGCACCCGTCGCGTGGATCTCATTCTTGTCAGGCCTGACCTTCTCCATTACCGGCGTCGCCAACTTGGTCGTAGCGCCGCTGGTAGGGCGGTTGAGCGACAAGATGGGTTCCCGGCAGTTAATCATGATCTGTCTGGGTGGCGCCGCCGTCATGTACGTGGCGCAGGGCTTCGCCACAGCAACGTGGCAGATGGTCGCGATGCGCTTCATTTTGGGCATGTTCAGCGGCGGGTTGATGCCGGCCGCTAACGGTCTGATCGCCCGCAGCACCCCCAAGGAGGTGCAGGGCCGGATCTTCGGGCTGACCAACTCCATGCTGTTCATCGGCAATACCCTGGGCCCGCTGGTGGGTGGCGCCATCGCCGCCTATTTCGGTCTCCGTTCGGTCTTCCCGGTCACCGGTATCCTGTTGCTGGTGGATCTGTTGTGGGTCAGGGCTTCGGTGCGGGATCCGGAGCCACTGGCGAACACCGCCGACTAACAAGGGTGGGGGCATTCAGCCCCCACCCTTCTTCTTTCAGTAGACGAGGTCCAGCCATTCGGCCAAAGCGTTGCTGGTGGCCTCCGGCTGTTCCAACATGGGCATGTGTCCGGCGCCCGGCACCCGCACCAACACCGCCCGGTCAATGTGGGCGGCCATGCACTCTGCCCGCTGTGGCGATATCGCCTGATCGGCGCCGCCCGTCAGCACCAGGGTGGGAACGGTAATCTGCGCCAACAGGGGCCGCATGTCAGGTCGATCCGCCATGGCGTGAAGCGCTGCGCAGATTCCCTCCACCGAGGTCCAGTGCACCATCTCCTCTACCTGCCGGTAGAGCGGGCTTTCAGCAGAAACGTCAGGGGCGAACAGTTTGGGCAGCATCGCTGCGGCCACCGCAGGGGCACCATCCTTCTGTGCCGCCTCCACCATGATCAACCGGTTCTGCCGCGCCTCAGGCGAGTCCGGCACTGCCTGTGTACAAATCAGCCCCAGCCCGGCGATGCGGGCTGGCACCTGCTTGTAGAGCGCAAGGGCCACATACCCACCCATGCTGTGGCCTGCCACTGCAAAATCACGGATCTTCAGGTGATCCATCAGCGCCAACACCGACCCGGCCATCTGAAGAATGGTCGGCGACCCGCCACCGGTGGGCGGAGGCGATACCCCAAAGCCGGGCAGATCAGGTGTAACCACCCGATACGAGCGGGACAGGTCCTTCACCTGGTGCTCCCAGATACCGCTGTTCAGCGGGAAACCGTGCAAGAGCACAACAGTCGGCCCCTTGCCGGTCAAGGTGTAATGGAGCATCCAGAGCCACCTCCCCTTCTACGCCTTCTGCACACTCCGTTCCGTCACCTGGATCCGGTATCCGTCGGGGCGTCGCTCAGCGTGAGGAGTAACACTGCCTTCCTTACGAATCCGAGCCAACAAATCGAGTTCCACCTCGCCTGTCACCACCAGTCCCTGGTTCCACTCGCCGTCCGCGGCAATGCCCGCTGGCGGGAACCCAATGTCGCAGGGGGTGATGATTCCTGAACGCCCATAGGATTGCTCCATGAACCGGACGGCCGGGAGTCCCCCAACCAGAGCGCTGTGAACTACGTAGACCTGGTTCTCCACCGCCCGCGCATGGCAACAGTACCGTACCCGCCAGAATCCTTGCCGGTCAGCCGTCGCTGACGGTACCAACAGAATTTGCGCCCCGGCATCCACGGCGGACTGAGCTGCCTCCGGGAACTCCACGTCAAAGCAGATCAACACCGCCAGACGGCCCGCCGGTGTGTCGAAGAGCCGCAGCCCTTCCCCACGCCCCAGCCCCCAAGGATCCACTTCGGCCGGCGTCAGGTGCAGCTTCTCCTGGGTATGCATCTGACCGGATGGAAGGAAGAGATGGGCCGTGTTGTATAGTACCCCGCCCCGGTCTGTTGCGTGAGTTCCGGCCAGAATCGTCATCTTCGTGGACTGCGCCAACCGACTGAAAAGCTCCCGGTAAGGGCCGGTCCAACGGCGCCAGTCCGGCTCGAGCATCATCAGCGGAGCCGTTATGTACTCCGGGAAGACCACCAACTGACAGTGGTCATCTTCGGCCAGGCGCACGTAATGCAACACCTGCGCCGCAAACTGATCAAACCCGGCGATCGGCCGGTGATCAAACTGCACCGTGGCAATGCGGACCCGCTTGGCCACGCCCGCTTCCCTCCCCACGTCTAGTCGTCAACCTGCGGACAGCTAGATATTTACGAACTGCCTGTTGATTCCATGAGAAGGCCCCGGGGTCCTGCCGGTCTGGGCCGGTGTGCATACGATTTTTGCAAAGCACAAACCCGGCGGGGCAAAAGCCCCGCCGGGTTCAGTGTGATCCCTCGGATGAGGGATTACATCATATCCATGCCACCCATGCCGCCCATGCCGCCGGCCGGAGCAGGCGGGTTCTTCTCGGGCTTCTCGGTGACCAGCGCTTCCGTGGTCAGCACCATGGCAGCGATGGAGGCAGCGTTCTGGAGGGCACTACGGACAACCTTGACCGGGTCGGCGATGCCGGCGGCGATCATGTCCACATACTCCTCGGTGACGGCGTTGAAGCCCTGGCCCTTGGGCAGGTGCTTCACCTTCTCGACCACCACGGAACCCTCGATGCCACCGTTCTCGGCGATGGTGCGCAGCGGATACTCGACGGACCGGCGGACGATGGCGGCGCCGACCTTCTCGTCGCCCTCCAGGGTCTTGACCAACTCGTCGATGGTGCCCTGAACCTGCAGCAGCGCAACGCCGCCGCCGGCCACAATGCCTTCCTCAACGGCCGCACGGGTGGCGTTGAGGGCGTCCTCGATCCGCAGCTTCTTCTCCTTCAGCTCGACCTCGGTGGCAGCGCCAACCTTGATCACCGCAACGCCGCCGGCCAGCTTGGCCAGCCGCTCCTGCAGCTTCTCCCGGTCGAAGTCGGAAGTGGTCTCTTCGATCTGCCGCTTGAGGGAGGCAACCCGACCCTTGATCGCCTCGGCAGAACCGCGGCCCTCAACGATGGTGGTCTTCTCCTTCTCAATGCGGACCTGGCGGCACTGGCCGAAGGACTCGGGCCCAGCGCTGTCCAGCTTGCGGCCCAGCTCCTCGGAGATGACCTCGCCACCGGTCAGGATGGCGATATCCTCCAGCATGGCCTTCCGGCGATCGCCGAAGCCAGGAGCCTTGACGGCAGCAATCTGCAGGGTGCCACGCAGCTTGTTCACCACGAGGGTAGCCAGGGCCTCGCCCTCGATATCCTCGGCGATGATGACCAGGGGCTTGCCCCGCTGCACAACCTTCTCCAGCACAGGCAGTAGATCCTGAATGGAGGAGATCTTCTTGTCGGTGATCAGGATGTACGGCTCGTTCAGAACCGCTTCCATCTTGTCGGTGTCGGTGACGAAGTAGGCGGAGAGGTAGCCACGGTCGAACTGCATGCCCTCAACGGTCTCCAGTTCGGTAGCCAGAGTCTTGGCCTCTTCGACAGTGATGACGCCGTCCTTGCCGACCTTGTCCATGGCCTCGGCCACCAGGCGGCCAATCTCGTTGTCGTTGTTGGCGGAGATGGCGGCGACTTCGGCGATGGCCTTGTTGGTCTCAACCGGAATCGCGGACGCCTTCAGGGCCTCAACAGCGGCGGTCACAGCCTTCTCGATGCCGCGCTTCAGGATCATCGGGTTGGCGCCGGCGGTCACGTTCTTCAGGCCTTCCTTGATGATGGCCTGGGCCAGAACGGTCGAGGTGGTGGTGCCATCACCGGCGACATCGTTAGTCTTGGTGGCGACTTCCTTTACCAGCTGAGCGCCCATGTTCTCAAACGGATCCTCCAGCTCGATCTCGCGAGCGATGGTCACGCCATCGTTCACAACAGCCGGAGCGCCGAACTTCTTGTCCAGGGTGACATTACGGCCGCGGGGGCCAAGGGTAACCTTAACGGTATTCGCGAGCGTATCAACACCGCGCTCCAGTGCGCGCCGAGCCTGCTCATCAAACACAATCATCTTAGAAGGCATCTGTGTACTCCTCCTCGATTAACCCTGAGCGACGATCGCCAGAATGTCGCGCTCGCCGTCCAGAATGATGTACTCCTCACCGTCGATCTTGACTTCAGTCCCGGAATACTTGGAGAAGATAACGGTGTCGCCTTCCTTTACTTCCGGGGCGACCTTGGTGCCGGTCTCCAGCAGACGGCCGGTGCCAACGGCGATAACCTTACCCTGCTGGGGCTTCTCCTTGGCGGTATCCGGCAGCAGAATGCCGCTCTTGGTCCGCTCTTCCTGCTCCAGGGCCTTGATGACTACCCGAGAGCCCAATGGCTTGACGTTCATCTGTTGATGGTCCCTCCTACACAAGTCTCTCGAAGTCTTGTTAGCACTCACTTCATCTGAGTGCTAACACCGATACCTATGATAAAAAAGCCTACCTCAGGAGTCAAGTACCTCCGACCCATAATTTTGGCGGAGGCACAGTAGTTCTATACCAAAGCATGGGCGGTCCTTCCGATCTTGGAAGAGCCGCCCGCTCACGTGAACCGATTCTATTTGCGCTCCAGGGTGCCCACCACCTGCTCTTCGGTGCGCCCGGGCTCATCAAGAAAACGAGTCTGACGGCGTATGGTCAGCCGCCGGTTGTCCAATGCGATCAGTTCCCACAGTTCCTTGCGGGTGGCGGTGGTCTCCAACCAGCGGAACTGCTGGCCGTTTGGCGCCATGATCCGGTCCGGCTGCGGGTTGCTGGGCAGCCTGCCGCCGACGGATACATAGACCTTGACCCGGAACAGCCCCTTGTTGGCCGGCCGAACCTCCAGGAACAGGCGTGTCCCGGTGGGATCCTGCCACGCCCCTGCGTATTGACCGCCCCAGGCGTAGTTCATCTGGCCCACGTGCCGGTCATTCATCGCGTCCCAGGGAGTCTTCACCGGGTCCTGTTCCGGCTGGGAGACCGAAACGAGCAGCACATCACCCGTAGTGGCCCGCGGCCAGATCGACTGGCAGTTCAGGGTGACCGAACTGCGGGCCGGAATAATCCCCGGCACGCTGCGCCCTATGAACTGCACATGGTCGGCGCTTACTCCGCTGCCCGCCGGCACGCTGGCAAACTCGGCGATTACGCCGGATGCCTCGCGGGTGCCAAGGTTCCAAACCAGTACACGCGGATGACCGTCGGGGCCGACAGTAAGATCAGGTGTGACGAATGAACCAGTCAGAGGCCTGCTGCCCATGTCCGCAGGCGATGACCGGACTACCAGGAACACATCATGCATGGCCCGCTCCAGCGTCCTCCGTTCCGTTGCAACCATCATGCGCCCCACCCCCCGTCCACCTGCTGACAGCATTTTAGTCCTATACTGAATTTAGATACCGATCGCTTGAGTCCTTTTTCTGCGTGAGACATTGACAGAAAAACAACCTCCGGCTATATACCGGAGGTTGTACCTTTAATTCTTCGTGCCATTTAGCCGGTCCTGAATCACATCTTGATGCCGTCGTGCAGCCGCCCAGTTCTCCTTCTGTTCCGGCGTAAGCTGGGATGCCGCTACTACCGGGGCTGGAGACTGTACCGGGCGAGTCTTTGCGGGGGCCGCAGCCAGCACGAAGAGCAGGAACTCAGGGACTGCTGCCAGCCATAGCCAGCCCTGCAGGCCAGCGCCCACCCACCGGTCGGCGACCAGTCCAACCCAGGGATATAGGGCTCCCTGCCAGAGTTGGGTTCCCAATTCCGGCATCCAGAACGGCAACAGTGCGATGGCCGGGAGCTGCCAGAGTGCCGCGGCTGCCACGGCGCCCGCCGTGCCGAGCCCCTTCTCCTTGGGAGCGGGTCGAACAGCCCTGGCTGCCCGGACCACCAACCAGATGAAAACCAGCGTATAGACAAGGCTCAGGTAGGGCAACGAACGGGTAAAGTACCCCAACGCACCCAGAAGAGCCTGCCCAATGATCAGAAGAACGGCAATCTGCCAAACCGATGCCCGCACCGGGAACACCTCCAACCGTTACACTGCCGCCCGCGACGACTGCGGCCCAAGGAACCGATGAATCTCACCAGCCAGGAGGCCCAGATGCTCAGGGTGCTTGTACATGTCAAAGCGGTCGATGTCTACCCATAGCACGGGTGACTGCGTATAACGGCTGATGAACTGCTCGTACCGCTCATGCAGTTCCGCCCAGTAGCTGACCGGCACGGCCTTCTCGGACTCACGCCCCCGCATGGCAATGCGGCGCAGAATGGTGTCCAGGCTGCCGGTAAGATAGATGGCCAGATCGGGTTTGATCAGGTGGTCCACCATGTTGTGGAACAGCTCGGAATAGGTGTCGAAGTCACGGTCGGGCATCTTCCCGGTGTCATGCAGGGCCTGGGCGAAGATCTCCACGTCTTCGTAGATCGACCGATCCTGAATGTGGTTGCGCCCGGTCTCCTGGATCTTCACGATATCCCGGTAGCGCTGCCCCAGGAAATAGATCTGCAGATGGAAGCCCCAGGCCGCCTGGTCCTGGTAGAAATCAGTCAGGTAAGGGTTGTTATCCACTCGTTCGTAGCTGGCGTCGTACTGCAGCGCACTGGAGAGATAGCGGGTCAAGGTCGATTTACCAGCGCCAACGTTGCCAATCACGGTGATAAAACGGTAGTCCCGTGGAGCCGGCCGCAAATCGGTATTCGTCAGGCGAAACATGGGGGTCCCCTCCTTAGGCGGTCCTGGCACAGGCCTGGTTCATGGCCTGATGAACCTGGTCAATAAACCACTGTTTGTCCGCGCTGCTTTCCACCAGATTCAGGTCGGTGCTGTCCACCGTCAGGAGTTGAGCAGAGCCGAAATGCTTCTCCGGTTCGGCAAAATAACGCTCGTATTCGGTGGCCAACCGGCGAATGTAGTCCGGGTCCATATTCCGCTCAAAGCTGCGATCCCGGCGCCGAATCCGTTCCATCACCGTCTTGTGGTCCGCTTTCAGATAGAGCACCAGGTCTGCCTTGGGCAGATCATCGGTCAGGATCTGAAAGAGTTGAGCGTATTTCTCCCGCTTGCGACCGGTCAGCGTAAGGCCGGCGAAAATGCGGTTTTTCACCACGTTGTAATCCGAAACGACCGTAGCCCCCGCCTTCAGGCGTTTGGCCGTGTCCTCTAACTGCTTCACCCGGTTCAGCAGGAAGAACGTTTCCGTCTGGAGCGCCCAGGCATCCCGATCGCTGTAAAAATCCTTGAGAAACGGATTCTCCTCGACGATCTCGAAGAGAGTCTCAGCGGCCAGCGTTTCCGTCAACAGCCGCGTGACGGTCGTTTTTCCCACGCCGATCACGCCCTCGATGGTGATAAACAAGCGAAAAGCCTCCCCGAGCGGCCTGTCTGACTAGGCAGACGGATCCCCTATATCTAGTGGTACGGGTCGACACGCCAACCATATATCTAGGGATATTTACCATAAGATACGCGATTCAAATCGTAAATTCCTGCCTCTGAAGAAATCGAACCTTTACCGATTCTGACCCGCCAGCCGGGTGTAAGGCCCGCCGTGCCGCATGGCGACTGGACCGTGAGAAAATGAACGGCCCGCCATTTTTCGGCGGGCTTCACGGCTGCATTGATCCTTTAGTAGGGGAAACGGCTGAACTCATGGTGCCAGATCGGCGTATCAATGAGGTCCCGATCGTCGACGCAACTGAACAGCGACGGAAGGCCCCCGTAGTCACCGCTGATCTTGCCGTTGCCGTTGATCTCATGCACGTTGCTGCTGAACCCGATCTGCAGGATGGTGCCGATGTTCAGACTGGACGAGTTCTCAATGCCGTTGGCCTTGATGCTGAAGATGTTGAACTGTACCTCCATCGCTTCGCCCCCGCCTTACCTTATGCGGTTCCCCGGACCCCCGCCCCTGCATAAGGTGGTGCTGAGGTGATCTGCTTATGTTCAGTCCGTGGGGGTTTGGCGTGCCTGGCGCATACTTCTCCCCCTGGGGTTTTGGCACCAGCGGCATAGGCCCCAGCGCCTTTTACAGCCCGTTTGGCTTCGGCGGCAGCGCCGGTCGGCCGATTCCCCCGCCCTACAGCGCAGGCGCCTACCTCGGCCCGTGCGGCATGGGCGCCGGCTTCAGCATCGTCTAGCGGGAGGCCATCGTGGACCACATCGGCATTCAGTGCCTTCGTGTCAACGGCATGGAGAACGGCGCCTCCATGGGGATCGGGCCGGTGCTGACGGTAGGTCAGATCACGACCTTCAAGTTCCTCCTGGGGAACGGCCTGGTCTCCGGCGACTGTACTTACATGCCCAACTGGATCGGCATTCTGAACGACCCGGACCTTCTGGACACCCCTGAATGGAAGTTTAACGCACCACCCTGGTGACAAAGGGGGGACCGGCGCGTGCTTTTCGGTTCCATTCCTTCGGTCAGCGTCTTCGGCGTGAAAGTGAATGGCATGGAAAGCGGCGCCAATCTCATCGTTGGCCCCTCTTCCATCTGGGGTTTCGCTACACATACCAAGGATACACACTGGACGCATGTCTTCGGCGACTTCGGGTACACACCGATGATTACCGGCATCATCTTCGACAACGACTTCTACGACCACCCGATTAACGATATCGGTCCAGCCTGAGGAAGGGTGCTTCGCATGCTACCGTGGTGGTGGTGGCCCCTGTTCTGCGCCACGAAGGCCTGCCCGGCTATTCCGGCCATCTTCCAGGGTGCCGCCAAGGTAAACGGGCAGGAGGGCGGCAGCAATATCATCGTGGGTCCGTCCTCCAGCTCCGGCTTCCCCGGTACCGGCGGAGGTGGCGGCGAAGGTGGTGCGGGTGGCGGCGGTGGCAATTCCACGATCAGCCTCACCGACCTGAGGGGCGACTGCGGCGTCGCAGGCGTAGGCTATGCGTTCGTCATCTCCGCCGGTTCCATTCAGTTAGGCGGAGGGCAAGCCGGTGGCGGCGGTAACCAGGCCGGCCGCGCTACGTCCGGGGGCGCAACAACCAGTGGCGCAGTTCCGTCCGACCCGCCCGGCACCTTCCGCTTCAGCGGCAACCGTGATAGCTTCGTCACCCGCCCGATTCAATCCCGGTCGGCCATCACCTATACCCATGTACCCAACAACCGGACTGGTGAGTAGGATGGGGACCGGAGGTGGCGGAAGTGGCGGAGCAGGATGTGCCCGAGACGGCGGCGCAGATCGAACAGGTCCGACAGGCTGTCCTGCAACTCCAGCGAATCGTCGGCTACCTCGCGGCCCGTCCACCGGTCCACATGTCGGTGGCGCATATGGCGGTGGAGCATCTGGCCTTCAACGTGGCGGGCATTGATGTGGAGGAACTGAGCGGTCAGCTGAACCTGGGCATGACCCATCTGCTGCAAGTCGCCCGTCCAGCGGAAGGTTCGACCGCAGAGCCGCCCAAGGAACCAGTCGCCACCGCGCCAACCGCCACTTGCCCCGAGCCGCCGGGCGAACAGCCCGAAGAACCGTCCGCCAGTCCACTATGGCCGCCTGAATCAGGGGAGGATGAGCAGCGATGACCCAACCACCTGGCAAGCCGGCCCCCCCTCTGCCGGGACAACCGCCGCAACCAGCGCCGGCCGTCCCGCCGGTTGACCTGAACCGTGAAGGCAACCACCTGGTGCTGACGGTCTCCCTGCCCGGTCTCCGGGCCGGGGATTTCCGCCTCTCCCTGGTGGGCAGCCGGCAGGTATACATAGACGGCACCGTCCCGTATCTGCATCCCGTTCCGCAGGATAGTCTGAAGCTGGCAGAGCGCACTTACGGCCCCTTCAGCCGGCGGATTGACCTGCCGCTGCCGGTGGACTCCCGTGGGGCGCAGTTGCGGTTTGAACAAGGGATTCTGCGAGCCCGGCTGCCGCTTCTGCTGCAGCGGATTCCGCTCAACTGGACGACGGCTTCGGAGGAGGATGGCCATGCAGGACCCCCATGATTCCATGTCGCAGTTGGCTGAGCAGATGAACTGGCTGGCTCAGTTGATGAACAGTGAGTTCTGGCAGCAGATTCAGTCAGGCATGGACTCAACCCGAACGCCGGGGCAACGGGTCGGGATGCCACCGAACCTCCATCAGGCACACACCTTCGGTCGCCCCATCAACCCACCGGCGCCCAACCAGTATCCGCCGCTGGAGATATATGTGACGCCGGCCGATGTGGTCCTGTGTGCCTCGCTGCCGGGGGCTAGCCCTCAGACGGTTGCCGCCAGCCTCACCACCCCCAGCGAACTGGTGCTGGAGGCTTTTGTGCCGCCCGACGGTCTGGCCGCGCCCCTGCTGCGGGAACGCTTCTCCGGCTACTGCGCCCGCACCGTCACGCTGCCGGCGCCGGTAAGGGCATCAGGCGCCACAGCCGCCTATGAGGGCGGCATGTTGGAACTCCGTCTGCCTCGCCTGCAGCCTGGTGCTGACGACGCCGGAGTGGCCCTGCTGAAACTGGAACAGCGTCCATAAGAAAACCCGCACGGCCCTGTGAACTGGCCGTGCGGGTTCTGTGTTCACCCGTCGAAGGGGAAACGGCGGAACATGGAGCGCCGCCGGGGAAGGCGCGGCTCTATGGGCAAGGGGAAGGGCGGTGGAACAGGGCCTCCCCTCCCACCAGCGGCAGATGCCGTGAGACGCGGTGTAGCAGTCGCCCGCAATACTGCTTGAAGCGCCGCCAGGCATTCTCCCCAGTCACGGCAAAGCCCCCCTTTCGTTCGCTGCACATACAGCTTACGAAAGAGGGACTTGAATTAGAAGCTAGAGCCCCTCACCTGGCCGCAGGTAGGTGCCGCTCTTGCCACCCGTCTTCTTCACCAGCCGTACTTCGCCGATGAGCATGCCCTTGTCGGCGGCTTTGGCCATGTCATAGATCGTCAGTGCGGCCACCGTACAGGCGGTCAGTGCCTCCATCTCCACGCCGGTCTTGCCTACCGTGGCAACCCGGGTTTCGATGAGTACTCGGCTTTGGGCCTCGTCGAAGGTGAAGTCCACGGTAGCGCTGGTGATCGGCAGCGGATGGCAGAGCGGGATCAGATCCCCGGTCCGCTTGGCGGCCATAATGCCGGCCACCCGCGCCACGCCGAGCACGTCTCCTTTCGCCACGCCACCCGACTGGATCAGGGCCAGCGTCCCCGGCTGCATCCGCACCTCGCCCCGAGCAATAGCCACCCGCTCCGTCTCCGCCTTGGCGCTCACATCTACCATACGCGCCTTGCCCTGCTCGTCGATATGGGTCAGTTCAGGCACTGCCATAGCCTCCCGTTAACCGCCAATCCCGTTCATCACACGCAGCGTGTAATCGGATGCGTTGTCGTCAAAGTTGTGCTCCCGGGGCTTGCGCAGAATCGTGTCAGACAGCAGGTTGATCAAGTCCTGTTGGGTCTTGCCGGCACCCCGCAGTGCGGGCTTTAGGTCCACCTCGTGGACATGACCCAGACATGGGTTGATCTTGCCGTCCGCCGACAGCCGAATGCGGTTGCAGCCATCGCAGAAGCACTCGGTCACCGCCGAGATAAAGCCCACGGTGCCCTGAGCGCCCGGAATGCGCCAGTAGCGGGCCGGGCCATTGCCGCGGACGCCTTCGCGCACGGGTTCCAAATCGCCAAAGGCATCCAGAAGGCGTTCGCGCATCTCCGCCGCTGGTACCAGATTCTCAGCCGTAAACTCGTAGGCCTCGGAGAACGGCATAACCTCGATATAGCGGACATGAATCGGCTTGTCGATCGAGAGGCGCGCCATATCGACCACCTCGTCGTCGTTCCAGCCCCGAATCACGACCATGTTCAGCTTCACCGGCGTCATGTCTAGCGCCAGGGCAGTCTCTACCGCCTTCAGAATCGGACCGGGATCCCCGTACAGACGGGCGATCTTCTTGAACCGATCCGGCCGTAGCGTGTCGAGGGAGATGTTCAGCCGGTCGACGCCGGCCGCCTTCAGGTCCCGGGCCATCTCCGGAAAGAGCAGGCCGTTGGTGGAGAGGGAAAGATCCTTCACCCCCATGGGCTTCAGCTTGGCCAGGAACTCTACCAGACCGGAACGGACCAGCGGTTCGCCGCCGGTGATGCGAATCCGGTCGATTCCCAGCGCCAGTCCGGCGTCGATCACCCGCAGCATCTCTTCATACGACAGGTTCTCCTCCCGGGGCCGGAGCTCTACCCCCTGCAACGGCATGCAATAAACACACCGGAAGTTGCAGCGGTCGGTGACGGAAATCCGCATGTAGTTGATGGTTCTGCCCCACTGGTCAATCACAGACAGCTCACCTCCGGCTCCTTACTCAACGCGTCGAATGCGGCCCGCCTCGGCGGTGTTGTAGCCGCCCAGTTCTTCAACGGCCGCCTTGAACTGCGGGTTGTTGATCAACCCTAGCGCCGCCTGAATGCCGGGGTGCGACTCCAGTTCGGCGGGAATGCACAGCTCGTACTCTTCCCAGGTGACAGGGACGAAGTCCAGGTCCAGCGCCTTCGCGGCAGAGTAGATCCCCAGGCCGGTATCGGCCGAGCCACTCTTTACGGCTGCCGCCACGTTCAAGTGGGTGAACTCCTCCCGGCTATAGCCCTGTACCTGTGCCGGGGCAATGCCTTCCTGCTTCAGGTGGTAGTCCAGCAGCATCCGGGTGCCGGCGCCTCGTTGGCGATTCACGTAGGTCACGTCGGGACGAGCCAGATCCTTGAAGCTGGAAATACCCTTGGGATTCCCCTTCGGCACCAGGAAGCCCTGCTCCCGCATCGCCAGCAGCACCAGGAGCGCCGGACGGCCCAGGTATTTACGCAGATAGGAGACGTTGTACTCGCCGGTCTCCTCGTCCAGCATGTGCGTACCCGCCATGTGCGCCTCACCCCGCTTCAGCGCCAACAGGCCGCCAAGCGAGCCCACGTGCGCACTGGAGAGGAAGTAGCGTGAACCGTTCCGGCGAAGGAAGCTGGCCATCAGATCCAGGGCCGTGTCGTGCGAGCCAACGGCCACCACGGTCTCCTGAATTTCAGAGAGGGGGCGGAGCAGTTCAACCGTTACCTCCTGCCCCTCGCCAATGCCCTCACGTCCGGCCGGCACCGCCAGCAGGCCATCGGCCCGAACCAGGGATGAGATCACGCCGGCGCCTCGCCCCATGGGGGTGGCCACCAACTTCTCCCCTACCCGGCCCAACTTCACCCGGACATAATCCTTGACGCCCATGGGCGAGGTCAAACGACGGGCCAGGGTAGCGTTCACCGTGGGTCGTTCCGGAGCCGCCTGACCCAGGGCCCGGTAGACCAGCGGCTTCAGGAACAGGTCGGCCGTCAGCCAGGTCGAAACCGGGTAGCCGGGCAGGCCGATGAACGGCTTGCCGTCGATGATGCCGATCATGACCGGTTTGCCGGGCTTGATGGCCACGCCGTGCGCCAGCACCTGTCCCAACTCGCCCAGCACATGAACCGTGAAATCCTCGCTGCCTGCGCTGGAGCCGGCGTTCACGATGACTATATCCGAACTGGCCACGGCCGCCTTGACCGCTGCCTTGATCTGTTCATAGTTGTCGACCACAATGGGGTGCCGTTTCGGCTGACCGCCCCACTCGGTGACCTGGCCCAACACCACCCGGGAGTTGAACTCAATGATCTCGCCGGCCTGCGGGTCGACCTTCGGCTGCACCAGTTCCGTTCCGGTGGGAATGAAGGTAACCACCGGCTGCCGGAAGACATCGACTTCAAGAATGCCCGCTGCTAAAAGGGCGCCCAGGTCCTGTGGCCGCAGCTTCTGCCCTTCAGGCAGCAGG
This sequence comes from Mycobacterium leprae, assembly GCA_050262655.1. Lineage (GTDB taxonomy): Bacteria > Bacillota > Sulfobacillia > Symbiobacteriales > Symbiobacteriaceae > DASXVX01. The sequence goes on along the minus strand of JBLNEM010000392.1, from coordinate 8,816 downwards.
ATTTCGGTCGCCACCAGGTCTTCACCGATCGGCCGCACATCCTGCCATGGAGCGACAGGAGCCAGAATCTCACAGCGTCCGCCGGCCTGATGGCCGTCATCCAGCAGATTCACCTGCTCCACCATAATGACCGCATCGCACCCCTTGGGGAGCGGGTCGCCGGTATCCACCCAGAAAGCCTGCTCGCCAAAGGTGAGGGTAACAGCGCTGGTCTCCATGGCGGCGAACGTATCCCGTGCCTTTACCGCGACACCGTCTACGGCAGAAGCGTTGTAATGCGGCGCAGAGATATGGGCATGAACGGGGCGTGCAGTGACCCGCCCCAGAGCGTTGTCAACCGAAATCGACTCCACCTGCGGAGCCCAACCAGCCGCGTCCAGGGCGCTGAGCAGACGCTGGAGTGCCTCTTCCGGTGCGACAGACTCGAGATAGATCTTACGTGTACTCATACCAACAACTCCACTTCCACCCAATCGCCGGTGAGGACGCCTTCCTTGGCGGAAGGAATGGTCACGAGCCCATCGGCCTTCACGAGGGTGCTGATCAGTCCGCTCTTCCCATGAACCGGTTCGGCCCAAAGTTCTTCCCCTTCCCGGTTCAGCCGGACCCGAATACAGTCGGTACGTCCGGGGGCCGAGGCTACATTCTTGGTCATACGGGCGCGCACGGTGGCACGGTAAGCCGGCTCGGCCGGGAGACCCTGCATCTGCCGTAGCAGTGGAGAGACAAACAGGCCATAGACCACCTGGCTGCTGACGGGATGGCCCGGAAGCCCCACCACGGGCTTGCCATCCGCTACCGCCAGAATGGTCGGCTTCCCGGGCTTTAGCTGAACGCCGTGCACCAGGATGCCCGGCTGCCCCAACTCGGCAATCAGGGCAGCCGTGTGATCCCGGCTGCCAACACTGGAGCCGCCGGAGATTAGCACCAGATCGTAGGCCATCGCCTGTTGCAGGGCAGCCCGAATCACCGCTTCCTGATCGACTGCGATCCCCAGGTAGGTGGGCTCGCCGCCATCGCGTCGGACCAGCGCCATCAGCGCGGCGCCGTTCGATTCACGGATCTGCCCGGGGCCGGGCTCCTGGTCTACGGGTACCAGTTCGTCCCCGGTGGAGATGATGGCAACCCGCGGCCGGCCAATCACGCCCACCTGCAGAATGCCAGCGGAGGAGAGCAAAGCCAACTCCTGAGCCCTGATCTGATGCCCGGCCGGGAGCAGTTCGGCTCCGGCTGTCGCATCCTCGCCACGCTGCATCACATTCTCGCCCGGCGAGACCGGCCGGACAATGCCGATCTCGTCGCCCGAGAGCGCTTCGGTATGCTCCACCATGACCACTGCGTCGGCTCCAGCCGGCAGTGCGCCACCGGTGCTGATCCGCTGGGCCTCGCCGGGTCCCAGCGCCACCGCCGGGGCCTGTCCCATCAAAATCTCGGCCGTAACCCGCAGGTAGGCGGGGAGTCCCTCGGAAGCGCCAAAGGTATCGGCTGCGCGCACCGCATAGCCGTCCACACTCGTACGGGCAAACGGAGGCAGATCACTGGGAGCAACTACAGATTGGGCCGTGACGAGTCCCAGCGCTTCGGCCAGGGAGACCTGACGGACAGGCGCCCGCCAGTCGCCGCAAGCCCGGAGGAATAGCTGTCGTGCCTCTTCTACTGCTTTGAGATCGAAAAAATCCACACCGGTCCCCCCACGATTCCGCCATGCGAGACACGAAAGAAAAAAGCTACCTTCCCCCCGGAAGATAGCAAAGTACACCTGGCAGGATTTCCAGCCAGGTTCTTTGCCCCTTTCCACCGGGAGGTCTGAACGTTTCCGTTCCGGCCCTGGCCCAGGTCACGCCTGGGACCGGTCGCACGACCCTGGGCAGCGCCTTTAGGTCGAACGACTCGGGACAACCTTTTCCAATTAACCTCTTTTCATTATACGGTACGCGAAAAGAAGGACGCAAGCAAACATGTCCATCTGCCCGTGCGCATAGATCTGAAACGGGTCCCGGTGCGGCTCCTGGCGGACTGACCGGATGGGAAGTGAGGCACATTGGCCCGAAGGCCCTCGTTATGGTGGCAGATCTTCAAAGTTGCGGCGACTTATGTAGGCACCGTGGTGGGTGCGGGCTTCGCTTCCGGCCAGGAGACCCTCCGCTTCTTCGGTGCTTACGGTCGGGCCGGCCTCATGGGCATTGGCGTCGCTACGCTTCTCTTTTGCCTGTTCGGCATCCAGGTCATGGAGCTGGGGCGGCGGCTAAACGCCCGCTCACATCGCGAGGTACTCCACTACATTGGGGGCCCCCGGCTGGGCAAGGCCATGGACCTGGTGATCACCCTGTTCCTGGGCGCCACCCTGACCGTGATGGTCGCCGGCGGCGGAGCCGTTTTCGCCGAGCAGATGCGGCTGCCCCACGCGGTGGGGACCGTGCTGACAGCCGTGATCTCCGGACTCACCATTTTGGCCGGCATGCGCGGCATCATGGCGGCCAATGCAGTGGTCGTTCCCCTGCTGACCACTGCGGTCGTTGGCCTCTCCCTCACGTCGATTCGCTTCCACGGGCTGAACCCGATCCTGGCCAACACGATCCCCTGGCCCTTTCTGGCGCCTGTACGCTCCTGGTTTGCGGCCTCCTGGCTCTACGTGGCTTACAACCTGGTCCTCTCCATTTCGGTGCTGGCCCCCCTGGGTTCCACCATCAAGGACCGCCGCGCTTTGATCGGCGGTGGTCTGGTGGGCGGCCTCTCCCTTGGCATCCTGGCGACCGGGATCAAGCTGGCCATCAGCGCGCACATGCCCGATATCGGTCTGTATGAAGTGCCCATGCTTTTCCTGGCCCGGCTACATTCGCCTCCGGTCCAGTGGTTCTATACGCTGATCCTGTGGGCCGAGATCTACACCACCGCCATAGCGACCGCCTACGGCTTTGCCAGCCGTGCGGCAGACGTGGTGCACGGCTCGTACCGCGGCACGGTCATCATTGTGACCGCTCTGGCGCTGATGGCCAGCGGCATTGGCTTCAGCCGTCTGGTCGGCTTCCTTTACCCGCTGTTCGGCGGGCTGGCTCTGGTCGTGCTGCTCTGCCTTGGCAGGGCGGCGGTCAAACCTCATTAAAAAGACCGGTGCATCCACGCCGCACCGGCCTTTGTGCTATGTCGCTTAACGCTGCATCGGGGTAACGGTCCCGTCCGGATGATATGTATAGAACCCGCGGCCACTCTTCTTGCCCAGGTAACCGGCATTCACCATCTGCACCAGCAGCGGCGACGGCCGGTACTTGGGATCCTTGAAGCCGTCGTACAGCACATTCAGGATGTAGAGGCAGGTGTCGAGGCCGATAAAGTCGGCCAGGGTGAGTGGTCCCATTGGATGGTTGGCCCCCAGCTTCATGGCCGTATCGATCTCTTCGACCCCGGCAATTCCCTCGTAGAAACAGGCAATGGCCTCATTCAGCATGGGGATCAACACCCGGTTGAGTACAAAGCCGGGGAAGTCACCGACTGTGGCAGTGGTCTTGCCCATTTGCTCCGCCAGGGCCTTCACCGCGGCATAGGTCTCATCCGAAGTGGTGAGCCCACGGATCAGTTCGACCAGCTTCATGACCGGGACCGGATTCATGAAGTGCATGCCGACAAACTGCCCGGGCCGTTTCGTAGCGGCAGCCAGCTGGGTGATCGGCAGGCTGGAGGTGTTGGTGGCAAAGATCGTATGGGCGGGGCAACGCAGGTCCAGTTCCCGGAAGAGCGCCACCTTGGCCTCCAGGTTTTCGATGATCGCCTCGATCACCAGGTCGCACTCCGACGCCGGGTCCAACAGAACGGTGCCGGAGATCCGGCTCTGAATGGCCGCCTTCTCTTCCGCTGTTCTGCGGCCTTTCTCCACATCGCGGCTCAGGTTCTTCTCAATAACGGCCAGGCCCTTATCGACGAACCGCTGCTCCACGTCTCGCAGGAAGACCTTGAACCCCGCCTGGGCAGCCACCTGCGCAATACCGGAACCCATCTGGCCCGCTCCGACCACCATGATGGTCTGAATCACGCCATTCCCTCCCGTCATGAGGATGAACACAGCCAATCGATGGCCTATGTCAACCTCCATTATAGTCGATGGGTCGTGGTGGTAGAAAGTAAGCACAAAGCGTACTATCCAAAATGAAAAGACCGGGCCAGTTCGGCCCGGTCTCTCTTCCTATTCCACCCGGGGCGGTTCGATGCCCGCGTGCAGGCAAAAGACGTAGAAGCGATGCGCTTTGGTTGGGTCCAGCCGCAGCGGCGCCAGTAGTTCTTCGGCTTCGGCGGGAATGGAAATGACCCAGCTACGGCAGCCGTATGTCGCGGCCTTGATACCCGCATAGGCCAGGAGTTCGGCGGACGTTTCCCGGTTCCCCTCCAGGAGCCTTACCTGCATGGCTTCCGGCGACAGGTGGTACAGGAGCAGCCCTTCCACGCCGTGTGTGCCCCGAATGACAGCCATCTCTGCCGGATTCCAGTCATCCGCCCGCATGGTTCGTACCCCCCAGGGGTCCCCCAGCGAGGCGATCACATTCCCCAGCCGACTGCTGGTGTGAAGGTGGTGGAAGCTCCGGGCCAGCGGCAAGTCGCCCACCCGGCCCTCCCGGACCCGCTGCGGACTCGGGAGCTGGGCCGGCGTCAACTCTTCGTAAATGATCCACGGCCCCAGATTGGCGAAGCCGTTCTTCATGACCGTTCGATGCGCCCGGAGGTTCTGCACGTCGCTGATGAGGTAGACATTGCCCCGGCCCATGGCCCGGGCCTGCTCCACCTGTGCCCGGCAGAGCATCGTCCCGATGCCTCGCCCCTGCAACCCGGGGTGGACCCGCATGGCCCACAGATAGGCATCCTCCTGGCCCGTCAGCTGCAGACAGTGACAGGCGATTACCTGTCCCCCTTGTTCGGCCACAAAGAATCCGCCGGGACCCGGAGCAGCCATCAGATCCTCGTAAATATCAGGAATATAGTCGTCCTGGCTAATGGCCCGAGCCATGCTGCAGACCGCTTCCCGATCTGACGGTAAAGCCCGCCGCAAATGGAATGGATACTGCGTTTTGCGTCACCCCTTATGGCTAGAACGACTGACGCCGATGACCATGCCGGTACCCAGCATGAGGGCCGTCAGGGCCGAGATGCCCGAGGAGATGAACGGCAGGGGTACACCGGTGTTGGGCACGGTGCCGGTTACCACCGCGATGTTGAGGCAGGCCTGCACCGAAATCCATGATGTGACGCCGGTGACCAGCAGCGAATTGTACCGGTCTGGCGCCCTGGCAGCGATCCGGTACCCCCGCCAGGCCAGAATGCCAAAGAGCCAGAGCACACCCGCTGCCCGGACCAGACCCAACTCCTCACCGACAATGGCGAAAATGAAGTCTGTACCGGCCTCCGGCAAGTGTCCCAGCTTCTGGGTAGACCGGCCCAGGCCAACGCCCCACCAGCCACCCCGGGCCATCGCGATCCAGCCCTGTGTCACCTGGTAGCCCTTCTCAACCGGGTCCTCCCAGGGGTTCCACCAGGCTTTCAGGCGAGAGGCCTGGTGCGACGTGTTGAAGGCCAGGAGCGCTACCACCGCAACGGCCACCAGGCCGAGCTTGAGAATGGGTCCCCATTTGACGCCGGAAGCGATCAGCATGAAGACCGCGGTCGCACCCAGTACCAGTGCGGTGCCCAAGTCGGGCTCAAAGTAGATCGCCCCGGCGAACGTCCCCAGCACGCCCAGGAAGACGAACCAGTCGTCGGACTTCATGCGCTGCCCACGCCGTTCCAGAAACTTGGCCGCAAACAGGATGAAGGCCAACTTGGCAAACTCGGACGGCTGAATCTGATAGCCGCCGGGAAGAAAGATCCAGCGCTTTGCACCCTTGACGGCATGCACCAGCGGGTTGTGCGGGACAAAGAGCGATACCAGTGCGGCGAATGCCCCGAACAGAATCCAGGGGCTGGCCTTGCGCCAGAAGCGCTGTGGCAGGAAGATTCCGGCGGCCAACATGGGCAAGCCCACCAGCAGCATCAGTTTCAAGAGCTTGCTGAGGCCGGCGAAGCCGCCGTCGACAGCGGTGGTGCTGTACACCATGATCATGCCCACGCTGACCAGCAGCACCAGGGCCGTAATATAGAGCCAGTCCACTCCCTGCTGTTCCAGGGGGAGAGGCTGCTCGTCCGCCATGTCCGGGTCTCGCCCGTGTCCTGGCGCCATCCGGTCGGGCCGTAACTGCCTTACCTTCGGGTCAGCGCTTCCCCGCCCCCCTCTGGGGTGTGTGGAACCCACGGGTCTCCCTCCTTCGCCAAGCGGTCCTTCTGTACCCTAGATCAATTGGTCAAGCGCAATGCTGTTACCTGCCAGCAGACCCAAGAAAATAGAGGGAGTGCCCTCAGGGGCGCGCAAAAGGGGCGGCTCATACCGCCCCCCCGCTAAAGCCGCCGTGGCAACGGCGGCTCCCTTATACGTTGTTCTCCGGCAGATCCACCCGACGGATATCGGCGCCCAGCGACGAAAGCTTCTCTTCCAGCCGGTTGTAGCCGCGGTCCAGATACTGCAGGCCACCCAGCTCGGTAGTGCCCTCGGCCGCCAGCCCGGCCATAACCAGGGCTGCGCCACCGCGGATGTCCTTGGCCTCGATGGGAGCGCCAATGTACCGCTCCACCCCGCGGACGATGGCCGAGTTGTGCTCGACCTTGATGTTGGCTCCCAGGCGGAGCAGCTCGTTCACAAAGCCAAAGCGGTTCTCGAAAATGGTCTCGGTCACCACGGCGATCCCGTTGGCAAGGCCCATCAGGGCGATATACGGGCTCTGCAGATCGGTGGGGAAACCAGGGTGAATCTGCGTCTCGGCATCCACCGACTTGATCGGCCGGTGGGCGATCAGCGTCAGGGAGTCCTCCCCTTCCTGTACCTCCATGCCGGCTTCGCGCAGCTTGGCCAACACGGTGGAAAGGTGCTCGGTAATGACGTTGTCGATCCGAATGTCACCGCCCGTAGCAGCAGCCATCATCAGGTAGGTGCCCGCCTCAATGCGGTCAGGGATCACCTCATGATGGCAGCCATGCAGCCGCTCCACACCTTCGACGCGAACGGTATTGGTACCGGCGCCGCGGACCTTTGCCCCCATACCGTTGAGGTAGTTGGCCAGATCCACAATCTCCGGCTCGCAGGCAGCGTTCTCCAACACGGTAACACCCGGCGCCAGCGAGGCTGTGATCATCATGTTCACTGTCGTGCCCACACTGGCACGGTCCACATAGAACCGAGCGCCCTGGAGCGATACGTGCTGCGCCACCATGGCGCCACGCTCAACCACCACATCGGCGCCCAGCGCCTTGAAGCCCTTGATGTGGAAATCGACCGGACGCGCACCGATCTCGCAGCCGCCCGGGCAGGCGACTTCGCCTTTGCCCAGCCGGGCCAGCAGGAGCCCCATCACATAGGTGCTGCCGCGCAGCTTGCGGGCGATGTTATAGGGAGCCACGTGATTCGACAATTCACCCGCTCGGATTCGCAGCGAGTTTTCGCCAACCCACTCTAACTCACAGCCCAGTTCTGTGAGAATCTGGACCAGGTGATGAATGTCACTGTTGTTAGGCACGTTGTCGAGAATCGACTCACCATCTGCAGCCAAGGCAGCGGCGGTCACGATTGGCAGCGCACTGTTTTTGGCCCCGCCAACTGTAATGGCCCCGGAGAGGGGACGACCGCCATGTATGACAAATTTAGCCGCCACTCTTGCGTCTCCCCCTTAGAGCGATAGTAATAAAAGAATTAGACCTGCTAAGTACACCTGACACTGTAGCAGAATCCCATGGCTCCGTCCAGCCTGAAAAACAGGCGGACAGGAGACCTTCCTGTCCGCCTTTGTGCTATGTTTCCACAGCGCCGAAGCCTAGATACCGCTGTAATTGGGCGCTTCCTTGGTAATCTGCACGTCATGCGGATGGCTCTCACGGAGGCCGGCGGCCGTGATCCGCCGGAATTTACCATTTTGCCGCAGGTCATCAATCGTGGGAGTGCCGCAGTAGCCCATGCCGGCACGCAAGCCGCCGATCAACTGGAAGACGGTTTCGGAGATCGGTCCCCGATAGGGCACCCGCCCCTCAATGCCTTCCGGCACCAACTTGGGTGCACCCTCCTGGAAGTACCGGTCGCCCGATCCTTGCTTCATGGCGCCCAGAGAACCCATGCCACGGTATACCTTGAAGGAGCGGCCCTGGAAGATCTCCATTTCACCCGGGGACTCGTCGGTGCCGGCGAAGAGGCTGCCAATCATAATCGAACTGGCGCCGGCCGCTACCGCCTTCACCACGTCGCCGGAGTATTTGATGCCGCCGTCGGCAATGATCGGCGTACCCGTCTCCTTGGCGGCCATGGCACATTCGTAAATAGCCGTAACCTGCGGCACGCCAATGCCGGCGACCACACGGGTGGTGCAGATCGAGCCCGGACCAATGCCGACCTTTACGGCATCGGCGCCTGCCTCGATCAGATACTTCGTGCCCTCGTAGGTAGCCACGTTGCCGGCGATCACCTGCAGGTTGGGGAAGTTCTGCTTGATCTGCCGCAGCACGTCCGCAATCCCCTTGGAATGGCCGTGGGCACTGTCCAGCACCACGACATCCACGCCAGCTTCGGCCAGCACGCCGGTCCGCTCCATCACGTCGGTGCTGACGCCGATGGCGGCGCCGCAGAGCAGCCGACCCCGTGCATCCTTGGCCGAGTTGGGATACTTCTTGGCCTTTTCGATGTCCTTGATGGTGAGCAGGCCCTTCAGCACGCCATGTTCATCCACCAGCGGCAGTTTCTCAACCTTCCGGCGGCGCAG
>JBLNEM010000391.1:0-33684 GCA_050262655.1 Mycobacterium leprae | reverse complement strand
CCGGTTCAGATCTACCTCCCGACCGTTCAGGGCATCCACAAATACCTGGAACCACTCATGATCCAGCCGCCCCCGTACCTCCCATACCAGCCGCTCCTGGTGCTGTCGGTCTGCGATCACTGCGAGCCGCGGCACCCCCTCTACCTTCAGACGGGGAGAGATGCTCCGCAGCGCGTCTGCTGCGGTCAGTTTGGGTTTCACCAGCGAACGCGGGTGCCGGTTAATCCAGTAGTTCCGCGCATCAAAACCGACCAGTTCGCCATTGTCCATGGCCAACATCACCTTGATGGTGTCAGTCTCCATGGCCACCCCTTTCTCAATCGGGGCCAGGTCGATGGTGAGTGTCCCATCGTTCTCGGCCGCGGAGATAAACTGGGTTGCCGGATATCCCCGTTTGGTCAGGACTTGTTGTGCGGACTTGATCAGCTGCATTCTCGGAACGCGCTTATCGGCGACCGGCCGCCCGTCAATCATGTAGATGACGTGGCCCCCGCGAACGCTTACGCCGAAGTCCAGAGCTGTCCCGTTTGCCTTCTTGGCGGCAAAGAAGTAGAGCGGAAACTGATTCCCCTGTGGCCCCGATGTGCCTGTGAGAGTCGGTTCAGCCTGCAAGGGAGTATCCACAAATGCCCGGACTGCGGCGGCTGCCTTGGCCGCATCTACCGGCTGCCCGGGGTCCATGCGTGGTGGGGCCAGGGGGCCGACATCCGGACGCAAAGCCTGTTGCTGCCCACCAGGAGGTGTGAGGGCCTTCTCCATTTGCATGACAGAACTGTTGATGGGCCCTGCCGCCGAGCCGGTACGGGCAGGGCTTGTGGCTTTAACAGTTGTAGACCACCGAATGTTGCGGTTCCCTATCAGGCCCAGCATGGATCCCAGTTCTTTTTCGAAAACCACGGTCTGCTGCCGTAGGCTCGCTAGCTGCCGCCAGTCATCTGCTGACAGGACGCCGCCCTCGTTTAGCTTGTGGTGGTATTCTTCTGAACTGCTCTGGACCGTGTTGAGGAAGTTCTCAATCTGTGGTGTGTGCAACGTGGTGAAAGGCAGGGACGCCATATGCTCGACTGCCTGTGCGCTGTACACCCGGATGTCAGCCAACAACCCTTGCTGTTGCTTGGGATCGTTGGTCGCCATTAGCTTGGCGGTACGCTCCTCCATGTTCTCACTGGTCCACTTAAGCTTGTGGAAGGCTGACATGTAGTTGTTCTCAGCCCCCAAAGCCAACTGGTTTCTCTGGCGTGTCTGGTACCACCCAAAGCTCAAAGACCCGAGCAAGGCGATTCCTAACAGCAGGTATGGCCAGACGATCCCACGCTGTGACTTCATCGGTTAGGCCTCCTACCGGGTAAAAATGTGCCTGCCAATCGTCCGTACCTGCGGCCGTGACCAGACGAACTTGTTATTGGTTTTGGCAGGAGCAAAGAAGAAGACCGAACCCCAACTGGGATCCCAGCCGCTCAGGGCCGCACGTGCAGCTTTATAGCACTCGGGTGTAGTGCCCTTGTAGGCCTCGGCGTTCGAGACGGACTCAAACGCGTAGGGCTGGTAGATGACCCCTGCCACCGATTTTGGAAACCGTTTGTCCAGCGTCCGGTTCAGAATCACAGCGGCCACCGCTACTTTACCCTCGTAAGGTTCGCCTCTCGCCTCGCCGCAGACCAACTGTGCGAGCAGATAAAGGTTATCCTTGGCCGCCTTTGACTCTGCACGAACAACATGGCTGTCATAGGTGGTATTGGGCCAAACAAGGACCAGCCCGGCTACTACAAACGCAGATACCCATCTGAGCCAGCGCTGTCTCATCATGCTCCCTCCTAAACTATCGTGGTTCACCTGTAGTCTTTGTGGCAGCCATGCTTCCCATGCAAACAGCCCGCTTAAAGCGGGCTGTTTGCATCATCCAGCCGGTAACTTCGGATTCCCCCATCCGTCAGTGTCACCGCAATCTGACCACTGGCCACCGCCGGCGGTTGGTGACCGGTTGCGGGCAGCGCCTCATCCCATAAAAGAGTCCCATCGACCAGATCCCAGGCGTACAGGTGGTCGTCACGGACCGTCAGGAGCCACGACCCGCTGGCCGTGCTGACCATCTGATGCGGCTCCGCCTCAGTTATGTACCCTTCCGACGCCCCTTCTGTGTGTGGCTCCCGGGTCTCATCAAAGCGTCGTTGAACCTCCCCGGAAGCGAGACTTACGACGGCCTCCGGATATATCGCCTGCCCGAGCCGAATGACCGGAACATGTGGCGTATCTATGACCCACAGTGTTTGACCGGTAGAGGAATCGTAAGCACTGCCGCCAACCAATACACAGTCCGGGGTACAGACCGGCGCTCGTAGCTCTGCGGATGCAGTCCAGCATATGTCGCCCGTCACTGAGTCCATCGCCCGCAACGCGCCCTCTTCGGTCAGCACAATCAGGCGCCCGTCGCAGACCGCCAGCGGGCGTTTCACCCCACTGCTCAATTTCCGCTTCCAGGCGATTGCGCCGGTTTTGATCTCGACGGCGTACACCTGTCCGTCCCACGCCCCGCACAGGAGCAGGTCCTGGCAAACCGTAGGTGTAGCGGTAAGCGGGCTCTTCAATGACAATCGCCAGATATTCCGTCCGGTGTACGCATCGACGGCATCGATACAGCCATCCGCCTCACACAGGTAAGCCAGACCGTCCAAGATCATGGGCGCAGCCAGCGCCTTGTCATCAGTCTGTGCAAAGCACTCCATGTCGCCTGCACGATGACGCCATTTGATGCGACCATCCTGACGGTCGAGACAGTAATAATGGCCGTCGCCTAGCCCGGCAAAAACTCGCCCGTATCGGATGACCGGCGCCGATGGTTGCACCTTGCCCGAATCGTCCGGTATGAACTCCCACTGTGCGAAGGGCAGCCCTCTCAACACAACCGGGCCGGCCCCCTGTCGCTCGCTGGTCCGTCCGAGCATCGGCCAATCCTGACCCGCTTCGTTACATTCCGGGATCACCACCTGCTGTCCGGGAAGCAGGAATTCCGGGTGGGCGATTTGGTTCGCCCGCAGGATCACCATCGGAGACACACTGTGCCGATCTGCCAAGGAAAAAATGGTCTCACCCGGGCGTACCAGATGAACCACCCCGCCAGGGGGCGGCGAAGGATGCTCACCGGGGCGAGGAATGACAAGAGCTTGACCGGCAGAGACCGCGTTAGGATCCTTCAGGCGGTTGGCCGTCACCAGTGCGTGGACCGTGGTCTGGTACCGCCTGGCGATGGCGTAGAGCGTTTCCTCCTTCTGAACGAAGTAAAAGATCATCACCTGAGCCCTCCTGGTTTTTTACCATGGTACGTAGAGGGCTTCCGGCTGCCCGCTGATGGGTTGCATTCCCAGCGGTCTTGGCCGTTCATCCACAGGTGCCCACATTCCATCCACAATGTTATCCACAGTTGGCGTTCCACACCCAATGCCCCGATCGAACAAACCCGCGCCAGAGCGCGGTTTCGGGGAACGCGAGTTCTCCACAGGGATGGCGGAACCTGTGGACAATAGGCCTGTAGACCGTCAGGGGGGGACCTAAGACCCATTAGTCTCAGAAAAGAAAACCCCTCGACGATCTGTCGAGGGGGTCTTGTCGCTTTAAGTTCGAGCCTTCTTCACTACCTTGACATATTGGATGTCGGGGTCTTCCGTGCCTTGAACCGGTAGGCCCGATTCCATACAGTCGGCGATATACTCGAGGTTCTCGTGCGAGACGATCTCACCAGGCAAGAGAATGGGGATTCCCGGCGGATAGACCATGATCGACTCTGCGATCACCCGTCCCTCTGAATCTTGCATGGGCACCTCTTCGGTTTCAGCATAGAAGGCATCCCGAGGCGACATGGCGAGAATGGGGGTGGTTGGCACCCGTACTTTCACCTGATTCGCCGGCCGCGTCCGATAGAAGCGCTCGGATAGCGTCTGCAGCGCCTTCACCAGGAGGTCAATGTCCTCTTCAACGTCACCCAGCGACACAATGCAGAGGATGTTGTACAGGTCGGACATCTCAACCTCGATGTTGAACTCCTCGCGGAGCATCTTCTCCATGTCGATGCCGGGAACGCCGAGCTCTTTGACGTTGATGCAGAGCTTGGTGGGGTCAAAGTCGAAGCGAGAGCTCGTTTGACCAATGATCTCCGGCCCAAAACAGTAAAGGCCCGGAATCTCATTGATGGCGGCCCGCGCCTTATTGGCCAGGTTCATCGCATGGTCGATCATCTGCCGACCCTTGGTGGCCAACTGCTTGCGCGCCACATCCAGCGAAGCCAGCAACAAATAAGAAGTACTGGTCGTGGTCAGCATGGAGATGATCGCCTGGACTCGGCCCGCCTGCACATACCCTTCCCGGATATTCAGCACGCTGGTCTGAGTCATGGAACCGCCTAGCTTATGAACACTAGTCGCAGCCATGTCGGCTCCTGCCTGCATGGCGGATAGTGGCATCTGTTCGTGGAAGTTAATATGAACACCATGGGCCTCGTCAACCAGCACCGGAACCCCCCGAGAGTGGGCCAACTCAACAATCGCCTTCAGGTCAGCGGCCACACCGTAGTATGTGGGGTTGATCACCAGAACGCCCTTCGCATCCGGGTGCTCATCCAAAGCCCTGTGTACGGCTTCGACGCTGATGCCGTGCGCAATACCCAGGTTGTGGTCGACGTCTGGCGCCATGAAAACTGGTAAGGCTCCGGAGAGCACAATGCCGGCCAGCACGGACTTATGGACGTTGCGCGGCACCAGGATCTTGTCGCCCGGATTGGCCACGCTCAAGACCATTGTCACGATGGCTCCGCTTGTCCCCTGAACGCTGAAGAACGTATAGTCGGCGCCAAACGCTTCCGCCGCGATCTCCTGCGCCTCTTTGATGATGCCATGCGGGTGATGCAGGTCGTCCAGAGGTGCGATGTTGATGAGGTCAATGGACAGTGCGTTTTCGCCAATGAACTTCCGGAACTCCGGCGCCATACCAACGCCCTTCTTGTGGCCGGGAATATGAAACTGGACTGGATTGCGGCTGGCATGGGCAAGCAATCCGGTGAAAAGAGGTGTCTGGTACTGGCGATTCACGGGCCTCACCTCGCATCTAGCGTTCGCGGGGGTTGCCATCAACAATCATGTACGATACCGAAGTATAACAGAATCGGACAGCATGTAAATGGCTGATAGTAAATTGAGGTGAAAAAGCCGTTGGGCAAATTCTACAGGTGCACGGGCCACCTCTTTGAGCCCCTGCAAGTACATCTTCTGTAGAGTCTCATGGACCCATACGGTGGTGAATCAGGAACATAAGGAAACGGCTGGCCTTAGTGGCCAGCTGTTTCCATTTTCAGCGGTCGCTCAGCAGACGACTGCTGACCAAGTTCACATTGTGGACGATCTTCTCCTCATCGACGTGCACCAGTCGACCGGATTCCACCACCCGTTGGCCGCCAACAACCACGGTATCAACAATCTCGGTGTTCCCGGTCATGACGAGCAGTCCGACGTCGTCGTGGAGTGCACCGCTGTAACCGATTTGCTCCACATTAACGAGGAACAGGTCTGCGGCCTTCCCGCGTTCGAGGCTCCCGATATCGTCTCGCCCAAGGACGGCGGCTCCGCCTCTGGTTGCCAGCCAAAGCATGTCTTCGGCCGTAAGTGCCTTGGGGCCATGGATCAGTTTGTGCAGCAGGTAGCCTACCCGTAGCTCGAACAGCATGTTGGAACTGTCCGCACTGGCCGAACCATCAACACCCAGGCCCACTGGCACGCCCGCCGACAGCAGATCCGGCACCCTGGCCACCCCGGAAGAGAGCTTCATATTGGAGACGGGGCAATGAGCGACACCCGCCCCGGCACGCCCGATCCGCGCGATCTCCTCATCCGTGAAGTGGATGCCATGGGCGTACCAAACGTCTGATGCCAGCCACCCTGCATCCTCCATGTAATCCAGCGGACGGCGCCCCACCGTCTCGAGGCAGAACCGTTCCTCATCCTTGGTCTCCGCCAAATGGGTATGAAGACGGACACCGTAGGCACGTGCCAGGTTAGCCGCCTCTTTCAGCAGTTCGGTGGTCACGGAGAACGGTGAGCAGGGCGCTACTCCCATTCGCACCATGCCAAACCGCCCCGGTTGGTTATGCCGCTCGATGGCCCGCTGGGTGTCGCGGAGGATGACCTCCTCTTCCTGGCACAATTCATCCGGGGGCAGTCCGCCTTTTGAGCGCCCCCTGGACATGCTGCCTCGTGTGGGATGAAACCGCATGCCCAACTCGCCTGCCGCTTCAATCTCTTCGTCCAGCAGGTCGCGACTGTCCCGCGGAAAGGCGTAGAAGTGGTCGGCAGCCGTAGTACAACCACTCTTGAGCAGTTCGCCGAGCCCGGCCAGCGCCGCGGCATGTAGGTCGCCAGGTTTCAGATGGCGCCATACCTCATAGAGGGTCACCAGCCAGTCAAACAACTCCTGGTCCTGCGCCTCGGGCACGTTCTTGGTTAGCACTTGGCTCAGATGATGATGGGTATTCACAAACCCCGGGTAGACCACTTTGCCCCGGGCATCGATCACCACGTCCGCTGTTTTAGCCGCCACATCCGTGCCGATCTCTTTGATCTCCTGGCCTTCGATGTAGATGCTGCCGCCGGGAATCCGGCTGCGTCTGTCGTCCATCGTGATAATCGATCGGGCATTCTTAATCAGCATCGTTGACAACAACAGTCACTCCTTCTGAGCAGCGGACAGGCTACGCCAGACCCGTTCCGGTGTAAGCGGAATCTCGGTCATCGTGACCCCAGTGGCATCCCGAACGGCATTGGCAATGGCCGGCGCCACCCCGTCCATGGGAATTTCGGCCAGGGCTTTGGCCCCATATGGGCCGAAGGGGTCCTCGGTGTGAACCAGGTGCGCCACAATCTCCGGCATTTCGTCGGCCAGGAACACCCTATAATCGCGGAAATTGGGGTTGAGCATGCGCCCGGTCGCGTCGAACAGCATCTCCTCGCTGACGGCATACCCCAGCGCCTGGACCATGCCTCCCTCCACCTGACCGGTGGCAGCAACCGGGTTGATCACCTGCCCCGCATCGACGGCGGTGATCAGCTTCTTGACATCGACGCGCCCGGTCTCGGTGTCGACCTCTACCTGTGCAAAGGTGACCGCAAAGGGCGGCGGCGAGTCATAAGACAGGTTGGACGCGACAGCCATGATCTGTTTTTGGTCGGCAACGTGCAGCGAGTTCAGTGCAGCATCGGCCAGGGTCACGCTGCGCCCGTCGGGAGACCAGACTGCGCAGTCATGCATACTCAACTCGGCTTCCGCTGCCCCCATCATCCGGGCAGCGACCGCCCTGACCTGCTGGGCAACATCTTCCGCTACCTTCTTGACCGCTCCACCGGAAATATAGGTCGTGGACGAGGCATACGCCCCCACATCGAACGGCGTCATATCGGTGTCCGATGAATAGACCAGTACATCGGTCACTGCGCAGCCAAGCACTTCCGCTACAATCTGAGCGAGAACGGTATCGGAACCCGTGCCCAAATCGGTGGCGCCGACCAGCAGGTTGACCGTGCCGTCGTCGTTCAACTTCAGGCTGGCGGCCCCCATGTCCAACCCGGGAATGGCGGTTCCGTGCATGGCGAACGCAACACCATAACCCTGCCGCCGCGTTCCGGCAGCCGAAGCCGCCTTTTCGTTGTGGCGGCTATCCCAGCGAATCGCCGTGCGCCCGAACGCTGCACACTCGGGCAGTCCGCAGGAAACGATCTTCTGTTCGAATCCTTCACGTCCCTCACCCAGGGCACGGGCTAACGGGTTCTCATCACCCGCACGGAGACAGTTCTTCAGCCGGAATTCCAACGGGTCCATGCCAATTGCCCGTGCCACCTCATCCATGTGGCTTTCCAGGGCGAAGTAACCCTGCGGGCCACCGTACCCGCGGAACGCACCGGCAGGGGGCAGGTTGGTGTAAGCCACCACGGCTTTGAAGCGGATGTTCGGACACCGATAGAGCGGCAGACTCTTGGAACCCGTATTCGTCTGAACGGTCAACGCATGGCTCCCATAGGCGCCCGTATTGGCCACCAGATCCATTTCGTTGGCGGTCAGCGTGCCATCGCGCTTGACCCCTGTTTTCAAGCGGATGACTTGCGGATGCCGGGAGCGGGATGCCATGAACTCTTCGGTGCGGGAGAGTTCCACTTTGACCGGGCGGCCGGTCCGCAGAGTCAGATGCCCCGCGATGTCCTCGATCAGGATCTCTTGCTTTACGCCAAAGCCACCGCCAATGCGCGGTTTGATCACCCTGATCTGCCCAGGACGCAGCCCCAGTACTGGGGCGATAATGCGCCGTACATGGAAGGGCACCTGCGTGGATGATCGCACAACCAGCCGACCGTCCTCGTCCAGCCAGGTGATGCATACGTGGGTTTCGATCGGTGCTGGCTGCACCTGGGGTACCCTATAGGTCCGTTCAATCACCAAATCGGCTTCGGCGAACCCTTTTGCCATGTCGCCGATTCCGGCTTCGATCTCCGCCGCCAGGTTTCGCCTGGCATCATAGCCGCCTATGCCGCTGCAATCCGACTCGTCATGAATGACTGGGGCTCCCGCTTTCAAGGCCTCGCCCGGATCAAACACCGCTGGCAAGACCTCGTAGTCCACTTCGATCAACCGGAGTGCCTGTTCGGCCAATTCCGGCGTCTCAGCGGCAACGGCCGCAACCCGGTCACCGACAAAACGCACCTTGTCATCCAGGGACCGGGTATCAAAGGGCGACGGCTCCGGCCACGATTGCCCGGCCGTTGTGAAGGTGACGCGGGGAATATCCTTAAAGGTCAAGACCGCGTGTACCCCAGGAAGTGCCTTTGCTCTACTGGCATCAATACGACGGATCCGGGCATGTGCGTGCGGGCTCAGCAGGAGGCGACCGTGCAGCAATCCGCGTAGCTCGATGTCGTCGACGAAAGTCCCGCGCCCTGTCACCAGCTTGGTCGCGTCGACCTTTCGCACCGAGTGCCCAATGACTTTATAGCCCGTCCCGTCCTGGGCTGCCGGAGCCTGCATCCCAGGACCATTGCCACGTAGATCTGCAGCCGCTTGAAGCACAGCTTGTACCGGTTTTACATATCCGGTGCAACGGCAGATGGTACCGGAAAGTGCCCTCCGGACCTCTTCCTCCGTTGGATTGGGGTTCTTGTCCAGCAGTGCCTTGGCCGCCATCAGCATGCCAGGAGTGCAGAATCCACATTGGACCGCGCCCATCTGGGCAAATCGTTCCTGCAGACGGTGCAGTTGTCCGTTCTGCTGCAGCCCTTCGGCCGTTTCGACCCGGGCCCCGTCGGCCTGGACCGCCAGGAGGTTACAGCTGGTCACGGCCTCGCCATTCAGCAAAACGGTACAAGCGCCACACTCACCCGTGTCACAACCATGCTTGACGCTGTAATATCCAGCCCGCCGGAGCACTGTCAGGAGCGAGTCGGCTGGGGCCGCCTCAAACTGCTGGGGTGCACCGTTTACCGACAACGTAATGCGCATTGCCGTCACTCCTTCCCAGTGCCCGCGGACGCCTGTACGAGCCGCACCAACGCCCTGCGCACCAAGACTCGTGCCAGGTACCTCCGATAGTCAGCCTGTCCCCGGATGTCATCTGGGGGAGCGATGCTCTCTTGCACCGCAGTGACTGCCCGATCCACCACGGTATCCGTCAGATTCGTGCCATTGCAGATACGTTCGGCGGCTTCCAGCCGCTGGGGCAACGGCGCCAGACCGGTGGCCGCCAGTCGCACGGCGTCAACTCTGCCCCCCTGGAACCTGCAGGCCGCGACAATCGCCACAACGGGCAGGTCCCGGGGGGTGCGCGCCACCCGCTCGACTGCCGTAGCCACCGCGACAACTGGCAGTTGCACTTCCACAATGAGCGCCGCGTCCAGGATTTCGTGCCGACGGTTCACGAAGGTGGCCAGATCCCAGTCCTCTCTGACCTGAGCTGACGCACCGCGCACGGTCACAACGCTGGCGTTAAGAGCCAGCAAGGCCGCCAGCAGTTCTTCTCCCTCCCCGGCGGTTGCCAAAATGCCACCCAGGGTAGCCCTTGTCTGGAGGGCCAGGGACCCAGTCTGCAGCGCTACGGCACCGATGATCCCGCCGCCGACTGCCTTCACCTCGGGAGACGAAACCAGATCTGCCAGGGTGGTTGTGGCGCCAAGTGCCACAGCTTCGCCGGCTTGACGTATGTACCGGAGGTCTAGTAGCGATAGGTCAATGAGCGTCTCCGTTGCATCATCGACGCCCCCCGCCAGCGCAGTCCCACCCGCTATAAAGCGTGCGTTGGGCTGCTGCCGCAACTTGAGCGCTTCCGCTACACTCTGAGGCCGGTGGTACGCCTGAAGGCGTAAGAACACAACATAGCCCCCCTTGTTCCGTTATGCGCTAACTCACTCCGGTACCATTTAACACCCGCCCATGTTTTCCTGCCAGAACCATAAGAATTCATTTTCCAGTCAGTAAAGGTGCTCATAGCCCGGCATGCGGCAGGCTCCGCTCTAAGGAGAGCGGAGCCTGCTGCACTTCATTCCACGCGCAGACTGACTAACTGCCCACTCGCCGGTTCGACCAACCCTTGATCGGTAAGCTTCAGTTCGGGGATGACGGAGAGAGCCAGGAAGGAGATCGCCATGAAGGGCCGGCGAATATGAACCCCCAAATCCCGGGCGGCACGTTCCAGCTGCTCCAACTCGGCGGCTACTGTATCCAGGGGCTGATGCGACATGAGGCCGCCTACCGGGAGTTCCAGCCGAGCCACCAACCGTCCGTCATCTACGACGGCGAAACCGCCGCCAGTCTCGGCCACCGCCCGTGCTGCCAGGAGGATATCGCCGTCAGACATGCCGGCTACGATGATGTTATGGGCGTCGTGGGCTACAGTGGAGGCAATGGCCCCTTTCCTGAGTCCCAAACCCTGAAGCAGTCCCACGCCGACACCGCCGGTTCGTCCATGCCGCTCAATTACCACGAGTTTGGCCAGGTCCCGCCCTGGATCGGGAACCATCTCGCCCTCCCTGACCGTTGGCTCCAGAAGCAGCGATCGGGTGACGATCTGATCAGGAACCAATCCGATGACTCTTACCTGCGGCGCCGCTCCGCCAAGCGAAAGGCGTTCAGGAGTAAGAACCGGCAGCTTGACCGTTTCCAGCAACCGTGGATCGATCGGAGGCGATACATCCGTCAGGAGTTCACCGTCTTGAGCGACAAGGCGCCCCTCTTTGAACACCATGTGGGCGCTCAGGGTTTGCGGATCCAGGATAGCCAGATCGGCCATATACCCGGGCGCCACGGCTCCGCGCCGTCTTAGGCCGAAGTACCGCGCCGGGTTGAGGGTTGCCAGTTGAACGGCGATCGTGGCCTCCATTCCCCGGTTGACCGCCTTGCGCACAGCGAAGTCTACTCCGCCTTCATGCACCAGGTCGTGCGGATGCCGGTCATCGGTAACGAAACAGAAACGGTCTCGATTCTGCCTGGTCACCAGCGGCAGCAATGCCTCGAGGTTGCGGGCCGCCGATCCTTCCCGGATGAACACCATGAGGCCCAGTCGCAGCTTCTCGCGGGCTTCTTCCAACACCATGCACTCATGATCGGAGCCGATGCCGGCTACCGCATAGGCCTGGAGTCCGCGGCCAGTCAGCAGCGGGGCATGCCCGTCGATCACCTTCCCGCGCCGCTCAGCACACCAGGCTTTGGCCAATTCCTCTGCCCCACCCGCGATAACCCCCGGGAAGTTCATGAGTTCGCCCAGCCCAACCACGCGACTGCCTGCCAATAACTGATCCAGGGCTTCTGGCGACAAGGAAGCGCCAGCCGTCTCCAAAGGGCTGGCTGCTACACACGAAGACGCGGTGAAAAAAACGTCGAGCGCCAGACCGTCTGTAGCCTGACGCGCCGCGGTAAAGGCAAACTCGCCAACCACGTTGGCCCATTCATGCGGGTCCCACACAACGGCGGTAACGCCCCGAGGCACCACGGCCCGTGCATATTCCCGCGGCTCGACCAGTGCCGATTCAAGATGCACGTGACCGTCTACAAAGCCAGGCGCCACCACATAGCCACTAAGGTCGAGCACCGCCTCAGCAGCGGCATCCTGAACGGCATCACCAACACCGGCGATTAGCCGCCCTGCCAAAAGAATGGGGCCGGGTAGCATCTCGCCGGTAAAGACGTTGACGACCTGCACTCCGGTCAGGAGCAAGCTCCCCGGTGTCCTTCCACCGGCTACCGCGATGGCGTGCTGCACCTCATCCGGCTGAACCGGACCAACGTAGCCTGCCACGGTCGAACCCCCCTTCTTTGCCCAATGGAATACGATTTTTGACGGAGGAAACCTGCAAGAGAACGAAAATACTGGCAGGACACTCAATCGAACAAGGCGAAATACAAGCGCATGTTTGAACGGAACCAATAGAGACGGCCCTTCGTGGCCCGAAGAAGGGGGTGGCTCCAATGCTTGAGGCGGTCCAGGTCTATTCACCCAGTTCGATCACGGCGGCACTGGAATTGCTGGCCGATCCAAACGCCCGCCCTCTTGCTGGTGGCACCGACGCGATGGTCCGCTTTCGTGATGGTGTGTTGCGACCAAGCGCATGGGTTAACCTGCAGTCTCTGCGCAGCGAGTTGTCCTATATCCGACAGGAACATGGCGTTATTGTGGTTGGCTCCCTTACCTCGTTCAGGGAGCTGCTGGATTCACCGCTGCTGCAGACAACTGCCCCCTTGTTACTTCAGGCCGTCGGCACAATCGGCGGACCCCAAATTCGCAATATGGGCACCCTGGGCGGAAACATGGGAACCGCCTCACCTGCAGCAGACAGTCTGCCTGCACTCTATGCGCTGGATGCTTGGGTCAGTCTGATCAGCCGGGCGGGAACGCGGGAAGTACCGATTGCTTCCTTCTTCCTGGGCCCGGGTCGGACCGCCCTACAACCCGGCGAGTTGATCGCCGGGGTGCGCTTTGCGCCTCAAGCCTCGGGCGAACGGTGCACCTTCGAGAAACTTGGCCTGCGGGCAGCCCATGCGATCACGCTGGTGAGTGCCGCCATACGGCTCCACCCAAGTCAGGCCTGCATTGCCTTGGGGGCGGTTGGCCCCACCGTTATGCGGGTCCCCGCTGCTGAGGCTTTGCTTGCGCAGGGGCCGCTGAACGACACCACAATCAGGCAGGTCGCTGAGGCAACTGGCAACGCGGCCAACCCTATAAGCGATGTCCGTGCCAGTGCCTCATACCGGCGGGCGATGGCCCGCAACCTGGTGACACGGGGGCTGATCAGGTTCATGGGTGACGCCGCATCGGAGGTGATCCCACATGCCAACGACTGAGGCCAGGGAGACGAGCCTCCTGGGACAATCGGTGCGTCGGGTGGACGCGGTTCCCAAACTGCGCGGCGAGCCCGTTTACATGACGGACCGATCCTTCACCAACCCCTGTTATGGGGCGGTGCTACGTTCACCCCATCCCCACGCTTTGATCAAACGGCTGGATACAAGCAAGGCCAAAGCGCTTCCCGGTGTGCTCTGCGTACTGACGTGGGAGGATGTCCCCGGCCTGAATGGTTTCGGGATTGTGGTCCCGGACCAGCCCGTCCTCTGCAAAGAGAAGGTTCGCATGGTAGGCGATGCGCTGGCCCTTGTGGCCGCCGAGACCCCTGCCATTGCCCGGGCGGCGCTGCAACTGGTCGAGGTAGACTACGAGACGCTGCCGCTGGTTGGTGATCCTTTGGCAGCCGTCATGCCGGAGTCGCCCCTTGTCCATCCTGACGGCAATATTCATCTACGCACGGTGATCCGGCGCGGCGATGTGGTGTCCGCTTTTGCTCAGGCCGACGTGATCGTCGACCGGGTTTACACCACGCCACGGCAAGCTCACGTGTTTCTGGAGACAGAAGGCGGCTGGGGCAAGCTTCAGCCGGACGGAACACTGACACTTTGGGTGCCCGCCCAGGCCGCGTTCCGTGACCGCCTTCAGGTTGCCCGCATTCTCGGCTGGCCGCCAGAACGAATTCGCGAGTTCTCCAGCCCATCGGGCGGAGCGTTCGGCGGCAAGGATGAACTGACTGTTCAGCAGCACCTGGCATTACTCGCACTACATACCAACGGACGTCCCGTAAAACTCCACTACAACCGCGAAGAGTCGATGCTGGTCGGTGTGAAGCGCCACCCATTCACCGTCCACATGCGGACGGCAGCCAAAGCCGACGGCACTTTCCTGGCCAACGAGGTCTTCCTGGTGGCCGACACCGGTGCCTACGCCACCCTGGGTGGCCCAATCGTGAACCTCGCACTGGAGACCGCTGGCGGTGTCTATCGCTTTCCCAACGTGGACTTCACCGGGCTCTGCGTCTACACAAACAACGGCATGTCCGGCGCCATGCGGGGCTTTGGTGTGCCACAGGTAATCACGGCACTGGAGTCCAATGTCGACGAGATTGCCCGCACCCTGGGCCGCGATCCGCTCGACCTCAGGCGCCAGAACGCAGTCAAGCGAGGCGAACTGTCAGCCGTCGGAGTCCCCATGGTTACAGCCGTTGGCACACAGGCCTGTCTGGACGCGCTGGAGGCCACCGATCTGTATCAGCGCCGAGTAGAACGCAAGTCTTGCGCGAGCGAGCCCTGGAGGCGCCGGGGCATAGGTGTGGCGACCACCATGCAAGGGTTAGGGCTTGGCAAGAATATCCCGGATTATGGTGGAGCCGTACTGGAGCTACTCCCGAGCGGGCGATTCCGCGTGGGTCTCTCCATTCAGGAGATTGGCACCGGAAACCAGACCGCTTTTGCCCAGTTTGCGGCAGATGCACTGGGTTGCGGGATTGAGGAAGTAGAGGTTGTGTTGGGCGACACCGGCTATTCGGCCGACTGCGGCACTGTTACAGCCACCCGTTCGGTTTACACGGGTGGCCGCGCCATTCAGGAAGCAGCCCAACTGATGCTACAGAAACTGTCCGCCGTTGGCGGTTTGGCCCAGGCACGGCAGCAGGGTCTGACGTTCAAGGTACAGTCGCACTTTAACTGGCCGGAATCGGCCGCGGAGATTCCCGGGGCGTTTGGGCTGCCCCACCACCTATATGGCTACGGGGCGCAGGCCGCACTGGTGGAGGTGGATACGCTTACCGGCGAAGTACAGGTGCTCGAGATGGCGTCCGCCGTGGACGCCGGCAAAGTGATCAACCCGCTGGGGCTTGAAGGCCAGTCGGAGGGTGGCATCGTCCAGGGGATGGGCTTCGCACTCATGGAGGACACCCTCTGTGTCGGCGGCGTTTACCAGAACCCCAGCCTGTCCACCTACATCATCCCCACTGCCGCCGATGTGCCCGTTATCCATACCAGTATTGTAGAGGTTCCCGAGGAGACCGGTCCTTCAGGCGCCAAGGGCGTCGGAGAGACTCCCCTGGTCCCCGCGATTCCGGCCATCCTGAATGCCATTCGGGATGCCGTTGGCGCATCACCCCTTCGGACGCCTGCCACTCCTGAACGCGTTTACGAAGCCATGTGTCGACATCAGCAGGGGCTTCCCCCGATCGATGATACGCCCGCGCTACGGACACGACTGACAGCGGCCAAAGCGGCCGCGTTGGCGACCAGTCTGCAGCAGACAGAAGGAGAAGGCTACGCGGCCCCACAGGGCCCGGCCGAATAGGGGGTGGCAAGCATGCAACTGCGGATGACGCTTAACGACCGCCCCGTGGCGATCGAGGTTGAGCCCACCGAACCCCTGCTGCATGTACTTCGAGAACGGCTGGGGTTAGTGGGCGCCAAGGAGTCGTGTGGCAAAGGTGAGTGCGGCGCTTGCACCGTCATCATGAACGGAAAGGCGGTTAATGCCTGTCTGGTCATGGCCGCACAGGCTGAAGGAGCCAATTTACTCACCGTGGAAGGGCTTGCTCAACTCGACGGTAGCCTTCATCCCATTCAGCAGGCCTTTCTGGATGCCGGTGCGGTCCAGTGTGGCTACTGCACTCCGGGGATGGTGATGTCAGCCTGGGCGCTGCTTCACCAGAACCCGCATCCTTCGCCGACAGAGATTCGCACAGGAATGTCCGGGAATCTTTGTCGCTGCACTGGGTACCAGAAAATCCTCTCTGCGGTCAGCCTTGCGGCTGAGCGCATGAATGCGTGACGGCCATGAGCTCATATTGGGGAGCCCTGGCCAAGGCGGTGGAAAAAGGCATTCCTGCCTGTCGAATCGTCCAGCTCGACGGCCCCCACCCTGGCACGGTGGGGGCACATGTGGCTGACAACGTAGCGGGTCTGCAGCCCGTTGACCTGGCTCAAGATGCGCTGCACCATGGGCGGCCTTTGCTCCATGTTGTTGACGGAACCAGGCTGTTCGCCGAACCGCTTCTGCCCCTTCCCCGGTTAGTCATCGCGGGCGGGGGCCACGTAGCGGTCGCTCTGGCTCCCATTGCTCGGGCTGCAGGTTTCGCCGTTACGGTGTTGGAGGACCGCCCGGAGTACGCTCAACCGGAGCGTTTCCCCGGTGCGGCCGTGCTGTGCTTGGAACCTTCAACCGGTATCGCCCAATTGAAGCCCGATACCGGCACATTTGTGGTGATCGTTACACGCACACACGAGACAGACCTCATGGCCTGTCAGGCGAGCCTGCAGTGGCCAACCGCTTACGTTGGCATGATTGGCAGCCGGCGAAAGGTCGCGGCGGTAAAGCAGGTCCTGGTGGAACTGAGTGATGTCCGGGCTGAGCGGCTGCAGCAACTTCATGCGCCAGTGGGGCTTGACATCGGTGCCGAAACTCCCGCCGAAATCGCCGTCTCCATCGTAGCCGAGTTAATCGCCATGCGTCGGGGCGGCACAGGCCTGCCCCTTTCGGCTGCACCTCATTCCACCCACCGGACCGAGGGAATCGCCTGCGGCGATGCGGATACGATCGATGTCTGGCTCGCTTTGGCACAGGCACTTCGTGAGGACGCTTCCTGTGCCCTGACTACCATCGTGCAGGTGAAAGGAAGCACCCCCCGCACTAGTGGCGCCAGTATGTTGGTCTATGCGGATGGTCGGTGTGTGGGCAGCATCGGCGGTGGGAAACGAGAGGCAGAACTTCAGACGATCGCCCGCTCGGCGATTGTGACAGGTCTGCCCATCCTCTGCCGCCTTGCCTATACGGAAGAGCAGGACGCACTCTGTGGCGGAGTGGCCGAAGTGCTCATTGAGCCGATTAGCTTGTGACAACAACCCGGAGGAGGGCTTGGCTTGGCTCAGATCGGAGTGGAACTTCTGGGCATGCGGTTCCGGAACCCCGTAATCCCGGCCGCCGGCCCCAATGTCGGTAACGGTGCGCGACTCTGTCAGGCTGCGGAGGGGGGCGCTGGCGGACTCTTAGCCAAAACGATCTCTACGAAAGCAGCGGCCGTCCCACGGCCGCACATGCAACGGTACGGCAGTACGGGCCTCCTTAACACCGAGTTATGGAGCGAACTGCCCCCGGAGGCCTGGCTGGATCACGAGTATGAAACCGGACTGACAGCCGCCCGCAAGCACGGTATCCCCTTTCTGGCCTCGATCGGCTACTCGCCTGCTGAACTCCGGCAACTCGGCCCTGTCGTAGAAGCGATGGGAGTGGATGCCCTCGAGTTCAGCATTCATTACCTGGATCCGGCGCAACTGGTGGAGACGGCCAAAGCACTGCGCGACGCTGTACATATCCCCATCATCGCCAAGTTAAGCCCGCACAAGGGTGACCTTGGAGAACTGGCTGCCGCCATCGAACCCTACGTGGATGGATTCGCCTGCATCAACAGCTACGGTCCCGCCTTACATATTGATCTGGAACGGATGGAGCCGATGCTGGGGAGTGCCCTCGGTTACGGCTGGCTCTCGGGCAGTCCAATCCGCCCCCTCGCATTGCGCAGCGTGTACGAAGTAGCCCGGCGGGTAAAGAAACCGGTTATTGGCGTTGGCGGTGCGACGACCGGTAGCGACGTGATTGCGTTCTTCATGGCTGGTGCTTCCCTGGTGCAGGTTTGCACGGCGATTCTCCTGCGTGGTCAAAGCCATTATGGCAGGATGGCCCGCGAGGTGAACGATTGGCTGGACCAACACGGCTACACCGATATCAAGGAGATCCAGGGGCTCTATCTCCGACACGCTGGCTGTGCAGGAGGTGGACTGGTTGGCTGAGATGACCGTGAACTGCCTGGGGCTGCGATTCAGGACTCCCGTAATCGCCGGGGCCGGCCCCCAGACCGATGGCACTGCAGCCCTGGCCAGTGCAATGTCGGGTGGTGCCGGCGCTCTGGTGTCCCGCACACTTTTTGCGAACGGCGATACCACCCAGGAGCATGCCCACTCATATGAGGCCCTCCCCTACGGCCGAGACGGCCTCCTTTCCGCCCCGGCGCCGACACCTGAAGACGGTGCCCAGTCCCTGGCGCAGACTGCACGTCTGGCGCAGGAAAAGAGTGTCCCTCTGATTGCGTCCATCACGGGCGCTGCCGAGTCGATAGCCCCTGTAGCCATTCGCCTTGTCTCCTCGGGGGTTCAGGCGCTTGAGTATGCCACGCAATATGTGACGTGGGATGTGGCAGTGGCGGCCTTGACCACCCTGAGGCATGCAGTTTCACTGCCGATCATTGCGAAACTGAGTCTGACCCATGGCGAGGATATCGCCGATCGTGCCCAGGCCATTGAAAGCCTGGTGGATGGCTTTACCTGCATCGCCCCCTTCGGCCCGGTGTTGGACCTGGACATCGAAGGCGGCGGCAACGCCCGACTTGGCAGCCCACATGGCTACGGCTATCTCAGCGGCCAGCCGATTCACCCCATTGCGGTACGCACCGTCTTCGAGGTAGCCCGCCGGGTGCACAAACCGGTCCTTGCGGCCGGTGGTGCCATGCGGCCACAGGATATTGCCGAGTTCCTGGCGGTGGGCGCCAGCCTGGTGCAGGTAAACACTGCTGCAATCCTGAAGGGGCCCTCCATTTACGGCACCCTGACCAACGGGCTGCGCCATTGGCTGGATGAGCGGGGAATCCAGTCGGTGTCGGCGCTTACGGCCACATACTTGCAGCGGTTTGGTAACGGGCAGCGGGTGGTCACCGAGACCGAAGAAGCACCGCTTCTGACAGCCGAAGCATGCTCCCGTTGCAGCATCTGCGGCGACGTCTGTTGCTATGACGCCATTGCGGCACCGAAAGGACAACTTCCCGCGATTGACCCGCTGCTCTGCTTTCAATGCGGTCTGTGCGTGTCGGCTTGTCCTTCCGGCGCTCTTTCCTTCCGCCCCCGGTCCGAAGTAACGCTGCCTCAGGCATAACCGGAGGTGCTGCAAGTGCCGCTCCTGATCGGTCCCGGGACGCTTCTCACGATGGGTTCCGGCGGAGTCGTAGCGGACGGCGGGCTGTTGGTCGAAGGCGACCGCATCGTCCGAGTCGACCGCTTCGCCCTACTGCGCAGCCTATACCCCCAGGCCGAGTGGATAGACGCGCACGGGGCATTGGTCATCCCCGGTCTGACAAATGCTCATACGCATCTGTATGGCCTCTTCGCCCGTGGTTTTGCGTTTGGTGGCCCGCCCCCCCGCTCTTTTCGCCAGATTCTTGAGCAGGTTTGGTGGCGCCTGGACCGCGGCCTCACACGCGAAGCCGTACATCTCAGTGCGCTCTATGGTCTGGCTGAACACCTTCACTGCGGCGTCACTGCGCTCAGCGACCACCACGCCAGCCCTGAGGCCATCGACGGGAGCCTCGATGAGATCGCCCGTGCTGCCCAGATGCTCGGTATTCGCACCTGCCTCAGCTACGAAGTGACCGACCGTAACGGACAGGATGGGGCACTGGCCGGAATCACCGAGAACCAGCGGTTCATCACCGCTCTCCTCAGTGAACAGCACACCATTGCAGCCCGGTTCGGCATTCATGCCTCCTTCACCCTCTCAACTGAAACCCTGGCCGCGTGTACCCGCATGGCCGATGAACTCGGAACGGCTTTCCACATTCATCTGGCGGAGGGCCCCGAAGATCAGGCAGACAGCCTGCTCAAGTATGGCAAACGAACGGCGCACCGCCTGGCGGAAAGCGGCATATTGCGGCCGGGAACCCTGGTTGGTCACGGCGTGCACCTGACCGATGAGGAGATTGCGATTCTGGCCGAGAGTGGCGTAATCTTGACGCATCAACCCCACTCCAACATGGGCAACGCCGTTGGTTTCCCCCGTATTTTGCGGATGCGTGAGCGTGGCGTCCGGGTCGCCCTTGGTACGGACGGGTATACCCCCGACATGCTGGAGACCCTCCGCAGCGCCGCTACCCTACATAGCCACTCTACACAAACCCCGTCTGACGGCATTGCCGAGTTTGCCGAGATCCTTCTCGTTGACAACCCCCGGGTGATGGGGGAGATCTTCAACCTGACGCTGGGACGGTTGGAACCGGAAGCAGCGGCTGACATCGTGGTCACCTCGTACCACTCGCCCACCCCACTGACGGCCGAAAACGCCGCCTATCATCTCTTCTACGGGCTTAACACAGGGCATATCGATACCGTTATCGTCGGTGGATCCACGGTGGTCAAGAACCACCGCCTGACCACCATTGATGAAGAGGCCTTGTCCCGGGAGGCGCAGCGAGTGGCTGCGTCAATCTGGGCGAGGCTTTAGGGGGAAGCAATATGGCAGTCACCATTACCGGTGGCACCGTGGTCACGACCGCCGGCAGCTTCGCCGCCGACCTGCGCATCGAGGGAGAGCGCATTGTGGCGGTTGGCCAGGGCGTTCGCTCGCCTGGCGACACCCTTTTGGATGCCACCAGCTGCTTCGTGCTCCCGGGTGGAATCGATCCGCATACGCACATGCAGATGCCCGCGGGTGACCAATTCAACGCCGATACCTGGTATACGGGAACGACGGCGGCGGCCTGGGGTGGCACCACCACCGTCATCGACATGATCACGCAAGAACGGGGCAGCAGCCTTCGCTCTTCCCTGCAGGATTGGCAGGAGCGGGCCCGGCCCCAGGCAGTGATCGATTTCGGCTTCCACATGGGAATCACCGACCCGCGACCCGCTGTATTAGCCGAAATCCCTGCAATCATGCGGGCCGGAGTGCCCTCGTTCAAGCTCTACATGGCCTACCGCCATCTGATGCTCACCGATGGGCAGTTGCTCGCCACCATGCGGGTGCTGGGACAGGAGAACGCGTTGGCCCTGATCCACGCCGAGAATGGTGATCTCATTGAGACGCTCATTGCCGAAGCTTTGGCGCAGGGACATGTTTCCCCACGCTATCACGCCATCACCCGACCGCCGGCGACCGAAGTCGAAGCCACTGCTCGGGTGTGTCGGATCGCTGACATGGCCGGCTGCCGCCTATATATCGTGCATGTCTCCTGTGCCGATGCCCTGGCGGAGGTCCTGGCGGCCAGAGGCCGTGGACAGCCTGTGTTGGCAGAGACGTGTACACATTACCTGATCTTTACCGCTGCCGATATGGAACAGCCGGGGTTTGACGGAGCCCGGTTCGTCCTGTCGCCCGCACTCAGGAGCCATGAAGACCGCGAGCGCCTTTGGCGGGCCCTGGGGTCCGACCAGATCACTGTTCTGGCCAGTGATCACTGCCCGTGGACGTCAAGCCAGCGGAAGCGGGGCACCGGCCAGTTTAATCTGATCCCGGGTGGCATTCCAGGGGTCGAAGAGCGACTGCCCTTCCTGTACACCTACGGCGTGGAGGCCGGTTTGCTCTCGATCGAACAGCTGGTTGCGCTGACTGCTACCAATCCAGCGCAGATCTTTGACCTTTACCCGACCAAGGGCGTACTGATGCCCGGCGCCGATGCGGACATAGTCGTGTGGGACCCCACGGTAGGCCGACTCTGGTCGGCTGCCTCCCACCATTCTGGTACGGACGAAACCCCCTATGAGGGCCTGCCCGTCCACGGTGGGGTCCGCCACGTTCTCGTGCGGGGAAGGCCAGTCATCCAAGACGGTACCGCTCAAGCCGAACCGGGCTTTGGCCGTTTTCTGCCCCGGAACCGCCGGCCCCAGTCAAACTGACACGGGGAGGTTTTTCAGTGCAATATGTTCGTCATCTGGAATGCGTAGTGTGTGGCAAACAGTGGCCGGCCACACCAACAGCTACCACCTGCCCGGAGTGTGGCCCTTCCGGCATTCTGGACGTGGTCTTTGACTATGAAAAGCTGAGACGTAGCTGGGATCGGGACCAAGTCGCTCACTCGAGCCAACCCGGCATGTGGCGCTTTATGCCCCTGCTTCCAGTGGAGCCGGACGGGCCCCGTAGTCCCCTTGTCCCCGGCAATACGCCCACAATTGAAGCACCGCGCCTGGCCGAGTCACTCGGTGTGGCGAGAATTTGGCTGAAAGACGAGGGGCGAAACCCAACCGCCTCCCTGAAGGATCGCGCGTCGGCCGTCGGCTTGGCAAAAGCCATGGAGATCGGTGCTGATACGCTGGCCACAGCCTCGACCGGAAATGCCGCCTGCTCGCTCGCTGGCGCCTGTGCCGCCACGGGGCGCAATGCCGTCATCTTCGTGGGCCGCTCGGCTGCAGAGGGCAAGGTGGCCCAACTGCTCATGTTCGGCGCTACCGTGTTCCAAGTGCAGGGCACATACGCCGATGCCTTTCAGTTAGCCACTGAAGCCATTGCGGACAACGGCTGGTACAACCGACTCTCCGGTATCAACCCATACCTGGTCGAAGGAAAGAAGACAGCCGGCCTCGAGCTGGCGCTAGACCTGAACTGGCAACTCCCAGACTGGGTGGTTGTTTCAGTTGGGGATGGCTGTACCGTAGCCGGTATCGCTCGGGCTTTTGAGGAGCTAGAAGCTTTAGGGTGGATCACCAAGCGTCCGCGGGTCCTGGGCGTTCAGGCCGAAGGCTCGCCCGCGGTGGCCAACTACTTTCAGAGCGGCACCTATCACCCGGGACCCGAATCCACCATTGCCGACGGCATTGCGGTGGGCGAACCCCGCAACTACATCAAAGCGGTCCGGCGTGTGGCCAATTCGAAAGGGTCCTTTGTACTCGTCAGCGATGCTGATATCCGCGCAGCGATGCGTCTTACCGGGCGTCTCGCGGGTGTCTTTGCCGAGCCGGCTGCCGGAGCAGCCGTTGCTGGCCTGTCCGAGGCAGTCAGGCGGGGCATCGTCCAATCTGGTGAAACCGCCGCTGTCATCATTAGCGGCAGCGGTTTAAAGGATGTCCGCCGGGCCATAGAGGCTGCGGGCGCCCCGGTCCGCGTCCCTCCTGATTTGGCGGCGGTGAGAGCTCATTTAAAGAAGCTGAGGTGAGGCTTATGTATGACACCATCCGGGAAAAGGCCCAGTCTGCCCGCGATGATGTGGTCCGGTTCCTGCGGGATATTGTGGCGATTCCTAGCACCAGCACCAACGAAAAGGCAGTTGTCGAACGCATAGCCCTGGAGATGGAAAGGGCGGGGCTGGCCGATGTGCACTTCGATCCCATCGGTAATGTACTGGGTCGGGTCGGGCACGGGCCCATTACGATTCTGTATGACTCCCATATTGACACCGTGGGTGTAGGTGACCCCGCCGCCTGGGATTGCGACCCCTTCAAGGGTAAGGTTTCCGACGGGATTATCTACGGCCGCGGCGCCTCGGACAACAAGCAGGCGATTGCCACCATGGTCCACGCAGCCCGCATCCTCCGTGAACTGAATCTGGAAGACACCTTCACCCTCTGGGTGATGGGTGTAGTCGAGGAAGAGTCCTGTGACGGATGGGCCGTCGGGCAGGCGATTCGCAGTGGCTATGTAAAGCCGGACTACGTGGTCATCGGCGAGGCTACCAACCTGGACGTCTACCGGGGTCATCGGGGACGTTGTGAGATCAAGGTAACCACCAAAGGAGTGGCCTGCCACGCCAGCGCCCCGGATCGCGGCGTCAACGCCCTGTATCGGATGCAGCCGATTCTGGCGGGAATCGAGCAGCTCAACACCCGCCTGAAGGACGACCCCTTCCTGGGCCGCGGGACGGTTGCCGCGACCTACATGGAGGTCAAGACCGGCTCCTACAACGTTGTGCCGGACGAATGTGCGCTCTATCTGGACCGCCGCATGACCGTCGGTGAAACGGCCGAGTCATCCATGGCAGAGATTCGGTCGTTGCCTGGTGCCGTGGATGCAAAGATTGAACTGCTCCGTTACAGTGATCCCAGCTGGACCGGCTACAAGAAGGATGTGCCCAAGGACTACCCCACCTGGGTCCTGCCCGAGGAACATCCCCTGGTCCAGTCTGGTGTTGAAGCTGCAACTGGGATCCTGGGCCACCGCCCCGGTATCAGCCGCTGGGTGTTCAGCACCGACGGCGTCGCCACCATGGGACAGTTGGGCATCCCGACCATCGGCTTTGGTCCTGGCGAAGAGCGCTGGGCCCATACGGTCAAGGACCAGATTTCGATTGAACAGTTGGTTGCTGCGACGGCGTTCTACGCCGCCTTGCCCCCCATATTAGCTCAGAAAGTAGGAGGGACCAGATAATGCATAGTCTGTTGCGTGGAAAGCACTTCATTACGGATCAGGAGTGGACGGTTGAGGAACTGAATCTGCTGTTTGAGACGGCTACCGAGTTGAAGCGGGATTTTGCGTTGGGACGCCCCCATCCGCTCCTGCTCTACAAGACCCTGTTCATGATCTTCTTTGACAACTCCACCCGGACCCGGAACTCGTTCGAAGCCGGCATTACCCAGTTGGGCGGCCATGCCCATGACCTGACCCCCGATAAGTTGCAGATTAGCCATGGTGAGAATGCCAAAGATACCGCCAGCGTCCTCAGCCGGTACGGACATGCCATTGCGATCCGCCATTGCGCTTACCAGGAAGGCAACAAATACATACGCGAAGTCGCTCAGTACTCCAAGATCCCCGTTCTGAACATGCAGTGCGACATCTATCACCCCTGCCAGGTGCTCGCCGACCTGATGACCATTCGGGAGCGTTTCGGCACGAACACCCGCGGCCTGAAGCTGGCTGTCTCCTGGACGTCTGCGCCTAACTATGTCCGCCCCCTGTCTGTGCCGCAATCGCTGCTGCTGCTGATGCCCCGTTTTGGCATCGACGTTACACTGGCGTGCCCGAAGGAGTTCGCCCTGATGCCCGAGGTCATGAAACAGGCGGAAGAGAACGCCCGCATCTCGGGGGCGAAGCTCCAGGTAACGGATTCGATGGAGGAAGCCTTCACCGGGGCTGACATCGTCATTCCGAAGAGCTGGGGCCCGCTCACGGTGACCCAGGACAAGAAAGAGGGCATCGAACTGATCAAGCGCTATCCCGGATGGCGCTGTGACAGCCGCATGATGTCCCTGGCCAACAAGAATGCCATTTACATGCATCCGTTGCCCGCCGACCGGAGCTTCGAGGTGACCGACGAGGTCATTGACGGGCCGCAGTCGGTGGTTTACGACGAGGCCGAGAACCGGCTTCACGTGCAGAAGGCCCTCATGGCTCTGGTAATGGGCGGTCGTCCGTGAGTTCCGCTGGCGCGACCCCGCTGCTTTCTGCCCTGGGCCTGAACCGTGGGGTCGTCAGTCTGGTTGGGGGCGGGGGAAAGACCTCCCTCGCCCTCTGCCTGATTCGTGAGGCCAGCAGCCTGGGACTGAGAGCGGTGTTCACGACAACCACCCAGATCTACCCGCCAGATTTTCCGCTGCTCATCTGGCCGTCTCTGCCGGAAAACCTGCCCGACGGAGCCTCCTGTGTATCGCTAGGTCTGACACCAGAAGGAAAGCTGGCCGGTCTGCTCCCGGAGCAGGTCGGCCAGTTGGCACGCAGAGCAGACCTGGTGGTTGTCGAAGCAGACGGGTCCCGAGGCCTGCCGCTCAAATACCCGCTCGCCCACGAACCCGTCATTCCGCCATGCAGTGATCTGGTACTGGCCGTGGCGGGTGTCACTGTCGTGCACCAGCCGCTCTCCCCCCAATGGGTACACCGGGCCGAAGCGGCGGCTGCATTCCTGGGAGCGGAACCGGGGCAGCCGATCAGCCCCGACCAGATTGCGCAGATTTTGTGGCATCCCGACGGGGCTACCCGCGGGCGCCCGCAACATTGTACGGTTCTGCCCGTCATCAACCAGGTAGACTCCCCTGAAGGCCTCGCCGGCGGACTCGCTATTGCCCGGAGCTTGGTTCAGCATGGGGCTCCAAGGGTTCTGCTGACCAACGCACTGTGGGAAAAGCCAGTGGTGGCCGTCGTCACAGGAGGGAAGCAAGCATGAAGCACAGAGAGCTCATCCTGATCAAGGGCGCCGGTGAACTGGCCTCGGGAGTCGCACTCCGCCTCCATCATGCAGGCTACCGTGTCATCATGACCGAAGTGGCCCAGCCACTCGCGGTCCGCCGAACTGTCGCTTTCTGTGAAGCGGTCCCGCTGGGAGAGATGTGTGTGGAGGGAGTCACTGCCCGGCGAGTGGACAACCCTTCGGCAGTGGCCGCGGTCCTGGACAGGTCTGAGATTCCCGTACTGGTCGACCCCCAAGCTGCATGCATTCCGGCTCTGCGCCCGATGGCCGTCATTGATGCGATTATGGCCAAACGGAATCTGGGCACCAGACCGACCGATGCCCCAGCCGTTGTGGCGCTAGGTCCTGGCTTTGTCGCCGGACTAGACTGTCATGCGGTTGTGGAGACGCAGCGCGGCCATTTCCTCGGGCGCGTCTATTACAGCGGCAGCGCCCTCCCCGACACCGGTGTCCCGGCTGAACGGCGCGGTCATGCGACCGATCGGATCGTGCGCGCACCTGCAAGTGGCATCTTCAGAGCCGTGCGGACGATTGGGGAGATCGTGTCATCCAGCACCGTGCTTGGGTCTGTACTCCCAGGGGGCAACGGCGACGCTGAATCCATTCCCGTGCTGTCTCTCATCGATGGTCTACTGCGGGGTCTCGTCCGGGATGGCACGCCTGTCAGCCGAAACCTGAAAATCGGCGACGTTGACCCGGTTGCTGACCCCGAACGCTGTTGTACCATATCCGACAAGGCGCTTTCCGTAGCCGGCGGCGTGTTGGAAGCCCTGCTGGCCCTACAGTGAACGCCGCTGTTGTGCTCCTGGCGGCGGGCGGATCGCGCCGGATGGGGCAGCCCAAACTGCTGCTGCCATGGCATACGCAAACCGTCGTGGGTCAATCCCTGGCCGCAGCGCTGCGCTCCCCTGTCTCGTCAGTGGTGGTGGTCACAGGATTTGAATCTGAAGCCGTTGCATCTGCCTGCCAGCAAACCGTGGCCACCTTCGCCGGCCATCCTCTTCCCACCTTATCGCTGATCCACAATCCCCGATGGTCTGAAGGCATGGCCACCTCGCTGCAGGTGGGGTTGGCCCAACTTCCCGACCCCGTCGACGGCTTCTTTGTGGCACTCGGTGACATGCCGCTGGTGTCGCCGACCGTTTATGCGCTGTTACTCCATGCCCTGGCCAAGGAACCTGATCGGGTTCATATCCCGGTGTGGGAGGGCAAACGGGGACACCCTGTGCTCATTCCCGGTTCCCTATTGGCCGAAGCGCAAAACGAAATGCGGGTCGTCATGCAGCAGACCGCCTTCCCTGATATTGGGCTGCGTGGCCTCCTGGGGCAGCAGGCCGCACGGGTCCGCGAGGATTCCGTCTCCTGCCCTGGCGTCACGATAGACCTGGACACACCAGCGGAATATGCGCGTTACGCACCCCATTAACGTGATTTTTGATAAAAAATGAGGAGCGGCGAAAAACCGCTCCTCGTTTTTTGTAAAATCACCGGAATATCTGTCAGCGGGCTGACCGAATGCGGGAATCGATCTCCGGGACCATCTGCTGATGTCTTTGCCACCATTCCGGGTTTAGCTGTGCATCCAGTTCGGCCACGGTCTTCCCCTGCTGTTCCACCCAGGTGTAGTACTTCAGGTTGTGCCACTGCCGCCGGGTATCACCCGTCCCCTCCCGGATCCAGTCAGTCTTCTGACCGTGGAATACCGTCGCCAGCCGGACGGCTGCTTCCACCTCGTCCATTCGCCCATAGGTCTGCGTCATCTCTGTCATGACAGAGCGGTAGCGATCAATGGCGTCGGTACAGATGGTGACGACCAGATCGTCTTTACCCAGCCCATAGTGCTTCACCGTTTTAATCGCGCCCAGCAAATTGCAGACGCCGGAAATACCAAAAATGCTGCTTAACTGCCGGATTTTTTCTTCTGGGACACCCTGCTTTTTCAGGGTGACCATTCCCGGCTCCTCGGTCAGGAACTGCAGCCCCTTCTTACACTCGATGTCGTCGAGGCAGATGATTGCGTCCATGTTCAGGACGTTATGGATCCAGGTCACGTGCTTGTCGCCAATCCCCTGGATATCGTGACCGCCGTAACCGTTGTTGTAGAGAGTGGGACACTGAATGGGCTCAAGGCCTACGATTTTGGCGTCGGGCCAGACCTGCTTCACCCTGTCACCCGCCGCAATTGTGCCGGCTGAGCCCATTGCAGAGCAGTAGGCAGAGACATGGCCCTTGCCAATTCCCTGCCGGTGCAGTTCTACCGCCAACTCGGCAATGGTGTTGCCGGTCACGTGATAGTGGAAACGGTAGTTCCCCATCACTTCAAACTGGTTCAGAATCCGGATCTTCGGGTCTTTCCGGAGCTCCCAGGTCATGTCATAGATCTCTTTGACATTGGACTCGCAGCCCTTCGTCTTGATCACGCGGGCGCCATAGGACTCGATCAGTTCGAAGCGCTCCCGGCTCATCTGCTCAGGGAGTACAACGATCGCCGGCGTACCCATGCGCCCGGCTACCCAGGCGCCACCGATGCCATAATTGCCGGTGGAGGGCCACACAACGGTATGTAGTTTCGGGTCCACTTCGCCCAGCAGAGTCATCTCTGCCAGAACTGAATAAGCGGCTCCCACTTTGTGCGCTCCGGTTGGAAACTCCTTTC
Source organism: Mycobacterium leprae (assembly GCA_050262655.1). Classification (GTDB taxonomy): domain Bacteria; phylum Bacillota; class Sulfobacillia; order Symbiobacteriales; family Symbiobacteriaceae; genus DASXVX01. The sequence goes on along the minus strand of JBLNEM010000391.1, from coordinate 4,782 downwards.
CGTACAGCACTACGATGGGGGTTTCGACGCCGGTCAGTTCCTGCGGGATTACCTCATACCAGATTCGGTTCGTGGCCAAGTCCCGCCACGAGATGTTGTAGAGGTTAATCGGATCCAGAGGGTTTGCCTTCTTGGCGGCGATCGCCCTCTCCCTGACCGCTGGGTTCATCGTCGATGGGTGCAGCATCTCCTCAAATGTCGGTCCTAACACATTCTCAACCTCCAGGCAGGAAAGCCTTGTTCACGCCTCTATTTTTATTCGGAATGGTTCCATGTTTTCCTACGCCTTTACCTATTCAACATGCTTATTCCGGGCGGCCGGAGCGGGCCCTTCATATTCCGCAGGAAGTGCGATGCCAAAGCGTTGACAGAGGGCTTGTACATCGTGAAAGTCCTTTTGTCTCAGCGGGTAGCCAGTATGGAACTTCACGAGCCATTCGGGCGATATACACTTCACTGGATATCCGTTGATCAAGCCACTGCCAGTTAACGAAGCAGACGGGTAGGCAACTCCGTACACATGTCTGCCCGCCGCGTCGAATGTGTATGAGTGAATATCCACTTGGCGCCCCCGGTCATCTCCCAGGACGAAGTTACATTCCCAGGTATCGCCACGAGGCACGTCTTGGTATCCGTTCGCTTCAAGCAATGCTCGGATTTTGGCCACGTCCCTATGCTGGACTGCAATGTCCAGATCTGAATGGGGCCGTGTTTGTTCTCCGAGCAACGCATCAACGCCCCATCCACCATCGATGTAAAGCTCGATGTGGTTCTGATGAAACAGGTGCACAATCTCAATGACATCGCACGCTGTCATTTGGGAGTCATCCTGTGGCACCGAATTCCCCCCGCTACTTATGATACGTCTCACCGCGATTGATCTTGTACCCACGGTAGATCTGCTCCAGCAGTACCAGTGGCACCATCTGATGCAGGAAGGTAAGGCGCCCCAGCGATAACCGTGCGTCCGCCCGCTGAAGCAGCTCCGCTGAAAGCCCGAGTGAGCCGCCGATCACGAACGCCAGGTTTGACTGCCCTCGAAGCGCCCGCTCAGCCAGGAACTCTGCCAGGTCCTCCGAAGAGATCAATTTTCCGCGCATGTCCAGCGCAATGACATACTGCCCGGGGTCCAGCTGCTTGAGGATTTTCTCTGCCTCTTTAGCCTTCACCTGTTCCTCCTGAGCGGCAGAAGCGCCCTCGGGAATTGGCTCGTCCGGCACAGAAACGAGGTCCATCCGAGCATACGGGGACAGGCGCTTCAGGTATTCACTTACGCCGTCCAGCAGGTACCGCTCTTTGATCTTGCCGACCATCAGAACCTTGATATGCATTCGATGCCCTCCGTTGCTGTGAAAAAGGGCGGTGCCGTCATGCACCGCCCACCTGCAGTCAACTCACAGAGGCTTCCTTGCGTTCGGAGACCCAGATACCGGCCCCAAGCCCCCGCAACTTGGCCTCCAGGCGCTCGTACCCGCGCTCCACGTGCTCGAGCCCGTAGACAATCGTCTCGCCTTCAGCAGCCAATCCCGCCAGAATCAGGGCCGCACCCGCCCGGATGTCGGTGGCCTCTACGGGTGCGCCGTAAAGCTTTTCGACCCCTTCGATGACCGCCGTATGTCCTTCAACCCTGATTTTGGCGCCCATCCGTACCAACTCCGAGACGAAACGGAAGCGGTCATCGTAAAGCGTCTCGGTTACATAGCTGGTTCCCTGTGCCAGCGCCAGCATGGCCGTCATCTGGCTCTGGGCATCGGTGGGGAAACCCGGATAGGGAAGTGTCTTCAAAGTAATCGCGTTGGGCCGCTCGTGCCCGATCACCCGCAGTGTATCGCCGTTCTCGATGACCTCCGCCCCGGCCTCCCGCAACTTGGCCACAATAGGCATGACATGGGTCGGGATCACGTTCTGCAGTTTAATATCGCCTTGCGTCATCATGGCCGCAATCATCCAGGTGCCGGCCTCAATGTCATCCGGAATAATGGAATGGGTGGGTCCCGCCAGCCGTTTGACGCCCTTGATGCGAATGGTGTCGGTGCCCGCTCCGGTCACATGCCCACCTGCAGCGTTGATGAAGGACGCAACGTCAACCACGTGCGGCTCATGGGCGCAGTTATGAATCACGGTGGTCCCTTCCGCAAGTGAAGCCGCCATCATCACCTGAATCGTCGCACCAACGCTTACCATGTCCAGGTAAACCGTCGCTCCAACCAAACCCTTTGTCCGTGCACGCATGATGCCCCGGTCCATCCACACCTCGGCGCCTAACGCAGAGAGGCCCTTGAAGTGCTGGTCGACCGGCCGCTGACCGATTTTGTCGCCACCAGGGAGCGGTATGTCAGCTTCCCCATACCGCGCCAACATAACGCCCAAAAGATAATAGGATGCCCGCATGGCACTGGCCAGATGATAGGGAACCTCGGCGGGGGTGACGTTTTCGGTTCGAACCTCCATACGCCCCCGAGCCGAATCCAGATCAACTTTAGCCCCAAGGCCCACCAGGATGTCGCGATAGGTCAAGACATCATGAATATCAGGTACGTTCTCCAAGCAGCTGACGCCATCCGTCAGCATCGTTGCAGCGATTAATGCGAGCGTAGAGTTTTTTCTTCCGCCAACCTTGACCGATCCCTGGAGCGGCTGCCCCCCTCGAATGGTGAGCTTAGCCAACAGACCTTCCTCCTCGCGGGTTTCGCACAAATGGTCAGGAGTTCCCTCGCGATTCGCCTAGGACTCCCACTCACCATTGAACGCATTAATATAGTAAACCTCACCGCTGTCCAAGCTAATGCGCCAAACCGGCACCGTATCCCAACCATTTACATCCGTCGCCTGGGCCGTCAGGGTCCGGTTCGCATAGTAGCCTAAACGAATTTCCTGGATGACCCGTCTGGTTCCTCCACTGGTATCAAGTTTTCCGGCCAGACGGAGCAAAGCTTCGGTCACCGGCCACACCGCTTTTGCTGGTGCGTCCGTATACCGACGCGGCTCCACCCAATACTGCCGGATGGTCTCGATTCCACGTGGTGAGACTTCTACTCTAATGTAACCCGAAAAGACTGGATACCCATCAAAAACCGGTGCAAATTCCACCAGTACATTTCCAGTCTTGGGTTGGTTAAGCAGTCCCGAGAAGGTGGCACCTTGTGGCAAGAGCCCAACCTGCTTGAGGTAGTCTTCCGCCAGTTGCTCCACCTGGTGTCGGTTATCGAGCCTGACTTCGTGCGCAGCTGAGCCCACGGCTCCGGGCCGATAGATGACCGCCTGAGATTCCTTATCTAGCGTCGGCTTTAGTTGACTGCCTGCCCCGTAAAGCGCCCCCAGACCAGGCAGTCGGTCCGCCCCCCGAGTGGCACTATCGCCGGCCCACCACAAAAGGTCGGGGATCTCTCCCGCTTCGACATGAAGGAACCGCATCGCCTCGGGCGGACGGGGAACTGTCACAGTGGTTGGCAGGATGATCCCCCGGTCCTGCAAAGTGGCACGGACCTGTTCAACCCGTCCTTCATAGGAGGGATCAGCCACGCTCGTAAAGAGTCCCCGGGGGCCCCAGATGGAGTAAGCAAGGATCAGGTTCACTACTGTAAAGGCAGCAAGCAAAATGGCTCGGGCTTTTGGCCAATCCACCTGTCCTCAACCTCCATAACGGTGCCTATAAGAAAAGGTTACGCCGCTTACTCTGCCATTCTAGGGGTCCTGTCGCTTTGCCTGGGTGCGGGAACATAAATTGTGGATTCTCCTACCTTAATGACCCAGGATGGCTCCAACCACCAACTGAGTTTGCCGTCATCTGAGCCAATTTGATAGGCCATGTGTACCTCTCGCACCGAGTCCTGCGCAAAAACCGACTCATACGCCGCCTGAGCCTTCTTCAGCGCCTCCTCCGGTGTGATCACCGGATAGCTGGTGTCGCCAAACGCGAAGGCGGTGGTATCCGGGAAGCGCTTGAAATAGGTCACACTGTCGGCGCCCGGATCCACCCGGTTGCCTGTGACTTCAACCCGAATGGCGCCGTTCAGCGATTCAACCGGATACGGACCGTTTGACCGCAACTCGAACGTGAGATTAGCTGCCCGCCCAGATTGCTGTTTGTAATGGGTAAGGATGAGATCCTGAGGCCACCCCCCATGGGTGTTCATCCAGTCCTCAATGTCATCTTTTGCCCGCTTTAGTTCCGGTGCAAAACCCGAAGTGGAAACCGTCCGGTATTCGAGTACGCCGGCGGCGCTTAACCGCAAGAGCCTCTGACCATCGGTGAAACTCTTGGCGTCTCGTTCATCGATCTGGCGCACCACCGACAGATCGGGGAAGTAGCGTGCCTCTTCGGTGGCCTCATCGGGTGCCCGTACAGCCATGCGAGCCGAAGGAACCTCAACGATGTCGGGTACGGTCAACCCTACAGCCAGATGAATGCCCGGGTCCTTCAGTGCAAGGGGCCGTTCCTTATGGAATAGAGACGGGTCCATTTTGGCCACGAGTTCTTGCAACTGTTTGGCATCCTTGTCGCCCAACGGCCCAATCGGGTAAATCGAGCCCGAAGGGCCGCTCAGGTAAACGGCCGGGGTTGCCCCAAGGGTGAGTGTGACCTTGTCCACGATGATAAAGGGGTTGGTCATCTTATTTGTGTTCCAACCCCAGTTTGACCCCCATTCCTCCATCCGGAGGGCAATTGGCAGCACCACCGTGATGGTCTGCCCTTCGGTGGCCACCGTCTCCCCGGTTGGTGTGGTTACACTCCCTGCCCGAAAACGAACGAGACTATCCTGTAGGGTCGCCCACAGTTTC
>JBLNEM010000390.1:0-9812 GCA_050262655.1 Mycobacterium leprae | reverse complement strand
CCATGTCATTGACCGGGTCCACGTCGGCGTATGGGTTAAAAACACCGGGACCCGACCGGTATGCTTTCAACTCGGCCAGAAGGGCATCAAGCGTCGTCATGCTCGGTCGTTCCTTCCTGGGTAGATATATCCCTACTATAGCAGATTCATCCGTACCAGCGGATGGCGGGCAGGATGTAGGGGGATGCCGGGCGAAGGTCATTCTACAGCATAAGGGGGGACGGCAGCGTGATTCGACTTACACCTCGGCTGGCGGCAGTGGCGGAGCTGGTGCCAACGGGGAGGATGCTGGCCGATATCGGGACCGACCACGCATACTTGCCGGCCTACCTGGTAGGCAGCGGCGCAGTCCCCGGGGCGATTGCCAGTGACCTGCGGGAGGGGCCGCTGGATGCTGCCCGTGCCACTCTGGCGACAGAAGGACTGCTGGATCGGGTGGCACTGAGAGCTGGCAGCGGCCTGACCGTATTACAGCCGCACGAGGTTGCCACCGTAACCATTTGCGGTATGGGTGGCCTGCTGGTGAACGCCATTCTGGCCGAAGGGCCGCTGGCCGGGGTCGAGCGGCTGGTACTCCAGCCCAATACCGATGAGCCGGCCGTCCGGCAGTGGTTGGCGAATCATGGTTGGCGGCTCGTCGACGAGCGGCTGATTGAAGAGGAGCGCCACTTCTATGTGGCGATGGCGGCAGAGCGGGGCGCCATGTGCCTGACACCGGTGGAACAGCTGCTGGGGCCCCATTTGATTCGAGCAGGCGGCCCGACCTTCAAGCGTTACGTGCAGCTCCTGCTCAAGCGCAACGCGGCGGCGCTGGCGGGTGCCAGCAGTTCGCCGGCGGCCCGGGCGCGGGCGGCAGCGTTGACCGACGAAAAGCGGCTTCTGGAGGAGGTCCTGGGCCATGGCCATGGCCGATGAAGCGACACAGACCCTTTTCAGTTTCTGTAGGCAGAAAGAGGACCGGGCCTTGCGGCTCGGTCCTCCTATTTGGTGGTCGAAAGCTTAGTGCGTGTTCTTGGCCAGGTTGACGGCGGCGTCGGCCTGCACCAGGCCATAGCCAAAGTAGGTGTCACGGCCGGCGGTGCCCAGGTCCAGGGCGGAGTTCTGGAGCACGGTCCGCATCTGGGCGTTGGTGAGGGCCGGGTTGGCCGACCAGGCCAGGGCGGCGACGGCGGAGGCGTGCGGGGTAGCCATGGAGGTACCGTTCATGTACTCGTAGTTCCAGGCCTCGATGGTGACGTTGCCGCTGCCCAGGCCGCCGTTGCGAATGGCGACACCGCTGTTGTACGAGACGGAGACGGTGGGAATCCAGTTGCCGGCAGCGCCGAGGGTGAAGGAGCCGGCGTCGTCCGGCGCGGCGGTGTCGTTGTTGGCGATAATGGCGGCAGAGGCGCCCTGTGCGATCACGTTGTTGATCTTGTCGGAGAAGGCGATGGTGCCACGGTTAATCATGGCGATCCAGGCGCCGGAAGCGGGCTTGCCGGTGCAGGAGGTGGTGGAGTCGGCCAGGCCGCATTCCACCAACGGGCCATTCACGTTGCCCTTGGGGGCATACTCCAGGGCGTTGGTGGTGTAGGAGACACCACTCTCAGTGGCCGAGCTCTTGGAACCGGCACCGACGGGGACAGAGGAGAGAACCGAGACGCCAGGGGCGGCCAGTTCCACATCCGAGTTGTACTGGGAGAAGGAGGCATGGGCCAGGTTGCTGTCGACAGCGGCGATGGAGACGACGGAGCTGTAGCCGGCCGGGTAGGAGAGGGTGGCGTCACCGGCGTTGCCGGCGGCGGCCAGGATCAGCAGACCGGACTTATAGGAGCTGTCGAACTGCCGCTGCTCGGTGAGGGAGCCGGCGCTGCTGCCGAGCGAAAGGCTGGCGATGTTGGCCCTGGCGGTGGAGGTGCACCACTTCATGCCGTTGATGATCCAGGTGGACTTACCGCTGCCATCGTCGCCCAGAACCTTGGCGATGTACAGGTCAACGTTGGGCGCAACGCCGATGTAACTGCCGCTGGCGTTGGTCTGCCCGGCGATGGTGCCGGCCACATGGGTGCCATGGCCGACCACGTCGTTCACGCTGGGAGCGGTGGTGAAGTTGGCCGTGGCCTTGATGGCGGAGGTGCCGTCCGGCCGCTTGAACTCAGGTTGAGTGGAGTCGATGCCCGTATCAAGGATGCAAACCTTGATGTTCTGGCCCTTGGCGCCGAGGTTCCAGGCTTCCTGCGCATGGACGGCCTGGAGGCCCCAGGTCAGGGCGCCGTCGGTGTAGGTGCCCATGGTGTAGCGGACGACATCTTCTTCCACATACGCCACGTTCGGGTTGTGCTGCAGCCCCTGCAGGCCGGCAGCATTGGCCTTGACATGAACAGCGCCCAGGTCAGACCACTCTTCCACGACGTTGACGCCGGCAATGGCCAGGCCCTTGGCGGAGGCGCCATCATGGAACCCGACCAGGTAGTCATGGAACTCATCCTTGGGGCCGGCGGCGAAGGAGAGGTTGGCGGCCAGCAGCACAAAGGCAAACAGGATACCGAGGGTACGCAGCCACTTCTTCAAGCAGGTTCACCTCCGAGAATAGTACGGAACAACCGAAACGTAAGACAAGATACGACACAAGAACAGTTATTCCTGCGTGTTTAGTACAATGAATCGAATAATAGCGTTGTTATGCACAGATGCATACATATACAGAAGCAAAAAAGGGCCCGGCCATTACTGGCCAGGCCTTTTTGGTCTATGGACATGCAGCATAGGGGTGCAAGGCTGTCAGGATGCGCCAACCATCAGGCTGATCAGGAGCACCACGATGACGCCGGTGGAGACCGCCGCAAACAAGTAGTCCCGCTCCAGCAGATACCCGAGGGCGGCCGTTACGACGCGCATGGCGGGTGTCAGCATCAGGATGATGATGCCCAGGAGCATGAAGGACTGGGGCCGCAGGGTGGCCAAACCGCTGAAGATCGCACCAAACGAAAGCCGTGTGGCCAGATCTGTACCGGGGTGAGCCAGGTAGAGCAAGGCGCCGATGGTCATGAGGGCCAGGCTGACGATCAGGCCGGAGATCAGGGTCCACTGGATGATCCGATTCAGGCGGGCCGCCTTATGGTGGGGGCGGGCGTCGGCCGCCACGGGATTGGCTGTAGTCATGAAAGAAATACCTCCTATCGGACCGAGATGCCGATGGCGGCAAGGGCCATCTGGACGGCCAGGAAGGCTAGAATTGCGGCGAATAACTGGGTCAGATGTTTGCTGCGCATCCGGGGGCCGATTCGGGAGCCAACCAGTGCGCCGGCCGTAATGCCGATGGCGGTAGGCACCGCAATAAACGGGTTCACGTCGCCGCGGGAATAGTAGATGTAAGCACTGGCTACCGCCGTGACGCCGATCATGAAGTTGCTGGTGGCGGCGGCAGCCTTCATGGGCACGCCCATGCCCAGCGTCATGGCCGGTACCTTCAGCGCGCCGCCGCCAATACCCAACAGGCCGGAAATGTTGCCGGCGAGGAAAGAGACCGCCATGCCGATTGGCAGGCGCGTCACATGGTAACGGATTTCCCGGCGCTGGCGCGGATCGTAGAAACTGGCGTCCAGGCGGCCGGACGGCTCCACCGAACCGGAGGGGGCTGTGCCCTCTTCTTTCTTGGTCCACAGCGAGTAGATGGTGGGAATCATCGCCACGGCGAAGAGGGCCGACAGGGCCGTCTTGCCCAGGTAGGCTGCGGTAATGCCGCCCAACACGGCCCCGATGGTGGTAGCGAGTTCCAGGGTCATGCCCAGCCGAATATTGGTCAGTTCATCACCGACATAGGCAATGGCGGAGGCCGTGGAGGTGGCGATGACAGCGATAATGCTCGCGCCGATCGCCTCCTTGATCGGAATGTGCAGGAAGAGGGTGAGCAACGGGATCAGGATGACGCCGCCGCCGCTACCGACCATGGCGCCCAGCAAACCGCTGATGAGGCCGATGACGAGGACACTGGCAAACATGTAGGCACTCCTTTCGCCACCAATGCCGTGGCTTGCTCTAACTTGTCATGTTGTTATAACCAATTATGTCGTACGCGGCCGTGAATGACAAGCAGAATCTCCGTCTGCCTGTTGCGTTTTGTCGAATAGGGTGGCGAACTGACTAACGATTGTCTCAAAGGGTGTTGACCCCTGGCAGCATCGTCGCTAGAATAGGGAACATTATACCTTCAGGAGGGAGACGCAGTACATGCCACCACAGCTTCGTCGCGATCTGGGTCTCCCACAGGCAACTTTTACGGTTGTGGGTGTTGTGATCGGCTCCGGCATTTTTGCGCTTCCCGCTGTGGTCTTCGCCAAAACGCAGGCCCCGGGGTTGGGGATTCTTGCCTGGGTTTTGGGCGGACTGATTAGCCTGGCCGCCGGACTGACGGTGGCCGAACTAGCAGCGGCCATGCCGAAGGCAGGCGGCACCTATGTTTACCTGCGTGAGGCCTATGGGGATTGGATGGGGTTCCTCCAGGGATGGGCGACATTCCTGGCATACAGTTCCGCACTGCAGGCGGCGCTTGCCATCGTCTTTACCACCTATCTGACCGCACTGATTCCCCTTTCGCACACGGCTCAAATCGTGATTGGCCTGATCTTGCTGGTGCTGCTGAACGGTATTAACACCGTGGGCGTCCGCTTTGGCGGCTGGATTCAGGTGGTGGCCACTGTAGGCAAACTGGTGCCGATCGCTTTGTTGATCCTATTTGGTCTGCTCCATCTGCATACGGCAAACCTCACCCCGGTCATGCCGCCGGCAGGTGTCAGTCTGACCGCTGCCGTCGCCGGCGCAGTGCTGCCAATTCTGTGGGCGTACGACGGCTGGATCAACCTGGGGCAGATGGCCGAAGAGGTGAAGAACCCGCAGCGGACTTTGCCGCTGGCGATCATTGGCGGTCTGATCCTGGTGCTGGTGGTCTACACGTTGTTCAACGTCGCTCTGGTGGGAGTCATTCCAGCCGCAGCGATTGCCACGATGGACAAGCCGGTTGTGCCAATGGCCCAGCAGTTGTTCGGCAGTGCTGGCTCGAAGCTGATCACGGTGGGCATGTTGATCAGCATGTTTGGCACGCTGAACGGGATGATCATGACGACCCCCCGTTACTACTATGCCATGGCGAAGGACGGCCTGTTCCCCGCCGCCAAGCAGGTAGCCACGCTCCACCCGCGGTTCCAGACGCCGGTGTGGGCCATCTGGCTGGGCTTCGCCTGGGCGGTTGTGCTCCTGCTTTCGGGTCAGTTTGGCCAACTGTTGAACCTGATCGTCTTTGTGGCGTGGCTGTTCTACACTTTCAGCATGGCGGCGGTCTTCGTCCTGCGCCGGACCCGACCGGAGCTGAAGCGGCCGTACAAGGCTTGGGGCTACCCGGTGGTGCCGCTGGTGGGCATCGGCAGCGGCATCTGGATCCTGGCCAGCACGTTTACCTCGGATCCCAAGACGGCGCTGTTGGGATTGGGCCTGACGTTGACGGGCGTCCCGCTTTACTGGTGGCTGCGGCGCAGCAAGCGGGCGGCAGAATGACAAAGAGACCGGGCAACGTTAGTTGCCCGGTCTCGCCGTATAGGCGAAGCGTGTGGACCAGCCCAGCCAGCCGTAGAAGCCAAACCAGCCGCTGGGACCGGACTCTACGGGATCGATGGTGGCGACTTTGACCAGCTTGGGCTCCTTTTCCCGCACATCTATCACCCACAGGCTGGCCTCATTGGCCTCCGTCAGGCGGGCGAACAGAATGTGGGTGCCATCCCCGGTCCAGACCGGGGATTCATCGCGGTAGAGGGGGTCGTTGGTCAGGGCCCGGCTGCCTGAACCGTTCGGTGCGCTCAACCAGAGACGCCGCCCCTTCAGGGCCTGGCGGGCCTCCTCACCGCCCATGATGCTCCCGCTGGTAGCGGGGGCTCCTACATAGGCCAGCAGCTTGCCGTCTGGCGACCAGGCCGGCGATATGGCGTTCACCTCTTTGGGGGTAAGCGCGACGGTATGACCTTCACGGAGCGGTCCTGAGCTGACCATGATGCCTTTCATCGCCCAGGAGGTGCGGCTGCCACCGGCGGCCACGGCCAGTTCTCCCTGGCTGGAGATCTGCCAGAAGTCGGGGTGGGACAGCATCGCCGGGGAGACGGTGACGGGGGTCTCCTCCCCGATGGGCAGAAGCATCAGTGGGGCACCGTCCGCCAGAATGGAGGCCGAGCAGGCCGGCATTGGCCAGAAGAGCACGCCCTTGCTGTCAGGCGTCCAGCCGGCCAGGCCCATGCACATTCCTACCTGCTTCGGCTGATAGAGCGGTTCCGGTGTACCGCCCGCCGAAGGCACCCGCCAGAGGCTGCCGCTTGAGGGTGGTTGATTTGCGGCGCTGGAACGCATTTCGTACGCGATCCATTTGCCATCCGGACTCCAACTAAAGCGGCCCAGCGAGGCACCGGGCTCAGCAGAGACGAGCGGCGAGTCGGCCAGGGTGCCAAGATCCCTGGTCTGGATGGTACGATCGTTGCCGACCGCCAGCAGGTCGGCTACCGGGGACCACGCAACCTGCTGCAGACCGGACGGCGGCAACGGCTTCAGGGCCGTCGGTTCGGTGCCGCGGGCGGTAGAGACCAGATACCACCCATCATCCCTATGGGCCAGCAGCCAACGCAGGGAGGGGGACCAGGAGGGGCTGCTGAAGCCGCCCGCCGTGGTGTATGGGCGGGGTGTACCGTTCGCCAGGTCTTTGCCCCATATATTGCCGCCGTATACGAAGGCGATGGTCCCCTGGGCGCCAGCCACAGGTTCGGTTGTCTCGGCAGCGAGCGGAGGGGTGGCAGCAGTAGGTTGAGGTGTGGCGTTTGCAGGTTGAGGTGTGGCGTTTGCAGGTTGAGGTGTGGCGTTTGCAGGCTGGGGGGACGAGACCGTCGGTTCGGTGGTACCAGGTGAACTACAACCAACAAGCAGCAGGAGTGCGATCAGCAGGTAGACCCTTCGCACGGCCAGACACCTCCACCGGTAGTTCTTCCCCTGTTGGACGCTGGCGAACAGTACGCAGTTTCGCCCGTCAATCTTCATCAGCCTTCGAGAGGAAAAGGCAGGCGAATCTAGAAATTCGACATAAAGCGACGAAGGGAGGAGTGCAGCATGGCCCTCGACTCGAAGTGGCATGTGATCATCGTACCGGGCTTGTTCGCCACGGTTCTGGAGAAGCGGGGGCGGCGCATTTGGCCCCTGCCCTTTCGCCCTGACGAGATGAAGTATGACCCGGCGTTGCCGGATGATGGTGTCGTGCCGGTGAAGGTGATCAAGTGGGCCATGCATGACCTTTACTGTGGCCTGGAGCGCTTCCTGCGGCGGTTTGCCACCGTCGACTACTGCCCTTTCGATTGGCGCCGGCCGGTTGAGGACGAGGCCGTGCGGGTAAGTGATCTGGTGCGGACAGCGCCGGCCGACGCCCAGATCGCGTTGGTGGGGCACAGCCTGGGGGGGTTGGTCGCGAAACGCAGCCTGCTGCAGGACCCGACCGTTCATGAGCGGGTGCGGTACTTCTTCTCGTTGGGTACGCCGTGGCTGGGCGCCCCGGTAGCCTTCGACGAGCTGCACAATAACATGCGGATCCTGGGGATTCCGTTCCCCACCGCCGTGGCGGGGCGGACCATGCCGGCAGGCTACGAGGTGCTTCCTTCCCGGCTTTACTTCCAGGAACGCACCTACCTGCAGCGGGACGGCGTGGACCTTTCTTATGAGGAGAGTGTCGAAGCAGCCGACGAGGCCAGCCCTGGCAGTTACTACACCCGTTACAACGAGGGGCAGTTGCAGCACTGGGTGTACCAGCCGTTCGGCCCCGACCTGACGCACTGTATTGTGGCCGGAACCGGCGAACGTACGGGCATCCGGATTCAAGTGGAAGGCAACAAGGTGCGCATTGTGGGCTGGGAGCGCACGGGGGACGGCACCGTGCCCGGCATTTCGCAGGCATGGCACGCATCCGGAGCCACGGTCCGCTATCTCCACGAGTCGCATGTCTCCCTGGCGGCGGCCAAACCCGTCTGGCGCTGGATCCGTCACACCTTGCTCACCGGGAAACCCGATGAGTTCGAAGAAGGCGGTCTGCGCCGCATGTCGCTGGTCGATCTGGGGGGAACACGACAGCCGGCGTAGCCGGTGCGAAAGGGGGAGAATGAGATGGTCTTGTCCTGGGTCGACCCGCTTCTGACCCTTGGGGCATTCCTGGCGGCGTACGGCGTGGCCTGTCTGTTGGTGCTGGTGGACAAGGAGCACCGGAGCGGGTGGCTCTGGAGCCCGCGCACCAGTCGCAGGCTATGGGCCGCCTTCTGGTCGTTCGCGGCCGGCCCCTTTCTGGCCGCCGGCGCCAAGGGGCTGCTCCTTTGGCACACGGAAGGCCTGGCCTGGCCTGGTATGCTATGGCCCTTTGGCCTGGGCTGCCTGGTGTCGGGGTTGACGCTGATCATTTTGGTCCGCGCCTTACGCAGCGAGCCGGTTCCGCCGCCGGTGAAGGAGTTCCTGTCCGAGTGGGCAGAGTCCGAGGCCGTCGGCACGCCGGTGGTGGAGGTAACCGCCCAGCCCAAGTTGGTGCGCCTGCGCTTCGACGATTCGGTACCGATCGACGGCGAGGCGCTGGCGAAGATCAGCCAGTTGAAGGAAGCGCTCGGCTCCCGGTATTCACTGGTCGTCTGGACCGGCCGGCAGCGGCGTGATATCTAGCTATAGCAAAACGGCCCGGGGAGTTGATCTTCCCCGGGTCGTTCTTCGTCTGCGTTCGCACCGCCGGGGCTGGCAAAATGAGCCGTCCCATCAGGACCTGCGTCCGGTTGTGGTTTGTTCTTGCAGAGGTTATCATGCGTATATGGCCTATTAACGTGGCTTGTGATTAGAACGGCCTACAATTGAGCCAAGATAATAGAGGAACTGTGAATGTGAGGTGGGGTCTCGTGTTCAGACGCCTCTTTGGCTGTTTATTTGACGTCATTGCCACGTTGGCGGTGATCGGCGGGGCATGGTGGGCAGTGGGCCACTGGGGCCCCGACTTCTATCAATATCTGCTGCAACCCAGGGCCCTGCAAAGTTGGGCCGGGGATAGCTACCACCAGTGGCTCAACGAAAGCAGCAGCGGCCAGAGCTTCAGCCACTGGCTCAGCGAGAGCCAGACGGGGCGGAAGATCGGCCAGTGGTTGGATGAGACCTTGCCGGAGGGGCAGAGCACGGTGACCGTGTCGTCTGCTGCCGGAAACTATACGGGTGCCTGCCCGGCTGTGTTGTCGGGGCACTTCACCAGTCCCGGGGCCGGGCGCCGCATTCAGTTGAAGGTCGCTGTCCCCGGGAGCACGAGCGCTATCCAGAGCCAGGCGATCCTCGACTCGGGAGCCGTGCAGACCGCCTTCCCCGACCAGATGCTGCGCAAACTCGGCTTTACGCCGATCTCCGGTCCGCACCAAGTGGGGGGCGTGGGCTCTGGTTCCGCCGTTGCTTACACGTACCGCATTCCCTATCCGCTGGTCTCGGTGAGCAATCACTGGATCCCCCTGGGGAAGGGGAGCCTTACGGTGGAGGGAATTCGCAACTTTGACATGGTCCTGATCGGGCCGGATGTGCTGGAGAACGGCGTTTCGCTCCAGACCCAGGGCAGCAACTGGTCCCTGACGATTCCCTGCCAGAAATCATAAAAGAAGCCCTGCGCTTGCGGCGCAGGGCTTCTTGCTTGGTACGCCTCGCAGTTTACATGACTAGAGAGTTCAAGTCTCTCCTGTCCCCAAGCTCGTAGACGGGGACTGTAGCCTAAGAAGAGTCCGCATGCCGGGAGGCGCGGATGGCAGGGTGTC
>JBLNEM010000389.1:0-2508 GCA_050262655.1 Mycobacterium leprae | reverse complement strand
GGCCCGGGTGGCGCCAGGGCAGACCGTGGCCTGGCAGCTCTACTACGGCGGGCAGGAGTCCCGTGACCTGAACGGCTGGGCCGGCTTCGACCGGGCGCTCTACCATCTATGTGCGCCGCTGCGAGGGGCGCCCTACAAGCTGGAGCGCCTGGAGGCGCTGCGCCTCCTGGCGGATCGGCTCTACCGGGCGCACTACCACCCGGAGCACGGGCTCATCGCCTACGCCGACTTCCGGCTGGGCAATGAGGGGCTGGGCTTCACCGGCATGGGTCAGTCCGCCCTGACGCTCCTGATGGCCGGCGACCTCTGCGATCGGCCCCAGTGGCGGCGAGCCGGGCTGGCCGTCCTGGATCGCATCGCCGGGGCGATGCTGGATGCTCCCGACTTCCCGTTTGCCTATATCGGGCCGGACGGCTATCAGGGCGGTGGGATGGAGCCGGGCTACGTCATCATGTGCGGCCTGGACAATCTGCAGCAGGCGCTCCGGTTCGAGGCGGAGCGGGGCGTCTCCCACCCCGGGTGGCTGGAGGCCATCCGACGGGCCTCGCTGGCCTGGGTGAAGCATCAGCGGGCCGACGGCGCCTTCCCACACCGCCATCCGGCCATGGACCCGGCGCACCCGGAGGTGGTGGCCTACGAGTCCACCAACGTCGAGGCCGGTGTAATGGGCTGCCTGGTGGAGAGCTTCCGTCTGACCCGCGAGCCCGCCTTCCTGGAGGCTGCGGGGCGGGCCGCCGCGTACTACGGGCGTCTGCTCGATGAAGGAAAGCTCTACGGCGGCCCCGGTGACATCGAGGCACTGGTGAACTCCGAAGTGCCTATGTGGTACCTGCGGGGGTTCCTGCGACTCTGGCAGGCCACTGGCGACGAGGGCCACCGCCGTTGGGCATTGGCTTCGGCCGCCTGGCGCTTCGCCTTCCAGTTCAGCCACTCCTGGCCGGTGGATTTCGGCAGCCCGCTCTATCGGCAGGGCTGGTCCGGGGTAGGCGGCGAGGGCGCCAGCGCTTCCAACCTGCACATGGTGGCCTTCGGCGCCATGAACCTTGATGACTACCAGGCACTCTACTTGGCCACCGGGGACCCGTACGTCCTCGATCGGTATGCGGATTTGCTCCATTACGCCACAGAGCAGTTCGCTCGCTTCGAGGGCGACCTGGGCTTGCCGGAGGGCGCTTCCTGCGAGTCCTTTTGGGCCAGCGACTCGCTCTTCGGCAAGGGGTATGTCAAGGTGTTCGACTTCGCCGGCCTCATGGCATGGGTGGCGGGATTCGCCGGGCTGGGTCTGGCGGGACACCTGCTGCGGGAACGTTCAGGAGGTGACAGCCGATGATGACGCCGCAACTTTCCTGGCAGCCGGGCCCTGGCGGCAGCTTCGTGCCCCGGATTGCGATGGACGCGGGCCCCGTCCTGCAGGGGCGGTCGTTCCTGACCTTGTGCTTCCCGGATCTTACGGTCCCGTTACCCGTCGCACCTCAGGACGTGAGCAACTTCCACGGTTCCGCCGCCGGCCTGACCGTGGCAGGCTTCGTAACGGCCCACGGGTCAGATCCGGCCCCATTCCTCGCCTGGGAGGTCAGGCTGACCAACGGACGCCCCGGACCGGTCCGGCTGCGGCTGGAAGTCGGCTTTGACCTGGAGCCGGGCGGAAAGTTTCGGTGCCTGCTGCCGGGGGTGTTCTACAAGGAGAACCGGCCGGCGGGCTCTGTCCGCCGGTATCCCCGCTATGACCCAGATCTGTCTGATCCGGCGAACCTGGTGTCGCCGGCCTGGTGGTTCCGGACCGATCGAACCGCCGCACCCTTGCTCTTCGCCTGGACCGGCGGCGGGATGGCGATGCTGGGCACCGACCCGCCAGGCACGGGCCCGCTGCCAGCCCTGGGCTTCGACGCCCCCCGGGGCCGGTTGCCCCGGCTGGGACTCCGGCTGCCGTATCTGGAGGAGCCTGTGCCCTATCGCTGGTACGCACCCCCGCCCGTCGGCCCCGAAGGGGAGTGGGCGGAACTGCAGCCCGGCGAGACGCTGACGCTCCGGTTCTACACGGCCGGAGGCGGGAGCGACCTGCACGGCTACAGCCCGCTGCTCCGGGCCATGTACGACCGCTGGCGCACAGCCGCCGACACGCGTCCGTGGTTCCCGTTGCCGGAGGGCGCCGGCCTGGCGGCGGAGGGGCTGAAGAACTGGCACTACGACCCGGACTGCGACGTGCTCTACGAGACGGCCGCCTTCGAGTGGGTCTTCAGCAACGGCAAGCCGCATCGGCACCGGCCGCACATGCACGTGGCCTGGGTGAGCGGTATCCCCTACGCCTATGCCCTGTGGCAGCATGGACTGGCCGCCGGCGATGCCGCACAGGCAGAAGCCGGGCTCCGGGTGCTGAACCGCATCGCCCGGGAGGGGCTCGCGCCCTGCGGCCTCTTCTGGGCCGAATGGACGGAAGAGCATGGCTGGGGTACCGGCTGGAACCCCAACCCGGACTGGCTGCACACCCGCACGGCCGGCGAAGCGACG